>DATIFE010000156.1:0-8708 GCA_035455425.1 Anaeromyxobacteraceae bacterium | reverse complement strand
CGTGCGCATCGCCCGGCGGCGCCGCCGGCGCCCGCCCCGGCGCGCCCCCCATCCGGTGGTGCTGGTCCACGGCCTCTTCGGCTTCGACGAGATCGCCGTCGGCGGGAGGCGCCACGCCTACTTCCGGGGCGTCGGCCCGCGGCTGGAGAGGGACGGGCGCCGGGTGGTGCACCTGCGCCTGCCGGCCATGGGCCCGGTGGAGGCCCGCGCCCGACAGCTCGCCGACGGGCTGCGCGCCCTCGACGCGCCCCGGGTCATCGCCCTGGCCCACAGCATGGGGGGCCTCGACGCCCGGTACGCCATCGGCCGGCTGGGCGCGGCCCGCAGGGTGGCGGCGCTGGTGACCGTGGGCACGCCCCACCGCGGGACGCCGGTGGCGGACCTGACCGCCGACCTCGCCGGCCGGCTCGGCGTCACCCGGGCCCTCTCCCTCGCGGGCGTGGGCCTGGAGGCGCTCCACGACCTGACCGGCGCCGGCCTGCAGCGCTTCAACGAGGACGTGCCGGACGTCCGATCGGTCGCCTACGGGAGCGTGGTGGGCGCGGTGCGCAGCAAGAGGCGGATGAACCCGCTCCTGCTCCCGACCCACCTCTGGCTGGCGGAGCGGGCGGGCCCCAACGACGGGGTGGTCCCCGCTGCCTCCCAGCGCTGGGGCGAGGTGCTGGCGGAGATCGAGGCCGACCACTGGGCCCAGATCGGCTGGTCGCGCCACTTCGACGCGGGGGCCTTCTACGCCCGCCTCCTGCGGGAGCTGGAGCAGAGCCTGTAGGCTCCCCGTGATAGCCTCGCGCACCCATGATCGCCCTCTCCGGGGTCTCGAAGCGGTACGGGGACGCGGTGGCGCTCGAGCCCTGCGACCTGGCGGTGGCCCCGGGCACCACCGCGGTCCTCATCGGGCTCTCGGGCTCCGGCAAGTCCACGCTCCTCAAGATCGCCCTCGGCCTGGTGACGCCCGACACCGGAACGGTCGAGCTCGCCGGGGAGCGCCTCGAGCCGGGCCGGGCGCTGGAGCTGCGCCGGCGCGCCGGCTACCTGGTCCAGGGGGGCGGGCTCTTCCCCCACCTCACCGCAGCGGGCAACGCGGCGCTGATGGCCCGCTTCCTGGGGTGGGACCCGGAGCGCGTCCGGCGGCGGCTGGCGGAGCTGGCCGAGCTGGCGCGGCTGCCGGCCGAGGTCCTGGGCCGGTACCCGGCGCAGCTCTCCGGCGGCCAGGCGCAGCGGGTGGCGCTGGTGCGCGCCCTGATGCTCGACCCGGACGTGCTCCTCCTCGACGAGCCCTTCGGCGCGCTCGATCCCATGACGCGCCGCGAGCTCCAGGAGGACCTGCGCCAGGCCTTCCGGCGCCTGCGCAAGACGGTCCTGCTCGTGACCCACGACCTCGCCGAGGCGGCCTTCTTCGCCGACCGGGTGGTCCTGCTCCGGGCCGGGCGCGTGCTGCAGGAGGGAACCATCGACGACCTGGTGCGGCGGCCCGCGGACCCGTTCGTGGAGCGCTTCGTGGCGGCCCAGCGCTCGCCGCTCCAGCCTCCCCCGGAGGCGCGGTGACCGCCGCGGCGCTGCTCGCCGGCGCGCTCCTCTGGGCCGGCCCGGCCGCGCCCGAGGTGCGGGTGGGCTCCAAGAAGTTCACCGAGGGCGTGATCCTGGGCGAGATCGTCCGGCAGGCCGCCGCCGCGGCCGGCGCCCGCGCCGTGCACCGCCGCGAGCTGGGTGGCACCCGGGTGCTCTGGGACGCGCTGCTCGCCGGCGAGATCGACGTCTACGCGGAGTACACCGGCACCCTGGCCCAGGAGATCCTCCGCCTCCCGGGCGCGGACGACGAGGCCCTGCGCCGGGCGCTGCGGGAGCGGGGCGTCGCCATGAGCGACCCCCTGGGCTTCGAGGACACCTACGCCATCGGCATGCGGGAGGAGGAGGCGGCTCGCCTCGGGATCCGGAGGCTCTCCGACCTGGCGCGCCACCCCGGCCTCCGGCTCGGGCTCTCGCACGAGTTCATGGACCGGCGCGACGGCTGGCCCGCGCTCCGGCGCGGCTACGGCCTCGACGCACTCCGGGTGCGGGGGCTCGACCACGACCTGGCAACCCGCGCCCTGGCCGACGGGGCCCTCGACGCCACCGACCTCTACTCCACCGACGCCGAGATCGCCTACTACCGGCTGCGGGTGCTGGAGGACGACCGCCACGTCTTCCCCGACTACCGGGCGGTCCTGCTCTGGAGGGAGGACCTGGCCTCCCGGGCGCCCGCGGTGGTGCGCGCCCTCTCCCGCCTCGCCGGGCGCATCCCCGTCGCCGGGATGATCGCCATGAACGCCCGCGCCAAGATCGACCGGGTGCCGGAGGACGAGGTGGCGGCGGACTTCGCGCGCCGGTCGCTGGGCATCGCGGCCGAGGTCCGGGCGCAGGGCCGCGCCTCCCGGATCCTGGCGCGCACCCTCGAGCACCTCGGCCTGGTGGCCCTCTCCCTGGCGGCCGCCATCGCCGCGGGCGTGCCGCTCGGCATCCTGGCCGAGCGCCGCCGCCGCCTGGGCCAGGCCCTGCTCGCCGCGGCCGGGGTGGTCCAGACCGTCCCTTCGCTGGCGCTGCTGGTGCTCCTCATCCCGCTGCTGGGGATCGGTGCCCGGCCGGCGCTGGCGGCCCTGTTCCTCTACAGCCTGCTGCCCATCCTGCGCAGCACCCAGGCCGGGCTGGCCTCCATCCCGCCCGAGCTGCGCGAGTCCGCCGCCGCCCTGGGCCTGCCTCCGGCGGCGCGGCTGCGGCTGGTGGAGCTCCCCATGGCCTCCCGCTCCATCCTGGCGGGCGTGAAGACCTCGGCGGTGATCAACGTGGGGACCGCCACCCTGGGGGCGCTCATCGGCGCCGGCGGCTACGGGCAGCCCATCCTGACCGGCATCCGGCTCGACGACTTCGGGCTCATCCTGGAGGGCGCGGTGCCGGCCGCCCTCCTGGCGCTCGCGGTGCAGGGCCTGTTCGACCTGTCGGAGCGCGCCCTGGTCCCCCGGGGCCTCCGGCTCCCCCCCGGCGGCTGAGGGATCAGGCGATCTCCAGCCACTCGAACCACACCGGGTGGCTGTCCTTGTACCACTCGAGCACCGCGCGGATGGCCTCCTGCTTGTCCCGCGGCACCACCTTCTCGTCGACGCGGTCGAAGTGGACGCGGATCTTGGTCCCGTCGTGCTCCAGCGCCTGCGAGAACATGGTCTGCAGCTCGTTGCGGATGCGCCCGGAGTCGGAGATCTTCACCGGGCGCCGGGTGTGGTCGACGCCCGAGGTGAAGCGGACCAGCAGCGGGCTGAAGACGTGCCGGGTCTGCGGCAGCGGCTCCATCAGGCGGAAGGTGAAGGTGATGCGGCTCGACGCCTGGCGCGTGGCGAGGCGGGTCGTCACCCGGTAGACGCCCCCGGACACGCGGGTGACCCCCTGGATCCCGGTGTACGGGTCGTCGCACATGTAGCCGATGCTGGCGAGGACGCTCCAGTCCTTCTCGGGCAGGAAGTCGTCGGCCCGCAGCACGCTCCGGCCCATGGGCATGTTGGAGGCCTCGGCCTCCTGGATGGCCTCGGCGTAGGTCCGGATCTTGCCGGCCTCCACCTCGCGCCCGCCGAAGAGCTCGCCGACCCGCCGCGCGAAGTCGGGCGACCCGGGGTCGAGGCGCATCAGGCGGGCCTCGGCGTCGCAGGGGAGCTCGAAGCTGGGCGTGAACATGGCCATCGAGGACTCGACGTCCAGGACCTCGGAGAGGCTGGCGGCCTGCACCGCCTCGGCGGTGGCCGCGTACCCGTCGCAGAGGAAGACGTGGGTGGCGCCCGGGGCGTCCTTCCAGCTCCCCACCAGGAAGGTGGGCGCGTAGGTCCCCGAGTCGGTGAACACCTCCAGCCCCGAGGGCGCCTTCCACCCGTCCTCCACCAGGTGGATCCCGAGCGCCCTCCACTCCTCCCACAGCTTGCCCAGCCGGCCGACGCGGCTCTTGCCCTGCAGCGTCCAGACGTGGACGTTCTCGCGGCGGATGCCGGGGTAGGCGGCCTCGATGGACTCCAGCACCTGCTTGCGGGGCGTGCGGTAGTCGAGCAGCACCGAGGCGCCCTCCGCCGCCTCGGCGACGCGCCGGGGCACGGTGATGCAGCCCATGTACGACTCGTAGGGGCGCGACACCCGCAGCGGCGAGTCGAAGAGGTGGAAGACGGCCATCGGGCCGGTGGGCTTCCCCTCGGCGAAGCGCGAGGTGTTCTCCAGCGTGTCGACGGCGGCTCCCCAGAGCGTGATCCCCCGGTCCTTGAGCCAGCCGTGGAACTGCTCGAAGGTGTGGTCCTTCTCGTTGAGGAGCCGGCGCACCCGCCGGTCCACGGTGCGCGCCACCTCCGGCCGGGCGTAGACGCGGCCGAAGCCCAGCAGCGGGTTCGCGCCCATCTCCGGCGTCTCGCCGGCCTTGGGCATGAGCCCCTCGCCCAGCGAGACCATGATGGCGTGGTTCTCCGGCAGGGTGCGGGTGAGGTGCCAGAGCCCCTCGCTCATCACGTAGGCGCTGATGGCGTCGGCGGCCTTCTTGGCCTGGTTGTAGGCCGCCTTGTCCTTGCCCGCGCCCTCCCCGAAGCCGCCGAAGAGCCGGGTCCCGAGCGCGGTCGCGGCCGAGGTCACCGCCAGGCAGCGGGCGATGCCCCTCGGCGTGAAGGTGAAGGCGGAGACCGGCGCCGCCTGCGAGCGCTCGACCTCCACGTCCTCGAGCCAGAGGTGGAACCGGAGCAGCACCGGGCGCGTGTCGAAGGCCCACTGGGCGATGAGGTTGCGCTTTTCGGCGTCGCTCATGGGGTCCCCTTCGAGGGCGGAGATGGGGCATTCTATCGCACGGAAACCCGGACGGGGCTGGCCATCGCTCCGGGGGACCCTCGCGTCCATGGCCCTCCTTTCGGTGGTCGTCATCACGCTCGACGAGGAGCAGAACCTCCCCGGCCTCCTCGAGTCCGTGCGCGGGGTGGCCGACGAGGTGGTGGTGGTGGACTCCGGGTCCACCGACCGGACGGTCGAGCTGGGCCGCGCGGCGGGGGCCCGCGTCCTCCACCGCGACTGGGTCGACTACGGCACGCAGCGCCTCTTCGCGGTGGCGCAGGCCCGGAACGACCTGGTCCTCTCCCTGGACGCCGACGAGCGCCTGGCGCCCGAGCTGGCCGCCGCCATCCGGGCGGAGCTGGCCCGGCCGGAGGCGGAGCTGGCCGCGGGCTACCGGATCCACTTCCGCCACCACGTCTTCGGCCGCAGGGTGCGCTTCGGGGCCATGTGGCGCGACCGGCGCGTCCGCCTGTTCGACCGCCGCCGCGGCGGCTTCGACGGCGCCCCGGTGCACGAGAAGGTGGTGGTGGACGGGCCGGTGCGCCTGCTCCCCGGGCGCTGCGATCACCGCGGGTGCGAGAGCCCGGCCGAGCTCGAGGAGAAGCTGCGCCGCTACGCCCGCGCGGCGGCGCGCGAGCGGTTCGCGCGCGGCGCGCGCTTCCGCCCCTGGCACTGGCTCCGCTGGCCCGCCGGGTTCGCCAAGCGCTACCTGCTGCGGCTCGGCTTCCTCGACGGCGGGGTCGGCCTTCGGCTCGCCACCCTCTACGCCGGCTACGACCTCGAGAAGGTCAGGTACCTCCGGGTGCTGGAGCGGCAGGGCGCGCCGGCCCCGGGGCCGCGCCGCGACCAGCCCGGCCGGGTGGACGCCCGGACCGGCTCCGGGCGGTGAGCCGGGGCCGGCTGCTCGGACCGGCGCCGGCCGGATGGACGATCCGCCTAGTGGGAGAACAGCACCGGCGCGGTCATCGAGTCGAGCAGCTTGCGGGTGCTGGCCGCGGCCCGGGGACCCGGCAGGTGCTGGGCGTAGGCCCCGGCCACCACCAGGTCGGCCTGGAGGTCGAAGCTCCGGTTCAGCAGCATGTCGGTGGCGTCGATCTCCTCCGCGTCCACGATGATGCGCTCGTACTTCGCGGAGATCCCGTGGGCCGCCAGGTGGGCCACCACGTCGAGCTCCGGCAGGGCGCTGCGGCCGCCGTGGCTCGCCCTCTGCAGCGCCACCACCTGGACCATCTCGGCGCCCTCCAGCAGCGGCAGGGCGTCGCCCAGGGCCCGGGCCGCCTCGCGGCTCCCGTTCCAGCCGACGAGCACCCGGCGGCCGGCGTCGGGGTAGTGGCCCACCGCCGGGACCACGAGCACCGGGCGCCCGGCGTGGAAGATCGCCTGCTCGACGGTGTCCTCGGGCACGCGGACGTCGTCCCCCCGCTGCTGCCCGAAGACCGCCAGGTCGACGTAGCGGCAGCAGACCTCGATCTGCCCCACCAGCGGGCCGTACTCGGCGGGCTCGAGCGCCCACCAGTCGGTGCGGAGGTCGGCCTTCCGGGCCCGCTCCTCGAAGGCGGCGCGCGCCTCCGCGGCGGTGCGGGCCAGGAGATCGGGGGAGCGGCGGCCGACGAGGCTTCCCCCGATGGTCTCGCTCTCGGCGAACAGGCCGACGAGGCGCGCGCCGCTCCTGCGGGCCAGGGCGACGGCCAGGTCGATCCGCTCCGGGGCGCGCCGGGTGGAATCCACGTGCACGAGGAGGTGCTTGAAGTTCATGGGTGATCTCGCGGCGGGGTGCCGCCTCCAGCCGCCCAGCACACCGTTTCCCCGAGGCGGCGGCAAGGGACATGTTGGCGCGGCGACGGTCAGCGCCTGCCGAAGAGCCAGAGGAGCAGCGAGAGGACCAGGCTCAGCAGGATCGAGGTGGCGAGGGGGAAGTAGAAGCCGAAGCCGTCCTTCTCGATGCGGATGTCCCCGGGGAGGCGCCCGATGCGCAGGGCCGGGAACCGGTCGGCCGCCAGGAGGAGCAGGCCCAGCAGCGCCAGGACCGCGCCCAGCGCCAGGAGGGCCCGGCCGAGCGTTCCGAGTCCGGAGGCCACCGGGGGACTATAGCCCGGCGAGGAGGCCCTCGATCGCCGCCGCCACCCGCTCCGGGGCCTCGAGCATGACCATGTGGCCGGCCCCGGGGACGAGCTCGAGCCGCGCTCCGGCGAGGTGGTCGCGGAGGTACTCGGAGTACCGGGGGGGCGTGAGCCGGTCCTCGGTGCCGCACACCACCAGCGCCGGCGCCCGGATCTCGCCGAGGCGCGCCATGGCGTCGAAGGCGTCGCAGGCGAGGAAGTCCCCGTGGGCCACCGCCGCGTCCACCGCCCGCCAGTCCTCGGCGAACTCCCGGCGCAGCGTTGCGCTGGCGCCGGGCCCGAACGAGACCTCGGCGGATCCCTCCGCGAACCCCCGGTAGCGCTCCGGGTCGGCCGTGGCCTGGAGGATGGCCGGTGCCACCCGCAGCCGCGCGCCGGTTCCCACCAGGGCCAGCGCGGCCACGCGCCCGGGCGCATCGAGCGCCAGGGTGAGGGCGACGGCGCCGCCCATGGAGTGCCCGCCGATCGCCGCCCGGTCCACGCCCAGCGCGTCGAGGAGCCCGAGCACGCTCCGGGCGCAGGCCCCCACCGAGCCCTGGGCGGGAGGCGGCGAGCTCCCGTGGCCCGGCAGGTCGAGGGCGATCACCCTCCGCCCGGGCAGCCGCCGGACCGCCGCCGGCCACTGGCGGAGGCGCCCGCCCGCCCCGTGGATCAGCACCAGCGGCGGCCCCGGCGCCCCGGGGGCCCCGCTCTCCTCGTGGAACAGGCCGGCGGCCACGCCGGAGCGGACGGCCGGGGCCCTCACAGCGCGTCCAGCGCCTGCTGGAAGTCGCGCAGCAGGTCGCGCCAGTCCTCGATCCCCACCGAGATCCGCACCAGGGCGTCGCCGATGCCGGCCCGCTCCAGCTCCTCCCGGGAGAGCTCGGAGTGGGTGGTGCTGGCCGGGTGGCAGGCCAGGCTCTCGACGCCGCCCAGGCTCACCGCGTCCCGGGCGATGCGGAGGCGCCGGAGGAAGTCGAAGGCCGCCGCCTTCCCGCCGCGCAGCTCGAGGGACAGGACGGCGCCCGGGTAGCGGCACTGCGCGTCGCGGATCCGGATCTGCTCGGGGTCGCGGAACAGGCTCGGGTAGAGGAGCCGGGCGATCTTCGGGTGCGGGGCCAGGGCCTCGGCGATCCGCTGGGCGTTCTTGCTCTGCCGGTTCATCCGCAGCGTCACGGTGGGGAGGCGGCCGTCGAGGAGCCAGCACTCGTCGGGCTGGAGGATGTTGCCCAGGACGGCACGCGTCCCGCGCAGCTGGGCCACCAGCTCCGCGTCCCGGCCCAGGATCACGCCCCCGAGCATGTCGCTGAAGCCGGCCAGGTACTTGGTGGCCGAGTAGACGGCCAGGTCGGCCCCGTGGACCAGGGGGTGCTGGAAGGTCGGGCCGAGGAAGGTGTTGTCGACGGCCACCAGCGGCCGCTCGGCGAGGGCCCGCGCCGCCTCCGCGGCCGCGGCGATGTCGGACATGACCAGCGTGGGGTTGGCCGGCGTCTCCACGAACACCAGGCGCAGCCGGGGCGTCGCCGCCACCGCCTCCCTGAGCGCCCGGGTGTCGCCGGCGGGCACCGTCACCCCGCGCAGCCCCAGGGGCTCGAGGAGCTGGTGGATGAGGTGCTGCGTCCCGCCGTAGACCGGCGAGGTGTGGACGAAGGCCGTCCCCGGCCGGCAGGCGGTGAGGAAGAGGGTGGAGATGGCGGCCATGCCCGAGTTGAAGACCGCCGCGGCCCGGGCCTCGGGCTCCAGGGGGACGATCTGGTCCTCGAGGATCTCGGCGTTGGGGTGGGAGAGGCG
>DATIFE010000155.1:0-24565 GCA_035455425.1 Anaeromyxobacteraceae bacterium | reverse complement strand
CCACCTCGCGGACCGCCTCGGGCAGGGGCAGGGGCGGCGGAGCGGCCACCGCCCGCGGCGCCAGCGCCGGGAGCGCCACCTGGCGGGGCTGGGTGGCCCGCGCCGCCGGCTCCTTCCCCTGGAATCCGGTGGCGATGACGGTGATCTTCACCTCGTCGCCCATGCGCTCGTCGATGACCGACCCGAAGATGATGTTGGCGTCGGGGTCGGCCGCCGACTGGGCCATGGTGACGGCCTCGTTCACCTCGTGGAGCGTGAGCGACGGCCCGCCGGTGATGTTCACCAGCAGCCCGGTGGCCCCGTCGATGGTCACGTCCTCGAGCAGGGGCGAGCTGATGGCCGCCTGCATGGCCTCGGCGGCGCGGTGCTCGCCGGCCGAGCGGCCGGTGCCCATGAGCGCCAGGCCCTGCTCGCTCATGATGGTGCGGACGTCGGCGAAGTCCACGTTCACCAGGCCGTGGACGGCCACCAGGTCGCTGATGCCCTGGACCGCGTGGAGCAGCACCTCGTCGGCCCGCTTGAAGGCCTCGGCCAGCGACATGCTCTCGCCGGCCACCGAGAGCAGCCGCTGGTTGGGGATGACGATCAGGGTGTCCACCGCCCCCTTGAGCTCGGCGATCCCGGCCTCGGCCTGCTTGCGCCGCTTGTTCCCCTCGAAGAGGAAGGGCCGGGTCACCACCCCCACCGTCAGCGCGCCGCTCTGCCGGGCCAGGTCCGCCACGATGGGGGCCGCGCCGGTGCCGGTGCCACCGCCCATGCCGGCGGTGACGAAGACCATGTCGGCCCCGGAGAGCGCCTCGGCGATGGCGTCCTTCTGCTCCAGCGCCGCCTCGCGGCCGCGCTCGGGGTTGGCGCCGGCTCCCAGGCCGCGCGACACGCTCTTCCCCAGCTGCAGCTTCTGGCCGGCGCGGTTGGCCGCCAGCGCCTGGGTGTCGGTGTTGGCGGCGATGAACTCGACGCCCTCGAGCCGCGCCGCCACCATGGTGTTGACGGCGTTGCCGCCGCCGCCGCCGACGCCGATGACCTTGATGCGCGCGCCGCCGTCCCTCGTCTCGTTGAGCTCGATCATGAAGGTTCTCCCGTGGGGCCGCGCTAGAAGATCTCTCCCAGCCACTTCTGCATCCGGTTGCGCACCTTGCGGTAGACGTTCTCCTCGCGGATCTTGAAGTACGGGCTCCCGTCCTGCTGGCGGGCGCCGTAGATCACCAGCCCCACCGCGGTGGCGAACATGGGGCTCTTCACCACGTCCACCAGGCCGCCGATGCCGCGCGGCATGCCCCGGCGCACCGGCATCCCCATCACCTCCTCGGCCATCTCCGGCATCCCGGCGAGCAGCGTCGAGCCGCCGGTGATCACCACGCCCGAGGCCAGCAGCTCCTCCATGCCGCACTTCTGGACCTCGTGCTGCACCAGCATGAAGATCTCCTCCACCCGCGGCTCCACGATCTCGGCCAGGATCTGGCGCGAGAGCACCCGCGGCTGGCCGCCGCCGACGCTGGGCACCTCGATGGTCTCGCCCTTGTCCACCATGGAGGCCAGGGCGCAGCCGTACTGCTTCTTGATCCGCTCCGCCTCGTGGGTGGGGGTGCGCAGCCCCACCGCCACGTCGTTGGTGAGGTGGTTCCCGCCCAGGGCCAGCACGGCGGTGTGGGTGATGGCGCCGGCGTGGAAGATGGCGATGTCGGTGGTGCCGCCGCCGATGTCCACCAGGCACACCCCCAGCTCCTTCTCGTCCTCGGAGAGCACCGCCAGCGAGGAGGCCAGCGGCTGGAGGACGATGTCGGCCACGTTGAGGCCGGTGCGCTGGGCGCACTTGACGATGTTCTGCGCGCTCGACACCGCGCCGGTCACGATCAGCGCCTTGGCCTCGAGCCGCACCCCGCTCATCCCCACCGGCTCCTTGACGCCGTCCTGGTCGTCGACCACGAACTCCTGGGGCAGGACGTGGATCACCTCGCGGTCGAGGGGGATGGCCACCGCCTTGGCCTGGTCCACCACCCGCTCGACGTCCGCCGGCCGGACCTCCTTGTCCTTCACCGCCACCACGCCGTGCGAGGGGAAGGCCTTGATGTGGCCGCCGGCGATGCCGGTGTAGACGGTGGTGATCTCGCAGCCGCCCATGTGCTCGGCTTCCTCGATGGCCCGCTTGATGCTGGCCACGGTGGCGTCGATGTTCACCACCACGCCCTTGCGCAGGCCCTTGGACGGGTGCGTGCCGATGCCGATGATGTCGATGCCCTCGTCGGTCACCTCGCCGACGATGGCGCAGATCTTCGTCGTGCCGATGTCCAGCCCGACCAGGATGTCTCCGCTCTTCGCCATGGTTCGCTGCCTCCGGGCGAGTGGCGCCGATGCGCTTCGCCCACCTAGGGCCCTCTCGAGCCCGTTCCCGCCACCGCCCTCGGCCGGACCGTCACCCAGTCCGGGTGCGCCCGGTCGTCCAGCAGCACCACCTCGGCCCGCTTCCCCTCGGCGCGGAGCGCCTGCAGGACCGCCGCCAGCCTCTCCAGCTTGGGGCCGGCCGGTCCGGCGCCGAGCCGGATCTGGAGCCCCTCCTCGCCGGCGTAGAGCGTCACGCCCTCGGCGCCGTCGAGGTGGATCTCGGAGAGCGGCAGCGCCCGCTCCAGCCCGGCCCGCGCCCAGTCCCCGGCCAGGCCCAGCGCGCCGCGGAGCAGCGGGTCCACGTCGGCGCGCCGCTGCACGTAGTCGTCGCGGGTGAAGCCGGTGACCAGCGGCAGGTCGAGGCCGTCGCCGGGCGCGGCGCGCTTGAAGGGCAGTCCGTCGCGGTCCACCAGGTAGAGCCCGCCCAGGTCCACCATGGCCACCGCCCGGCGCTCCCGGACGCTCACCTCCAGCGCCGGGGGCCAGCGCCGCCGGATCTCCACCGCGGCCACCCAGGGATGGCGCAGCAGCGCCCGGGACATGGCGTCCACGTCGGCCAGGAGGAGGTTGTCGCCCCGCTTCACCGGCGAGAGCTCGAGCAGCTCCGCGGTCCCCGCCGCCCGGGCCCCGGCGATCCGGATCTCCCGGATGCGCAGCAGCCCGCCGGTGGTGAGGTAGCGCCAGGCCTGCCAGCCCCCGAGGCCGAGCAGCCCGAGGAGGCCCAGCGCCACCAGGGCGCGCCCCGCGGCGCGGGCCCCGTGGCCCGCGGCGGCGGCCTCCTGCGCGCGATCGACGCGCCTCCGGTTCCGACCCCGACCCAATCGCCACTCCCCACGCCCCGACCCCAGGCCGCTACCAGACGCTATCGCCCGAGGCTGGAGCATGCCCGAACGATCGCGGATGGCAAGTTTTCGATGCCCCGGCGCGGGCTTGGGCGGGATCAAGGCCCCGGTCCCGGGGGCCCCCGTACACTGCCGGGGGACCGGGAGGAGGGCCTTGCGCGCAGCGCGATCGACGTGGAGCCTGGCGCTCGCGGTGGCGCTCGGGGCCGCCGCGCACGCCGGGGCCAGGGAGCGCCCCCTGGCGCAGCCCGGGATCCCGCCGAGGCAGGGCCCGCTGCCCCGGGGGGTCAAGGCGGCCTCCTCCCACGCGCCCTACGAGGCGGGCGACTGCGGCCTCTGCCACGTGGGCAGCAACCCCCGCCGGCCCGGGCCGCTCCGCCTGGGCGGCAACCGGCTCTGCCTCTCCTGCCACCAGGAGTTCCGGGCGATCCTGGCGCGCCGCCACCGCCACCCGCCGGCCGCCGAGCGCTGTCTCCACTGCCACAACGCCCACGACTCGAGGCAACCGAGGCTCCTCCACCTGGAGCTGGCGGCGGGGTGCCTCGACTGCCACCGGGCGACCCGGCAGGCCATCCGGGCGTCGAAGGTGAAGCACGGGGCGCTGGAGCGGGGGCGGAAGTGCGCCAGCTGCCACGACCCGCACGCGGCCGACCGGGAGAGGCTGCTGGCCCGCTCCCCCCTCGAGACCTGCCTCGGCTGCCACTCGGTCGACGGCTTGAAGGACCGCCGGGGCGTCCGGCTCACGAACTTCCTCAGGCTCCTCTCCGCGAATCCGGTGCAGCACGCGCCGGTGGCCGCCGGGGACTGCACCGCCTGCCACCGGCCCCACGGAGGCGACAACTTCCGCATGCTGGTGGCCGAGTACCCCCTGCAGTTCTACGCGCCCTACGCCCCCGGGGCCTACGCGCTCTGCTGGAGCTGCCACGACGAGAAGGTGGTGGCCGAGCCGCGTACCCGGACCCTGACGAACTTCCGCGACGGAACCCGCAACCTGCACTTCCTGCACGTGAACAAGGCCGACCGCGGCCGGACCTGCCGCGCCTGCCACGAGGTGCACGCCGGCCAGGCGCACCTGCTGCGCGACGGCGTTCCCTACGGGCCCAAGGGGTGGACGCTGCCCCTCCACTACACCCGGACGGCCACCGGGGGCTCGTGCGCCCGGACCTGCCACGAGGCCAAGACCTACGTGAACCGGGCGCCGGCGGGCTCCGCCCCCAGGGCCGGCGGGGGCCGGCCATGAGCCGAGGTCCCCGCGCTAACCCTTGAGGGCGGCGCCCTCGAGGAGGCGCTCGCACAGGTCGGGGAAGGAGATGCCGTTCCCGGCCGCGATCTTGGGGACCAGCGAGGTGGCCGTCATCCCCGGCAGCGTGTTCACCTCCAGGATGTAGGGGCCTCCGGCGGCGACGATGAAGTCCACCCGGGCCACCCCGGCGCAGCCCAGGGCGGCGTAGGCCGCCTCCGCCGCTGCGGAGACCGCGGCGACGTCGGCCGCCGGGAGGCGGGCCGGGTAGAAGTACTGGGTCATCCCCGGCGTGTACTTGGCGACGTAGTCGTAGAACTCGCGCGAGGGGACGATCTCGATGGCCCCGAGCGCCCTGCCGTCGAGCACCGCCACGTTGACCTCGGTTCCCTTGACGTACCGCTCCACCACCACGCCGCCCTTGTAGCGCGCCGCATCGCCGCAGGCGGCCGCCAGGGCGGCGGCGTCGCGCACCACGTGGACCCCGACGCTCGAGCCCTCGGCGCCGGGCTTGACCACCGCCGGGAGCCCGAAGGGCAGGTCGGCGACGCCGATGGCGGCCGCCTTCCCGGGCGGGAAGTGGCGGTACTCGATGACGCGCAGGCCGGCTTCCCGGAAGAGCAGCTTCGAGAGCGGCTTGTCCATCCCCAGCGCCGAGGCCAGGACGCCCGAGCCGGTGTAGGGGATGCCCATCGACTCGAGGAGCCCCTGGATGACGCCGTCCTCGCCATAGCGGCCGTGCAGGGCGTTGAACGCCACCTCGACCCCCTCGGCGTGGAGCCGCGCCGCCGCCGAGAGGTCCACGTCGAGGAGCAGGACGTCGTAGCCCCGGGAGCGGAGCGCCTCGGCGCAGGCCTTGCCGGTGGCCAGCGAGACCTCGCGCTCGCTGGAGAGCCCGCCGTGGAGCACCGCCACCTTCCTTCCCGTCCACTTGCCCATGCTGTCTCCCGTCAAAGCGGCTCGATCCGCTCGTCCTCGAGGAACTCGCCGGCCAGGCGCACCTCCGGCTCGAGGCGAACGCCGAAGAGCTCCATCACCCGGGCCCGCGCCAGGTTCAGGAGCGAGAGCACGTCGCGCGCCGTGGCGCCGCCCCGGTTGACCACGAAGTTGGCGTGGACCGTGGACCACATGGCGCCGCCGGCGGCGCGGCCCTTGAGGCCCGCCGCCTCGATGAGCCGGCCGGCGAAGTCGCCGGCGGGATTGGTGAAGGTGGAGCCGAAGGTGGGCTCCGTGAGCGGCTGGGTAGCCCGCCGGTGGTCCAGGTCGGCCCGCATGGCCTCGCGGGCGGCGGCCACGTCGCCCGGGCGCAGCGCCACCTCGATGCGGGTGCAGACGCCGAGCCCGGGGAGGCGGCTCGTCCGGTAGCCGAAGCCGAGGTCCCTCGCCTCCACGAAGCCCAGGCCGTCGGCCGTGGCCACCTCGGCGCGCGCCAGCACGTCCTTCATCTCCCCGGTCCGGGTGCCGGCGTTCATGGCGGCCAGGCCGCCGAGCGTGCCCGGGATGCCGGCGGCGAACTCGCAGCCCACCAGCCCGGCGGCCTGGGCGCGGGAGACGAGGCGCGAGGAGGGGGCGCCGCCCGAGAGCACCAGCCGGTCCCCCCGGGCCTCCTCGGCGCCGAGGTCGGCCGGGAGCTTCACCACCACGCCGCGCACCCCGCGGTCGGCGACCAGCAGGTTCGCCCCCCCGCCCAGCACCAGCCAGGGCACCCCGAGCCGCCGGCAGGCGGCCAGCAGGGCGACGAGGTCGCCCGGGCCGGCGGGGCGCACCAGGAGGTCGGCCGGCCCGCCGATGCGGATGGCGGTGCGCGGAGCCAGCGGGGCGTCCGCCGTCGCCTCGCCGCGCACCGCGGCCGCGACCTCCCCGCGCCAGGAGCTCACCGGAGCGCCCCTCCCCCCCCGGCCCTCCCCGCCGCGGCGGGGGAGGGAGATGGAAGCCCCGGGGTCACGGGGCGAGCAGCGCCAGGATCTCGGGCCCGACCTGGGTCACGTCGCCGGCGCCGAGCGTGAGCAGGAGGTCGCCGGGCCGGAGCCGATCGCGGGCCGCGCGCGCCAGCCCGGCGCGGGCGGGCACGAAGGTGACGTCGCCGTGGCCGCGGGCGCGGATGGCCTGGCACAGGGCGGCGCCCCCGACGCCGGGAATGGGCTCCTCGCCGGCGGCGTAGATCTCCGAGACCAGCAGCACGTCGGCGTCGTCGAAGGCGGCGGCGAAGTCCGGGAGCAGGTCGCGGGTCCGGGTGTAGCGGTGGGGCTGGAAGACGCAGACCACGCGGCGGCCGAAGGCCTCGCGGGCGCCGCGGAGGGTGGCGCGCACCTCGGCCGGGTGGTGGCCGTAGTCGTCCACCACGGTGACGCCCCCCGCCTCCCCCCGGACGGTGAAGCGGCGCTGCACTCCCTCGAAGGCCCGCAGCGCCGCGCGCGAGGTCTCGAGCGGGATGCCCATGCCGTCGGCCAGGGCCAGCACCGCCAGCGCGTTCAGGGCGTTGTGCCGGCCCACCATGCCCAGCTCGAAGCGCCCCAGCGGCTCGCCGCGCTTGAAGGCGTCGAAGGAGACGCGGTGGCCGCGCGGCGCGATGTCGGTGGCCCGGAAGTCGGCGCCCGGCGCCTCGCCGTAGGTGACGAAGCGCTTCTCCATCTCCGGGACCAGCGAGGCCACCACAGGGTGGTCGAGGCACAGGATGGCCTGCCCGTAGAAGGGGACGCGGTTGACGAAGTCGAGGAAGCCCTGGCGCAGCGCCTCGGCCGTCTTCCAGTGGTCGAGGTGCTCCGGGTCGATGTTGGTCACCACCGCGATGGTGGGGGTGAAGTGGAGGAAGGAGCCGTCGGACTCGTCGGCCTCCACCACCATCCACTCGCCGTTGCCCAGCTTGGCGTTGGAGCCGAAGGCGTTCACCTTGCCGCCCACCACCGCGGTGGGGTCGAGCCCGGCCTGGGCCAGCAGGTGCGCCGCGATCGAGGTGGTGGTGGTCTTGCCGTGCGAGCCGGCGATGGCCACGCCGTGCTTGAGCCGCATCAGCTCGGCGAGCATCTCGGCGCGCCGGATGACCGGCACCTGGCGGGCCCGGGCCGCCGCCACCTCGGGGTTGTCCCTCCGCACCGCCGAGGAGATCACCACCACGTCGGCGCCGGCGACGTGGGCGGCGTCGTGGCCGCGCAGGATGCGCCCGCCCAGGGCGGCCAGGCGGCGGGTGATCTCCGACTCCTTCAGGTCCGAGCCGGAGACGGCGTAGCCCAGGTTGAGCAGCACCTCGGCGATGCCGCTCATGCCGATGCCGCCGACGCCGACGAAGTGGATGCGCGGCTGGCGCGAGTGGAACAGGGTCATGGGGTCCTCGCCCCCTCGGCCGGCGGGCGGACGGGCTGGCCGTCCCGGGCGCGCCCCTTGCGCGAGCCCCAGCGCCGCTCCACCAGCCAGGTGCAGACGTCGGCGATCTCCCGGGCCGCCTGGGGGCTGCCCATCCGGCCGGCGGCCCGGGCCATGGCCTCGCGGCGGGCCGGGCTCGAGAGGATGGCGCGGATCTCGGACGCCAGCGTCTCGCCGGTGAGGTCGCGCTCCTCGATCATCACCGCCGCCCCGGCCTCCACCAGGCTCCGCGCGTTCATGACCTGGTGGTTGTCGGCGGCGAAGGGGAAGGGCACCAGGATCGACGGCTTCTTGCAGACCGTGAGCTCGGCCAGGGTGGTGGCGCCGGCGCGGCACACCACCAGGTCGGCCCCGGCGTAGGCCCCGCTCATGTCGGTGATGAAGTCGCGCACGTCCGGCTCGAAGCCGCAGGCGCGGTAGCCCTTCTCCACCGCCTCGTGGTCGCGCGGCCCGGTCTGGTGGGTGATGGAGAGCGCGCCGCGCAGGTCGGCGAGGTGGGGGAGCGCCTCGACCACCCGCATGTTGAGCGCGTGGGCTCCCTGCGAGCCGCCGAAGACCAGGAGCCGGAACCGGTCGTGCGGCGACGAGGGCCGCATGTAGTTGTCGAGCAGCTCCCGCCGGATGGGGTTGCCGAGCTGGAAGACCTTGCGCTTGGCGAACCAGCGG
Source organism: Anaeromyxobacteraceae bacterium (assembly GCA_035455425.1). GTDB lineage: Bacteria > Myxococcota > Myxococcia > Myxococcales > Anaeromyxobacteraceae > JACRMN01. The sequence continues at coordinate 16,075 of DATIFE010000155.1, read as the reverse complement.
CCGGCCTCGGGGAAGGCGGTGAAGGCCGCCTTGACGAAGAGCGCCAGCCGGCGGTTGGTGAAGCCCGGCATGGCGTTCTGCTCCTGCACCGCGGTGGGGATGCGCAGGAGCCAGGCCGCCAGCACCACCGGGCCGGAGGCGTACCCCCCCACCCCCACCACCACGTCCGGCTTCCAGCGGCGCAGGATGCGGATGCACTGGAGGAAGGCGCGGGGCAGGAGCAGCAGCGAGAGCAGCAGCCGCGCGGCCCCCACGCCCTTCAGGCCGCGCGCCTCGATGAGCTCGATGGGGAAGCCGGCGGCCGGGACCACCGCCGCCTCCAGGCCCCGCGCCGTGCCGACGAAGACCACGTCGTTCTCCGGGTGGCGGCCCACCACCTCCTCGGCCAGGGCGATGCCCGGGAAGACGTGTCCCCCCGTGCCGCCCCCGGCGACGAGCATCCTCATGGCGCCCCTCGCTGGCGGGGCGCCGTCACCGGGCCCCCTCCCGGCTCGGCCGCAGGGCCGGGGCCGACCGGGTGCGCAGCGCCGGGGCGCCCGGGACGAGGAAGCCGCCCCGCCCGGAGGAGATGGCCAGGAGCAGGCCGCTCGCGCCCATCAGCGTGATGAGGGAGCTCCCGCCGTAGGAGACGAACGGCAGGGTGAGCCCCTTGGTCGGCAGGAGCACGAAGACCACCGAGAGGTTGATGAGCGCCTGCGCCGCGACCAGCACCGTGATCCCCAGCGCGGCGTAGCAGCCGAAGGCGTCGGGGGCGCGGAAGGCGGCGCGGAAGCCGCGCCAGGTGAAGACGGCGTAGAGGAGGAGCAGGAGCGCCACCCCGAGCAGGCCCGCCTCCTCGGCCACCACCGCGGCGATGAAGTCGGTGTGCGCCGCCGGCAGGTAGAAGAGCTTGGCCTTTCCCTGGCCCAGCCCCTGGCCCAGCCAGCCGCCGCTGCCGATCCCCAGGAGCGACTCCACCATCTGCCAGCCGGCGCCTCCCCGGTGGCGGAACGGGTCGAGGAAGGCCTGGATGCGCTCCATGCGGTAGGGCGTGCCGGCGATGACCCTCCAGGCGATGGGGGCCGCCAGCAGCGCCGCGCCCACCAGGTAGCTCACCTTGGCGCCGGCGGCGAAGAGCATGGCGAAGAGCACCAGCGCCAGCACCACGCCGGTGCCGAAGTCGCGCTGCAGCAGGCACAGGCCCCCGAGCGCCCCGGCGACCAGGAGGTGCGGCAGGAACCCGATGGAGAAGACCTTCACCTGCGACTGCTTCCGCGAGAGCGAGCGGGCCAGGTACAGCACCAGCGCCACCTTGGCGAGCTCGGCCGGCTGGAAGTGGAAGGGGCCGAGGCCGATCCAGCGGCGCGCCCCGCCGGCGGCCGTGCCGATCCCCGGGACCAGCACCAGGAGCAGGGCCGCGACCGAGACCCCCAGGACCAGGTGGGCCAGCCGCTCCGCGCCCCGGGGCCCGAGGCGCAGCGCCAGCAGCAGCGCCCCGAGGCCGACGCCGGCCGCGAGGAGCTGGCGCTCGAGGAAGTAGAACGGGTCGCGGAGCTCCGCCCCGGCCTTCACCGCGCTGGCCGAGTAGACCATCACCAGGCCCACGGCGGTGAGGAGCATCACCGGGAGGACCAGCCAGGGGTCGGGCATCCCCCGCCCGCTCCGGGAGGGGCCGGTGTCCGGCGGCGTTCGGGTGGCGGAGGTCATCCGGGAAGCTCCATGACCAGGTGGCGGAAGGCCTCGCCGCGCTCCTCGTAGCTCCGGAACTGGTCGTAGCTGGCGCAGGCGGGGGAGAGGAGCACGGCGTCGCCCGGGCGGGCGGCGGCGGCGGCCCGGACCACGGCCGCGGCCAGCGTCCCGGCGCGCTCGGTGGGGACCAGGTCGCCGAGGTCGCGCTCCACCGCCGCGGCGTCCTCGCCGATGGTGAGGAGCGCCTTGACCCGGTCCGGGAAGAGGGCGCGCAGCGGCGTGTAGGGGGCTCCCTTGCCCCGGCCGCCCATGAGCAGGATCACCCGCGGCGCGCCGGCCGGGAAGGCCGCCAGGCCGACCTGGGTCGAGTCCACGTTGGTGGCCTTGGAGTCGTTCACCCACTCCACCCCGCCGTGCTCGCGCACCACCTCGAGGCGGTGCGGCAGCCCGGGGAACTCGTCGAGGCCCACCTGCACCCGGGAGGGCGGCACGCCCAGGAGGCGGGCGCAGAGGATGGCCGCCATGGCGTTCTCGCGGTTGTGCCGCCCGCGGAGCGCCCGGCTGCGGACGGCGTAGCGCTCCTCGGCGCCCGCCGGGAGCGAGAGCACCACCTCGCCGGGGCCGTCGCCGCCCGAGGTGTCGCGGGCGGAGCGGGCCTCGGCGGGGCCGAAGCCGAAGGTGAAGGGCTGGGCGCGCGAGGCGCCGGCCATGGCCAGGGTGCGCGGGTCGCGGGCGTTGGCCACCGAGAAGTCGGCGGCCTGCTGGTTCATGAACAGGCGCGCCTTGGCGGCGGCGTAGTCGTCGAGCCCGCGGTAGCGGTCGAGGTGGTCGGGGGTGAGGTTGAGGCAGGCCGCCACGGCCGGCCGGAAGCGCTCGATGCCCTCGAGCTGGAAGGAGGAGAGCTCCAGCACCACGGCGTCCACCTCGCGGCCGGCGAGCAGGAGCTCGCACAGCGGCGTGCCCAGGTTGCCTCCGGCGAAGGCGCGCCGGTCCTGCTGGAGGAGGGCCCCGGCGAGCGCGGTGGTGGTGCTCTTGCCGTTGGTGCCGGTGATGCCCACCGCCGGGACCGGGCGCATGAGCCGCCAGCCCAGCTCCACCTCGCCGACCACCGGCACCCCCTGGCGCCGCGCCTCCTCGATCTCCGGGAGCGAGAGGGGCACGCCGGGCGAGACCACCACCAGGTCGGCGCCGGTGAAGTCGGCGACGTCGTGCCCCCCCAGGGCCAGCTCCACGCCCGCCGCCTCCAGGTCCGAGAGCGGGCCGAGCTCGGTGGCCGCGCGCCGGTCGGTGGCCCGGACCCGCGCCCCCCGCGCCGCGGCCAGGCGCGCGGCGGCGGTCCCGCTGCGGGCCAGGCCCACCACCAGGACGCTCTGACCTCGGAGGTCGACGGGCCAGGGCACGGGCTACCTCAGCTTGAGCGACGCCAGCGCCACCAGCGCCAGCATGATGGAGAGGATCCAGAAGCGGACGATGATCTTGGGCTCGGCCCAGCCCTTGAGCTCGAAGTGGTGGTGGATGGGGGCCATGCGGAAGATGCGCCTCCCGGTGGTGCGGTAGCTGGCCACCTGCAGGATGACGCTCACCGTCTCGGCCAGGAAGACCCCGTGGAGGATGGCGCTCGCCACCTCGTTCTTGGTCAGCACCGCCAGGGTCCCCAGGCCTCCGCCCAGCGCCAGCGAGCCCACGTCGCCCATGAAGACCGAGGCCGGATAGGCGTTGTACCAGAGGAAGGCGATCCCCGCCCCCACCAGCGCGGCGCAGTAGACGCCCAGCTCCGCGGCGCCGGGGATCACCGGGATGCGCAGGTATCCCGCCAGCGAGAAGCCGGCGATGGTGGTGCCGGCCACGTAGGAGAGCACCAGGAAGGTCGCGGCCGAGACGATGGACGGGCCGATGGCCAGCCCGTCGAGGCCGTCGGTGAGGTTCACCGCGTGGCTCGTCCCCAGGATGACCAGCAGCATGAAGGGGAGGTAGAGCCAGCCGAGCGAGGGCTCGAAGAAGCGGACCGAGACGAACGGCAGGGTGAGGTGCAGGTCGAGGTAGCTGCCGACCGTGAGGAAGGGGAAGCGCGGCGAGAGGCGGAAGGAGAGGTCGGTGAGGAGGAGGTAGTAGACGGCCAGCACCACCGCCAGCTGCCAGAGGAGCTTCTTCCTCCCGGAGAGGCCCTTGGAGTCGCGGCGCGACACCTTGAGGTAGTCGTCCCAGAAGCCGATGGCGCCGAAGGCCAGCGTCACCAGGAGCGCCGTCCAGACCAGGCGGTTCGACAGGTCGGCGAAGAGCAGGGTCGCCAGGGTGAGGCACAGGAGGATGATCATCCCGCCCATGGACGGGGTGCCGGCCTTCTGCTGGTGGCCCTCGGGCGTGTCCTCGCGGACGTTGGAGTGGCCGTACTGCAGCGCCCGCAGCCGCCGGATGAAGAAGGGCCCCAGGAGGAGCCCGAGCAGCAGCGCGGTGAAGCCGGCGGCGATGATCCGGAACGAGGGGTACCGGAAGACGTTGAGCGGGCTGAACCGCCCGGCGAGCGGGTAGAGCAGGTGGTAGAGCATCTAGGCGCTCGCTCCCGGGCCGGCGCCGGCGCGGGCCTCCCGCAGGGCCTCCACCACGCGCTCGAGCCGCATCCCCCGGCTCCCCTTCACCAGCAGCACGTCGCCGGGGGCGAGCCGCCTCCGCACCCAGGCCGAGAGCGCCGCCACGTCCTCCCCCTGGTGGAGGTCGGCCGCGGGGAGGCCGGCGGCGCGCGCCCCCTCGGCCAGGTGGCGGGAGAGGGGGCCGAAGGCGCCGAGCGCCGCCACCACCCGCGCCGCCTCGGCGCCGAGCGCCCGGTGGGCCTCCTCCCCGGCCGCCCCCAGCTCCAGCATGTCGCCCAGCACCGCCAGCGGCCGCCCGCCGCCGCGGGCCGCCAGCTCGGCCAGCGTCGCCAGCGCCGCCGACATCGAGGAGGGGTTGGCGTTGTAGCAGTCGTCGAGGAGCGTCACCCCCGAGGCGAGCCGCTCCAGGCGCAGCCGGCGCCCCACCGGGCGCACCGCGGAGAGGCCCTGCAGGATCTCCCGGTCGCTGCACCCGAGCGCCACCGCCGCCGCCGCGGCCGCCGCGGCGTTGGCGCAGTTGTGGAGCCCCACCAGCGGCAGCCGCACCTCGAGCTCGCGGCTCCCCACGGCCAGGAGGAAGCGCAGGCCCTCGGGCCCGTGCTCCAGCACCTCCAGCGCCACCACGTCGCCCGGCCGGCCCCGCCCCCGGGCGAAGGTGACCAGCCGCCGCCCCGAGGAGCGGGCCCGCTCCAGCATCCGCGGGTCGTTGGCGTTGGCCACGGCGATGCCGCCGGGCGGGAGGCCCCGGTAGAGCTCGGCCTTGGCGTCGGCCACCGCGTCGACGCTGCCGAGGTGCTCGAGGTGCGCCGGTCCGGCGTTGGTGACCACGCCGATCTGCGGCTCGGCCATGGCGCAGAGCCGGCCGATCTCCCCGGCGTGGTTCATCCCCATCTCCACCACGCCGGCCCAGTGGGTGGCGTCGAGGGAGAGGAGCGTCAGCGGGAGGCCCACCTCGTTGTTCAGGTTCCCCTCGGTCACCAGGGCCGGGCCGCGGGCGCGGAGGATGGCGCCGATCATCTCCCGGGTCGAGGTCTTGCCGTTCGAGCCGGTGACCGCCACCAGCGGCACGTGGAAGCGGGCCCGGTGGAGGTGCGCCACGGCGCCCAGCGCGGCCAGCGTGTCCCCGACGGCCAGGAGGGGGATGCCGGGGAGGGCGCGGTTCTCGGCCAGGGCGCGCGCCACCCAGTCGGCCGAGACCACGGCGCAGGCGGCGCCGGCCGCGGCGGCCTGCGCCAGGAAGTCGTGGGCGTCGAAGCGCTCTCCCCGGAGCGCCACGAAGGCGTTGCCCTCGGCGACGCTCCGGCTGTCGGTGGAGAGGCCGGCGGCGGCGCAGGAGCGGGGCCCGAGCCAGCGGCCCCCGGTGGCCGCCGCCAGCTCCTCGGGCGCGAAGCGGGGAGGGGTCATGCGATGCCGAGCGCCCGGCGGGCCTCCTCGCGGTCGTCGAAGTGGCGCCGCTCGGCGCCGACGATCTGGTAGTCCTCGTGCCCCTTGCCGGCGATGAGCACCGCGTCGCCGGGGCGGGCGGCGGCCAGGGCGACCCCGATGGCCTCCCGCCGGTCGGGGACCACGGCGTAGCCGCGCTCGCCGGCCTCGGCTGCGGCGGCGGTCACGCGCCGGGCGCCGCTGCGCTCCAGGCCCGGGACGATCTCGCCGATGATGGAGAGCGGGTCCTCGCCGCGCGGGTTGTCGCTCGTCACCACCGCCAGGTCGGCGGCCCGGCCCACCGCCTCGCCCATGAGCGGGCGCTTCCCCCGGTCGCGGTCCCCGCCGCAGCCGAAGACCACCACCAGCCGGCGGGGCGAGAGGTCGCGCAGGGCCGCCATCACCCGCGCCAGGGCGTCGTCGGTGTGGGCGTAGTCCACGAAGGCGGTGACGCCGCCGGCCTCGACGCGCTCCAGGCGGCCGGGGGCGCCGCGGGACCCCGACAGCCCGCGGGCGACGGCCGCGGGCTCGAGGCCCAGGGCCAGCGCCATGCCGGCGGCGCAGAGCAGGTTCTCGGCGTTGTGCCCGCCCACCAGGGGCGAGCGGACCTGGAGCCGGCCGGCCGGGGAGACGACCTCCGCCTGGATGCCGGAGAGGCCGACCTGGAGGCCCTCGGCGCCGATCTCGCCCCGCTGGCGCAGCCCGTAGCGCCAGGCGGAGGCCCGCCGGCCGCCGGCCAGCTCCCCGGCGAGCCGGGCGCCGAAGGCGTCGTCGGCGTTCAGGACCGCGACGCCGCCCGGGGCCAGCCCCTCGGTGAAGAGGCGGCGCTTCGCCTGGAAGTAGGCTTCCAGGTCGCGGTGGTAGTCGAGGTGGTCGCGGGTGAGGTTCGTGAACCCGGCCACGCGGAAGGGGAGGCCGGCCACCCGCTCCTGGTCGAGGGCGTGGGAGGAGACCTCCAGCACCGCGGCCCGGGCGCCGGCCCGGCGCATCCGGGCCAGCAGCCCGTGGAGCTCGACGGCGCCGGGGGTGGTGTAGGGGGCGGGCTGCTGCGCGCCGGGCCAGCGGTAGGCCACCGTTCCGAGGAGGCCCGCCGGCACGCCGGCCTCGCGGAGGCAGGCCTCGACGAGCCAGGCGACGGTGGTCTTGCCGTTGGTGCCGGTGACGCCGGCCAGCTGCAGGGCCTCGCCCGGGTTCCCGTGGAAGCGGGCGGCGGCCAGCGCCAGGGCGCGGCGGGCGTCGGGGACCAGGATCAGCCGGGCGGGGGCGCAGGGGACCTGGCGCTCGGCGACGACGGCCACCGCACCCGACCGGGCGGCGGCGGCGGCGAAGTCGTGGCCGTCGGCGCGGGTCCCGCGGAAGGCGAAGAAGACCGCGCCGGGCCCCACCTGGCGCGAGTCGTCGGCGAGGAGCGACACCTCGGGATCGCCTCCCGCATCGCCCCGTCCCGCCGCCCGCTCGATGACCTCGGAGAGCCGCATCGTCGATATCGCCCGCAGGATACCCATGCAAGCGCGCTTCCGCCTCTTTTCGTCCGGAGGGACGGGAGCTTATCGCGCCGCGTGGCCGGGGGGCCACGGGGGGAGTGTCGGCCCGGGGTCGCCCCGGCGGGTCAGGGGCAGGCGGGGAGCAGGCCGAACGCGGAGAAGGACGTCCCGAAGGCGTTCCCGGCGAAGCAGTTGCCGTGGTCCCCCGCGGTCAGGAGCCCGAGGTCGCTGGCGGCGAAGGCGAAGGGCGAGGTCGGGTCCGGGTTCGTGCCGTTGTTCCGCACCACGTTGTCGACGACGCGGTTCCCGGTGGCCTCGCTGCCGGCCACGAAGCCGGGCGTGACCTCGGGGTCCAGGGCGCAGTCGAAGGGGCCGCCGCCGACGACCAGGCAGTAGTCGGCGACGGCGACGCCGATGAAGTCGTGGTTCTCCACCAGGTTCCCGGAGATCCGCGAGTCGTCGACGCCCACGTGGAGGATGCCGGTGCCCGGCGGCACGGTGGAGAGGATGGCGCCCTCCCGCGCGGTGTTCGGCTTGTTGTTGTCGTGGACGTAGTTGTCCCGGATGGTGATGCGGCGCGCGTAGGGGCGCACGCCGAAGATGTCGGGCAGGAACAGGCTCGCCACCCCCACCGTGTTGCCGCGGATCTCGTTGTAGGCCAGCAGCACGTCCTGGCTGTTCGAGATCTCGAAGCCGTTCACGTTGCCCTCGACGAGATTGTGGGTGACCCGGACGTTCTCGGAGGTCTCCACCCAGATGCCGCTGTCGTCGGCGCCCACGGCGCTGCTCCGGGTGATGATCCCGTTCCGGGAGGACACCGGGAAGATCCCGTAGTTCTTGTTCCCCACCGAGTGCACGTCGACGATGGCGAAGCCGTCCACGCCTCGCGTGAAGAGGCCGTTGTTGACGAAATCCTTGATGGTGATGCCCTGGATGGTGACGCCGCGGATCTCCGGCGCCGGGGTCGCCCCCGCGCCCGGGAGCCGCGGGAAGGGCGGCGCCAGGCTCGAGTGGCAACCCATGCAGCTGGTGTGCGCGGCCGCCACGGCCACGATCCCGTTCAGCTGGCCTCCCGCGTTCTCGAGCACCACCCTGTGCCGGCGGGTGGTGAGCCCGACGAGGTGGATCCCCCGGGTGATCTGGAGGCCGTTCGTGGCGTCGGCGGTCTCGCGGTACACGCCCGGCCGCACGAACACCCAGCCGCCGGGCCGCGCGTGGTCGATGGCCCGCTGGATCGACTCGCCGGGGGCCACGACCTGGACCCAGGCCCCGGGGTGGTCCCCGGCGCTGGCCCGGGCGGCGGGCAGGAGGACGAGCGCGGCGAGGAGGGCGAGGGACCGAGGAGACGGGGAGAGGGCACCATCGAGCCGGCGTCGCGCCATCTTGGCCTCCAGGTGAAAGGCTCGCGGGATGTAACCCGGAGGCGGTCGCCGGCACGCGGCCGGGCGGGCGCCCGACCCATGAGGGGCCGCGCGCCAGGCCCCGTCGGCGGCGCGCGGCCATCACCCCGGGGCGGGGAACAGGAAGGGCAGCGCGCCCGGCCAGACGCCCGGCAGGTCGGCAGCCGTCGAGGGCCGGAGGCGCGCGCGCCAGAACTCCTCGCTGTGGTTGTGGCCCTGGCCGACGGCGTGCTCGAGGTCGACGTGCAGCGTCCAGCCCTTGCTGACGAGGAGGTCGGCCAGCGCGCTGGTGGCCGCCAGGCCGTCGTCGCCGCCGCCCCAGTCCACCGTGCCGCTGTCCAGGTAGACGCGCACCGGCAGCTTGGTGATGACGGGGAGGTCCACCCGCCAGAGCGACGGCGACATGGCCATGGCGATCCCGAACACCGCCGGCCGGGTCCAGCCGGCGTACAGCGAGATGAGCCCGCCGTAGGAGGATCCGCCGATGGCGCGGGCGGAGGCGTCGGGGATGGTGCGGTACCGGCCGTCCACCCAGGCCACGACCACCTGCTCCAGGAAGTCGAGGTAGCCGTCGGCCGTGGCGCCGGGGAGCGCGCCTGCGCCGGGCACGTACTCCTGCTCGCGCGCCGCGGTGTTGTGGACCAGCACCAGGATCGCCGGCGCCATCAGGCCCCGCTCCACCAGGTCGTACGAGACGGTGTGGACCTGCCAGCCGCCGTGCCCGAAGGGGTCGTGGTCGAGGCAGTTCTGGCCGTCCTGCATGTAGAGCACCGGGTAGCGGCGATCGGCGCTGGCGGCGTCCCCGTAGCCCGGCGGCAGGAGGACGTAGACGTTCCGCGAGGCGATCCCCGGCACCGGGGACTCGACCGCGAACTCGGTGAGCTTGCCCTCCCACCCGGCGATGGGCGTCCCCACCTCGGTGACGGCCGGGCCGCCCGGGGCCGGGTCGGGGGTGCCCACGCAGGCGGAGAGCAGGGCGGCGGCGAGCGCGAGGGGGAAGGTCGTCCGGACGGCGAAGGGGTGGCTCATGTGCCGCGGCCTAGCACATCCGCGCCTGTCCGGGGGCGGCACGTTGCCGCGCGCGACCGGGCCTCGACGTGACGCGTCAGCCTCGAGGCCTCAGCACCAGGCGGATGCGCGAGCCGCGCTCGACGACCGTTCCCGGCGACGGGCTCTGCGAGGTGACGAGCCCGGTGCCCCGGGTCTCGCCGAGGAGCTCCACCGCCTCGAGCACCTTGAGCGCGGAGCGGGCCGGGAGCCCCGCCAGCAGGGGGACGGCGACGCTGCTCTCGTCCTCGCCCTCCCGCGCCAACCGGATGGCCTCGTCCACCGAGGGGACCGGCTCGTCGTCGGCCGGGGTCGAGGCCAGGGTCGAGGCCCTTCGACTTCGCTCGCCCTGCGGGCTCGCTACGCTCAGGGCGAACGGCTGCGCGTTCGCGGCGGTCGCGCCCGGGACCGGGCCGGTGGGCGGGACGCCCATGGCCCGGAGCGCCTGCTCCACCACCTCCTTGAAGACCGGCGCCGCCACCTCGCCGCCGTAGACCTCGCCCCGGGGCTCGTCCACGAACACGCCGACGACGATGCGCGGGCTCTCGGCCGGGGCGAAGCCGACGAAGGAGCTCATCCGCTTGTCGGCCGAGTAGCCCCCCGAGACCGGATCGGCCTTCTGGGCCGTCCCGGTCTTGCCGGCCGCGCGCCAGCCGTCGAGCCGGGCCCGCTTCCCCGTTCCGTCGGGGTCGGAGATCACGCCCTCCATCCAGCGGGCGAGCTGGGCCGCCGCCTTCGCCGAGGCGGCGCGGCGCACCACCTCCGGGGCAGCCTCGAAGAGCGGGCCGCGCACCGGGTCCACCACCCGGCGGACGAGCTGGGGGCGGAGCAGCGTCCCCCCGTTGGCGATGGCCGCCACCGCCGCGGTGACCTGCAGCGCCGTCGCCGTCACGCCCTGGCCGAAGCTCATGGTGGCGAGCGAGACCTCGGCGCGGGGGTAGGGCACCTGCCCGCGCGGCTCGCCCGGAAGGCCCGTCCCCGCCTTCTCGCCGAAGCCGAAGGCCAGCAGCGTCCGCTGCAGCCGCTCGCGGCCCAGCCGCTGGCCGATGCGGGCGGCGCCGACGTTGCTGGAGGCGGCCACGATCCGGGCCGCGCCGGTCCAGCCCAGGGCCTTGTGGTCGTGGATCACGTGGCTGCCGATGCGCAGCTCGCCGTTGCCGCAGTCGATGGGGTCGCCGGCCCGGAGCGCGCCGGCGTCGAGCGCGCCCGCCAGGGTGAAGATCTTGAAGGTCGAGCCGGGCTCGAAGGTGTCGAGCACCGCCCGGTTCCGCATGGCGTCGCCGCGCCGCGGGGCGTTGGGGTTGAAGGCCGGCGCGCTGGCCAGGGCCAGCACCTCCCCGGTGTGCGGGTCCATGGCCACCAGCATCCCCGCCGCGGCGCGGCTCCGGGCGACCGCCCGGCCCAGCGCCCGCTCGGCGGCGAGCTGGATCCCCTGCTCGATGGCCAGCTCGACGCGCGCCCCCTCCAGCGGCCGGTCGGGGGCGTCGCGCAGCAGCATCACCCCGCGCGCGTCGCGGAGGCTCGGCACGCGCATCGACTCGCCCGAGAGCGCCTCGTCGTAGAGCCGCTCCACGCCCTCGAGGCCGTCGGCGTCGTCCCCGACGAAGCCCACCAGCTGCGCCGCCAGCTCCCGCCGCGGGTAGTAGCGCCGCGACTCCTTGGCGAAGTGGACGCCCGGCATGGCCAGCGCCCGCACCGCCGCCGACTCGTCGGGCGAGAGGCGGCGCTTCACCCAGGCGAAGCGGCCGCCCCGGGCGACCCGGCGCTCCAGCGCCTTCGGGTCCACCGAGAGCGCCCGGGAGAGCCGCGAGAGCAGGGCGCGCCGGCCCCTCTCCGGCAGCTCCTCGGGGTCGACGAAGGCCGAGTCGGCCTCCACGTCCTGGGCCAGGAGCAGGCCGTTGCGGTCGGTGATGGCGCCCCGGCGCGGCCGCCACTCCACCTCGCGCACGTACTGGTCGCGCGCCATGGAGCCGAGCTTCTCGGACTGCAGCACCTGGAGCTGGACCGCCCGGCCGCCGACCACGGCGAAGGCCGCGGCCAGGAGCAGCCCGACCAGGGCCATCCGGAAGGCGATCCAGCGGGTGGCCCTGCCGTCCCCCGCCCGCACCGCTCAGCGCCCCGGCGGCGCGCCCAGCGCCACCTGCACCCTGGATGAAGCTGGCTCCGCCGGGCCGGCGCGGCCGCTGCCCGCGCCCACCATCGCCCCCACCGACCCGCCGCCGCCCTTCCCGACCGCCACCACCGCGCCGGGCGCCGGCGGAGCCATCCCCAGCCGCGCCCGGGCCCAGCGCTCCAGCCGCCCGGGTGCGCGAAGCGTCGACACCTCCAGCTCGAGCCGGCTGCGCTCGGCCGCCAGGCGGCGGTTCTCCGCCTCCAGCCTGGCGAGCGCGTAGCCGGCGGACACCACCCGCGTGTGCGTCCACACGTGGAAGATCCCGACCCCGGCGAGCGCCGCCGCGAGGAGCGCGGCGCGCAGCACCCCCGGGAACGGCCCGGCGAGGCGCGGGAGGGCCCTCACCGGAGCCTCTCCACCGCGCGCAGCCGGGCGCTCCGGGCCCGCGGGTTGGCCGCCACCTCGGCCTCGCCCGCCACGATGGCCTTCCGGGTGACCGGCGCGAAGGCGGCCAGGGCGCCGCAGGCGCACACCGGCAGGTCGGGCGGGCAGGTGCAGGCGCGGGTGAGCGCGCGGAAGCGCTCCTTCACCATCCGGTCCTCGAGGGAGTGGAAGCTGATGGCGGCGGCGCGCCCGCCCACCTTGACCAGCCGCGGCAGGCTCTCGAGCCAGGCGGCCAGCGAGCCCAGCTCGTCGTTGACCGCGATGCGCAGCGCCTGGAAGGTGCGGGTGGCGGGGTGGATGCGGTGGGGCCAGGACCGGCGCGGGATGGCGCGGGCGACCACCTCCGCCAGCCGCGCGGTGTCGAGCGGCTCGCCCGAGGCGACCGCCCGCTTGATGGCCCGGGCGACGGGGCGGGCGAAGGGCTCCTCGCCGTAGCGGCGGAGGATGCCCGCCAGCTCCCTCTCGTCCACGCGGGCCAGCAGCTCGGCGAGCGTCTCCCCCTCGGAGCCCATCCGCATGTCGAGCGGGCCGGGGCGGGAGAAGCTGAAGCCGCGCCCGGCCTCGTCGAGCTGCGGCGAGGAGACGCCCAGGTCGGCCAGGGCGCCGTCCACCTCGCCGATGCCCAGCGCCCCCAGGACCCCGCGGGCGTCGCGGAAGTCGGCGCGCACGGCGCGGAAGGCCTCGCCGTAGCGCGCCAGGCGGGCCCGGGCCGCGGCCACGGCGCGCGGATCGCGGTCGACGCCGATCACCTGCGCCCCCCGTTCCAGGAGGAGCTCGGCGTGGCCCCCGCCGCCCAGGGTGCAGTCGAGGAGCAGGCGCCCCGGCTCCGGGCGCAGGATCTCGACCACCTCGCGGGACAGGACGGGCTCATGGCGGTACTCGGTCACCTCATGCCTTGAAGAAGTCCACCAGATCCGCCTCGGGGGTCTCCGCGCCCATCTGCTCCTCGTAGGTGGCCCGGTCGAAGAGGTGGATGGTCCGGCCCATGCCCACCCAGACCACGTCCTTCGAGAGCCCGGCCCAGGCCCGCAGCTCCGGCGGGACCAGCACCCGGCCGTGGACGTCGAGGTCCACCTCCTGGGCCGTGGAGACGAACTTGAGGATGTTCTTCTGGGCCCTGGCGTCGAGGGGGCTCGCCGCCAGGACGCGCTGCTTGAGCTCGTTCCACACCGAGTGCGGCAGGGCCTGGATCGCCTTCCAGTGCGGGAAGCGGACCAGCGCGATCCGGGGCTCCCCGGCCGAGGCCAGGGTCTCGCGGAACTTCGCCGGCAGGCTCACGCGCCCCTTGCCGTCGATGGTGTGCTGAAAGGTCCCGAAGAACACGCCGTGGCCGATCTTGCCGCTCCATCCCGCTGTGATCCACTTTCTCCCACTACAGGGCACGATCTACGGTCATCCGCCGGGGAAGTCAACAACCCCGCGATGCCACATGAGTTTTCGCTGATGATCCGTTCAGGATCCCGGGGCCGACCGGGCCGAGATCTGGTGGTATGCAACCGCCCACACCCAGCCGGTAGGGGGCCCTCCGGCGCGGCCCGGGCCCTGCTTCCCGGTGGCAAAAGGGAAGCCGCCGTCGGATGCTCGGGCCCCACCAGCCTCCGGAGGACGCATGGCCACGCTCGAGGGCAGGACGCTCTTCATCACCGGCGCGAGCCGCGGCATCGGGCTCGCCATCGGCCTGCGCGCCGCGCGGGACGGCGCCAACGTGGTGGTGGCGGCCAAGAGCGACGTCCCGAACCCGAAGCTCCCCGGGACCATCCACACCGCCGCGGCGGAGATCGAGAGGGCCGGCGGCAAGGCGCTGGCGGTCCCCTGCGACGTCCGCGAGGAGGACCAGGTGAAGGCGGCGGTGAAGGCGGCGGTGGATCGCTTCGGCGGCATCGACGTGCTGGTGAACAACGCCTCCGCCATCCACCTCGCCGGGACCATCGAGACGCCCATGAGGCGCTACGACCTCATGAACCAGGTCAACGCGCGCGGCACCTACCTCTGCTCGCAGGCCTGCCTCCCCTTCCTGCTGCGGGGCAGGAACCCGCACATCCTGGTGCTCTCGCCGCCGCTCTCGATGAGGCCGCGCTGGTTCGCCTCGCACCTCGCCTACACCATGGCCAAGTACGGCATGAGCATGTGCGTGCTCGGCATGGCCGAGGAGTTCCGCGACCGGGGCGTGGCCGTGAACGCCCTCTGGCCGCGCACCGTCATCGCCACCGCGGCGCTGAACCTGCTCGGCGGCGCGGAGACCGCGCGCCACGGGCGCACCGCGGCCGTGGTGGCCGACGCCGCCCACGCCATCCTGGTGCGGGACTCCCGCTCCTGCACCGGCAACTTCTTCATCGACGAGGACGTGCTGCGCGCCGAGGGCGTCCGCGACCTCGAGCCCTACGCGGTGGAGAAGGGGCAGGAGCTCATGCCCGACCTGTTCCTCGACTGACGCGCGGCCGCCGTTTCTGCGCTTGACGGCGGTGGGCCGTTCGGGCCTCATTCCGGGGCTCCCCCACCACGGAAACCAGGAGGTGTCCCGAATGGCCCGCGCATCCCGACTGTCGCTCGCCGCCGCGCTGCTCGCCGGCGCGTTCCCGGCGCTGGCCGCGCCGGTGAAGATCGGCGTGGTCAACTCCATGACCGGCCCGGAGGCTCCCATCGGCGAGAGCCTGACGAACGGAATCAAGCTGGCCGAGGAGGACCTCAAGGCCAAGGGCATCGACGTGCAGCTCGTCTGGGAGGACGACACCGGCAAGCCGCAGGTGGGCCTCTCCGCCGTGGAGAAGCTGGCCACCCGCGACGAGGTGGTCGGCATCGTCGGCGCCTACAGCTCGGCGGTGACCAGCGCCGTCGCCAAGAAGGCCGAGCAGTACAAGGTGCCGCTGGTGAACCCGGTGGCCTCCAAGGAGGAGATCACCCGGCAGGGCTACAAGTACGTCTTCCGCGTCTCGGCCACCACCGGCGACTACGCCGCCATCCTGCTCGACATGGCGCTCTCGCTGGGGAAGCCGAGGAGCATCGCCATCCTCAACGAGAACACCGACTTCGGGGTCTCGGGCGCCAAGAGCGCCCGGGCCTACGCCGAGAAGAAGGGCCTCAAGGTGGTCTTCGAGGAGGCCTACTCCAAGGGCTCGCCGGACTACCGCTCCACGCTCACCAAGGTGAAGGGCGCCAGCCCGGACCTCATCTTCATGGTCTCCTACGTGGCCGACGCCATCCTCCTCATGCGGCAGTCGCGCGAGCTCGGCGTCACGCCCATGGCCTTCCTCGGCGCCGGGGCCGGCTTCTCCACCGCCGCCTTCGCCGGCGAGAAGGTGATCTCCAACGGCGTCTTCTCCAGCACCCAGTGGACCCCGGACGTGAACTGGCCCGGGGCCAAGCAGTTCGCCGAGCGCTACGAGAAGCGCTTCAACAAGGTCCCGCCCTACCACGCGGCCAACGCCTACGCCGCCATGATGGTCATGGGCCAGGCGGCCGCGAACGTGGGGACGGACCGGGAGAAGCTGCGGGCCGCCCTGCACGCCGGCACGTGGGACGGCATCTTCGGCCAGATCCGGTTCCAGGACTTCGAGGGCTACCAGAACCAGAACCAGCACCAGATGCTGGTGGAGCAGGTCCAGGACGGGAAGTACTTCACCGTCTGGCCGAAGCAGTTCGCCTCCGGCAAGGCCATCTGGCCCTTCCCGGGCTGGAAGTAGCAGGCGCGCGGCCGAGGGGGGTCAGTCGCCGTCCCGCACGGCGTCGACCCCGTTCGCCGCCAGCCGGGCCGCGAGCGGCACCGGGCGCCGGTTGCCCCGCCCCAGGCACGCCTGGGCGTGGCCGCAGGCGAGCGAGACCTCGAGGGCCCGCCCCAGCGTGAGCCCGAGCCGCCGCGCGCCGGCCTCCAGCTCCGGCGGCCGCGCGGCGGCCCGGCGCCCCCAGGCCACG
>DATIFE010000154.1:0-6615 GCA_035455425.1 Anaeromyxobacteraceae bacterium | reverse complement strand
CTGGACTGGTCGACTCCCCCAAGCGCTGGGCCTGGTCGAGCCATCGCCACTACGCTTACGGCGAGCCCGACGACCTCATCACCGACGCCCCTGAGTACCTGGCTCTGGGCCACAACGGGGCCCAGCGACGCAGAGCCTACCTGCACCTCTTCGCCCGCGAGCTCGTCGGACCCTACCTCAACCGCCGGCCGGACCTCGTCGACCTTCCATTCGTCGGCGATCCGGCCTGGGTCGCCGCCCAACTCGTCCTCTCCGGCCTGGCTCCCCCGAGCTGAGGCGCGCTGCTCCTGCGCGTGACTTGAACACGTCGAGCCGGGTCACACCGGGCGGGCGTGCTGCATCCCGGCGTCGCGGGCACCGCGTCCTCCGGCTCACCCCGGTGCTCCTGACGCAGGGACCCGAAGGTCGCGGCGAAAGGGCCCTGTCCCCGCGAAGCAGGTGATTCACCAAACGTGACATCGCTATCCCGAGGTCCTCGGGAAAGGCCTTAGTCCTTCGGCTCTTCACGCCCGGCACCACTACCCGGCACCACTGCCGCGGCACCACTACCCGGCACCACTACCGCTACCGGTACCGGCACCACTACCCGGCCCACAGCTTCCGCTGGTGCGCGTTCCAGTTCCGGACCAGGTTGTCGATGAGGGCCGGGCTGTAGAGGCAGTGGGCCTGCTCCCGCGAGTAGGTCGCCATGTAGCGCCGGAAGAGGTCGATGGGCTCGGCGCCGGCCCGCAGCGCGCGGCGGTTGGCGACCAGGCTCGTCACCCCGGCGCTGACGATCTCGGCCGCCGACCGGGCCACCGCCGCCTCCATCTCCTCCTCGCCGTCCACGACCTCGTCGCAGATCTGGAGGCCGGCCGGGCTGTCGGCCTGGAAGTCGCGGTTGAAGAAGAGCCCCTGGCGCGTGGCGCGTTCGCCGACGAACCGGGGCAGGCGCAGGTTGGCGACGCCGGGGATGATGCCCTCCTTACGGGCCGGCAGGTTGAAGTAGGAGCCGCGCTGGGCGATGACCCGGTCCAGGACCAGCAGCAGCTGGCAGTGGCCGCCGATGGCGAAGGAGTCGACCGCGCCCAGGAACGGCTTCTCGATCCGGTCCTCGATCTCGACGTCGGGCCCGGACCGCGAGAGCCCCCGGTAGATCTTGGAGAGCGGCCCCATCTCGCGCTGGAGCATGAAGCGCACCAGCGAGATCTTCCCGTGGTACAGCTGCGTCAGGTTGATGCCGGACCCGAACACCCGGCGGCCGGCGTACTTGGCCTTGGTCATGGGCGCGCCGCGGAGCACGCCCACCTGGATGGCGTCGTCGAGCAGCGCGAGGTCGACGAGCACCTCCAGCGCCTCCTCGGACTCGTCGTCCTCGGCGTTGAGCCAGGCCTGGTGGTGGAAGGTGATGCGCCCGAGCTTGCCCTGGCGCTCCAGCGTCGCCGGAGGGAGCGTCACCCTCCCCTCGGCCCGCAGGCGCGGGAGCAGCTCCATCGCCGCGGCGGTGGGCTGCGACATGGCGTGGAGCAGGTGCAGGCCCGAGGGCCGGTCGGCCAGGATCCAGGCGAAGAGGAGCCCCTGGTCGATCTGGACCCCGTCCTGGTGCATCTGCGGGCTCCGCTGCTCCTCCGCCACCTGCTCGGGCGTGGGGACCAGCCCCGGGAACTCGAGCGAGGCGGCCCGGGCCAATTCTTGAAGTCGCAGCAGCCGGGTGCGCCCCGCCGTGAGCCGGTCGTAGACCGCGCCGGCGTGCCGCCGCAGGAACTCCTCCCGCTCCCGCCGCGCGCCCGCCATCAGCTCCGCCGCCGCCGCCTGCTCGGCCGCGGAGCGCTCCGGCTTCCTCGGGAGCCGGGCCAGGCGATCGGCCGAGGCGGCCAGCGATGTGCGCAGCGCGGCCCAGTCCCGGCCCAGGTCGCCGGAGGGGGAAGCGGCTGTGGTGGACGGCAGGGCCTCGGGGGTCTTCGCCATCGGCTCTCCTCCCTCTCGACTTCAGCTCGCGGCGGCCCTCGGGGGGGCGCCGCGCAGGTCGCGCAACATCGCCTCGGCGCGGGCCCGGGCGCGCGCCGCGCCTTCCATCTTGATCTGCTCGTAGCCGCGGATCTCGTCGGGGAGCCGCGCCAGCTCGGCCACCCGCTCCTGGTTGCCGGGGTGGAGCTGGTCCATGGCCGCGTCGACGACGGTCGCGTACCAGGAGACCAGGCCGCGCTCCAGCCTGCGGACCTCGGCCCGGCCGAAGGGATCGAGCGCCGTGCCCCGGAGCCCCTTCATCCGCGAGAGGAGCAGCAGGACCGGCTCGAACCAGCGGCCCAGGCGGAGCTTGCGCCGCATGCCCATGGCCCGGAGGAGCGGCGGGTGCAGGTGGTAGTGGATCCGCACCCGGCCGGTGAACTCCCGCTCGGCGCGGCGCTGCATCGCCGCCCGCAGGTGGAGGCGGGCCACCTCGTACTCGTCCTTGTAGGCCATGAGCTTGTGCAGGCCCTTCGCCACCTCGCGGGTGACGGCCGGGTCGGCCGCCGGCCCGAGCGCCCTGCGCTCGGCGCGGTGGACGTCGAGCACCCCGTCCAGGTAGCGCGCCGCGTAGCGCAGGTCCTGGTAGCGGACCAGCTCCGCCAGGCGCACGGCCACCAGGCGGCGCTCGCCCTCCCCCAGCTCGGCGCAGCGGCCGAGCAGCTCCTCGAAGCCGGCCCGGTCCTCCCCGAGATCGGCTCCCTCGCGCGCCACCACCTCGGCGTACGAGAGCTCCCGGGGGCGCACGGCGGCCTCGACGCGCTCCGGGTCGTGGCGGTAGAGGCGGCCGTAGCGGAAGGCCTGCGCGTTCCGGTCGGCCGCGGTCCCGTTGAGGGCGATGGCCGACTCGATGGCCGCGGCCGACAGGGGCAGGAAGCCCGACTGGAAGGCCACGCCCAGCGCGAAGACGTTGGCGGCCAGGTGGTCGCCGAAGAGCGCCTCGGCGACGCGCCGCGCCTCCACCGCCACCGTCCGGCCGGGGTGGCAGGCGCGCGCGATGGCGGCGGCCATCTCGCCGGCGCCGGGGTCGAGGTGCACGTCGCGGATCATCTCGCCGCTGGGGAGGAGCGTGGTGTTGACCACCGCCGCGGTCCGCCCGGGCTGGCAGCGCGCCAGGTTGGCGCGGTCGGCGCCCGCCATCAGGTCGAACGCCAGGTAGAGGTCGGCCTGGCCCAGGCCCACCCGGCTGGCCTCGGGGCGGGCGCCGCGCTCGGCGATGGCCAGGCTCGAGAGCACCGCCCCCCACTTCTGCGCGGCGCCGGTCTGGTCGTAGGAGAGCACCTCCTTGCCGTCGAGCAGCGCCGCCCAGGAGAGGACCGAGCTCACCGTCAGGACTCCCGTCCCCCCCACGCCCGGGATGACGATGCGCCAGGGGCGGTCCCGGTCCACCTCCGGCCGCTCCGGCTCGGGCAGCGCGTCCGCCTCGAGGCGCGGAGGCACCGGCCGGCGCAGGCCGCCGCCCCGCACCTCCACGGTGACGAAGGAGGGGCAGTCGCCGTCGAGGCACAGGTGGTCCTGGTTGCAGGTCGACTGGTGGATGCGGGTCTTCTCGCCGAGCTCGGTCTCCACCTTCTGGAGCGACATGCAGTTGGCCGCGACGCCGCAGTGGCCGCAGTTCTCGCAGACCTCCTCGTTGACCAGCACGAACCGGGTGGCGCCGGGGCGGAGCGCCCGCTTCTGCTTGCGCCGCCGCTCGTTGGCGCATTCGCCGTCGTAGAGGAAGACCGTCACCCCCGGAGTCGCCTCGAGGTCGCGCAGCACCTCCTCCACCTCGTCGCGGCCGTGCACCGTCGCCACCGCGGGGAGCTCCTTCCCCCGGTAGTCCCCCGGCTCGCTGGCGACGATGGCGATCTTGGTCACGCCCTCCAGGGCCAGCAGCCGGGCCAGCGTCGGCACGTCGCGCTGGCCGACGGGCTCCTGCGCGCCGGTGTTGGCCACCGCCCCGTTGTAGAGGATGCGGAAGGTGATGTGGACGCCGGAGGCCACCGCGAAGCGGATGTTGGCGTAGCTGGAGTGGAACAGGGCGCCGTCGCCCTGGTTCTGGATGACGTGGCGGCGGTCGGTGAAGGGGCTGAGCCCGATCCAGGCCAGCCCCTCGCCGCCGAGCTGGAAGGTGGCGTCGGCGTGGCGCTCGGGCTGCTCGATGAGCGTGGCGAAGACGTGGCAGCCGGGGGCGCTCCAGGCCACCTGGCCCGGCAGGACGCGGGTGGAGACGTTGTGGGGGCAGCCGCTGCAGTAGCTGGGGGTGCGCCGCAGGAGCGCCGGGCTCCTCCGCTCCTCGACGGAGCGCATCTCGTCGAGGCGCCGGGCGATGCGGTCGGCGCGGCCGGTGGGCAGGGGGAGGAGCCGCGGGCCCAGCAGCCGGGCGACCAGGTCCGCGTCCATGCCGCCGTGCTCGGGGAAGAGGGGGGCGCCCGACTCGTCGCGCTTCCCCAGCACCCGCGGCCGCTCCGGGAGGTGGTAGAGGGCGTCGCGGACGCCCTGCTCCACGAAGCCGCGCTTCTCCTCGACGACGATCACCTCCTCCACCCCGGCGAGCGCCTCGGCGAGGAAGCTCCGGTCCAGCGGATGGATGAGGCCGAGCTTCACGAGCCGGATGCCCCCGGCCGCCAGCGCCGGCTCGTCGAGACCCAGGTCGGAGAGCGCCTGCCGCGTGTCGGCCCAGCTCTTCCCGGCGCTCACGATGGCCACCCGGTCGCGCGGCGTGCGGGCCACCACGCGGTCGAGCCGGTTGGCGCGCGCGTAGGCCACCGCCGCCGGCAGCCGCTCGGCGTAGAGGATGCGCTCCGTCTCCACCGTCTCGCCCGGGAAGAAGCGGTGGTACTGGCGCTTCTGGAAGGGGCGGCCCCCGATCTCCAGCTCGGGGAGGGCGATGGCGGGCCGGGAGGGATCGACCTCCAGCGTCTCGCCGCCGTCGCAGAGCTGGCCCACGAGCTTCATCGCCACCCAGAGCCCGGAGTAGCGGGACAGCGCCACGGCGTGCAGGCCCAGCTCGAGGAACTCGGCCACCGACGCCGGGTGCAGCACCGGCATGCCCGCGTGGACGAAGTAGTGCTCCTGCCCGAAGGGCATGGTGGAGCTCTTGGCCTCGTGGTCCTCGCCGGAGAGGACCACCACCGCCCCGTGGGGGGTGGTCCCGGCGTAGTTGCCGTGGCGGATGGCGTCCCCGGCCCGGTCGAGCCCGGGCCCCTTGCCGTACCAGAAGCCGACCACGCCGTCGCAGCGGGAGTGCGCGTAGCGCTCCAGCATCTGCGTGCCCATGAGCGCGGTGGCCGCCATCTCCTCGTTCTGGGCGGGGCGGTGGACGATCCCCAGGGGCTCGCAGAGCTCCCTCGCCTGCGCCAGCGCCAGGTCGTAGCCGCCGAGCGGCGAGCCGGGGTAGCCGGTGACGAAGGTCCCGGTGCGCAGCCCGGCCGCCCGGTCGCGGCGCGCCTGCTCCACGGGAAGGCGCACCAGGGCCTGCACGCCGGTGAGGAAGAGCCGGCCCGACTCCAGGCCGTAGCGGTCGTCGAGGGTGAGGGGTGGCTGCGGCATCCGATCCGGGGGCCCGGCCGAGGATGTGCCAGGATGAGCCGCTCGTGGCAAGCCGCGGCCCGTTTGGGGAACGGGCCGCCGCGACCGCCAACGGGGAGGCCGAGGAGGCGGTCCTCGGCACTCAGGGGTACGCCTGGAACAGGTCGGAGAGGCTCGTCGCCTGCGCCGCGCCCCGCAGCAGCGGCTCGACGCCGAGCACCTCCTGGACCGTCCGCAGCGTCGATGCGTGGGAGTAGGCGATGGTGCTCGCGTACCCCGGCTTCGCCAGGGGCGACACGGCGATCATCCCGATGGGGGAATCGCCCGAGCCCTCGTCCCAGGTGACGAGGATGGCGCCGCCGTCCTGCCAGGCGCGCGAGGCCATGATCGCCGGGAGCTCGCGCTCCAGCCAGGCGTCGGCCTGCCGCACGCCGTCGTGCAGCGGCGGGCAGGAGTCGTGCCCCGAGTGGCACAGGTCCGGGGTCAGGAAGTTGTAGCGGGCCACGGTCCCCGCCTCGAGGTCGCGCGCCAGCTCCGCATAGGGCCGCACGTGCTCGATGCACCTGCGCCCCTGCTCGCTCGGGCCCGCGCCGGCGACGTCGGCGAAGTAGACGAAGGGGTCGTGGCGCGCCACGTAGAGGCCCCGGTCGTAGATGGGGCAGGTCTTGCCGTCGATGCCCTCCTGGTAGGCCTTCCAGGAGATGCCGACCGCCTCGAGCCAGGTCGCGAGGTGGCAGGGCACGGGGAGGATGAGCTCGGTGGGCGTGGCGTCGCAGGTGACCCCCAGGCCGTCGCCGGCCTCGAGGGCGATGTAGTTCGGCAGGCTCGGGTGGAGGCCGCCGTTCCGGTAGCTCTCGGCGTGGGCGAAGTGCGGAAGCAGCGTTCCGTTGATGAAGGGCGCGCGGGGGCTCCCCGCGATGGACGACCAGTCCTGGTTCTCCAGCACCACCACGAAGACCGTCTTGATGGCGTGGCTGGCCGCGCCCGGGACCAGCGCCGGCGGCGCCGGCGGGCAGGCGTCCGCGCCGGTGTCGCGGGTGAAGGTGCAGCACCTCCCGCAGGCGGCCAGGGCGCAGGCCCCGGCCAGGGCGGTGAGGCGGGAGCGTTGCACCCGGG
>DATIFE010000153.1:0-4421 GCA_035455425.1 Anaeromyxobacteraceae bacterium | reverse complement strand
CGCTCCAGGCCCTGGAGCGCCTCCGGGGCCACCCCGACTTCCGCCCGGTGCTGGAGCGGCTGCGGCGGGCGCTCCTGGCCGGGCCGCCGGGCCCGGCCTTCGCCGCGCGCGCGCTGGCGCGGCTGCGCGACGCCGCCGCCGTCCCGGGGCTGATCTCGCTGCTCGAGAACTCCCCCGGGTCCGCCGACGCGGCCGCCGACGCCCTGGAGGCGCTCACCGCCCGCGGCTTCGGGCGCGACGCCGCCGCCTGGAGGGCCTGGTGGAGCGCCCGCCGGCTCCGCAGCCGGGCCGACTGGCTCCTGGAGGCGCTCGGCGACCCCGATCGCGCCGTGCGCGTCGCCGGGGCCGAGGCGCTGCGGGCCCTGGGGCCGTGCCCGGTCGCCTACTCCCCCGATGCGCCCGAGCCCGAGCGCCGGCGCGCCGCCGACGAGTGGCGCGCCTGGCTGGAGAGCCGGAGAATCGACGCCTGACCCCCGGAGCCCGCATGGACAAGCCCGTCGACCCCGATCCGCGCAGGGCCCTGCTCGACAAGCTGGACGCCGACGCCGAGCGCGGCGGAGGGGAGGAGCGCGTCGCCCGCCAGCACGAGGCCGGCAAGCTCACCGCCCGGGAGCGCATCGACCTGTTCCTCGACCCGGGCTCCTTCGTCGAGCTCGACAAGTTCAAGACCCATCGCTGCGCCGACTTCGGGATGGAGCAGCAGAAGGTGCCCGGCGACGGGGTGGTCACCGGCTACGGCCTGGTGGAGGGCCGCCAGGTCTTCGTCTTCGCGCAGGACTTCACGGTCTTCGGCGGCTCCCTCTCCGGCGCCTACTCCGAGAAGATCTGCAAGGTGATGGACCTGGCCATGGAGGTCGGCTGCCCGGTGGTGGGCCTCGACGACTCGGGCGGCGCCCGCATCCAGGAGGGGGTGGTCTCCCTGGCCGGGTACGCCGACATCTTCCTGCGCAACACGCTGGCCTCGGGGGTCGTGCCGCAGATCTCCGTGATCATGGGTCCCTGCGCCGGGAGCGCGGTGTACAGCCCGGCCATCACCGACTTCATCTTCATGGTGAAGGACACCTCCACCATGTTCATCACCGGCCCGGAGGTCATCAAGGCGGTGACGCACCAGGAGGTGACCCGGGAGGAGCTGGGCGGCGCCGAGGCCCACTCCCGGAAGTCGGGCGTGGCCCATTTCGCCGTCGAGGGCGAGGAGGCGACGCTGAAGGCGGTGCGGGAGCTCCTCGGCTACCTCCCGCTCAACAACGCCGACGACCCGCCGGCGCAGCCCTGCTCCGACGACGTCGCCCGCCGCGACGAGGCGCTCCGGACCATCGTCCCCGAGAGCCCGACCAGGCCCTACGACATCAAGGACGTGATCCGGGCGGTGGCGGACGACCGGCACTTCCTCGAGGTCCACCGGAGCTTCGCCGAGAACCTGGTGGTGGGCTTCGCGCGGCTCGCCGGCCGGCCGGTGGGCGTGGTGGCCAACCAGCCGGCGGTGCTGGCGGGCGTGCTCGACATCGACGCCTCGGTGAAGGGCGCTCGCTTCGTCCGCTTCTGCGACGCCTTCAACATCCCGCTGCTCACCTTCGTGGACGTGCCCGGATACCTCCCCGGCGTGAACCAGGAGTGGGGAGGCATCATCCGGCACGGCGCCAAGCTGCTCTTCGCCTTCGCCGAGGCCACCGTCCCCAAGGTGACGGTCATCACCCGCAAGGCCCACGGCGGAGCCTACGGCGTCATGGCGTCGAAGCACATCCGGGCCGACGTGAACCTCGCCTGGCCCACCGCCGAGGTCGCCGTGATGAGCCCCGAGGACGCGGTCAAGGTGGTCTTCCGCAAGGAGATCCTGGCCGCCGGCGAGGACCCGGCGTCCCAGGCCGCCGCCCGGCAGCGGCTCGCCGCCGAGTACCGCGACCGGTTCGCGAATCCCTACCGGGCGGCGGAGCTCGGCTACGTGGACGAGGTCGTCAGGCCGGAGGACACGCGCCCGCGCGTCGTCCGCGCCTTCGAGATGCTGCGGACCAAGCGGCAGGTGAACCCGGCCCGCAAGCACGGCAACATGCCCCTGTAGCCGGCCGGGGCGGGGGAGGCGCGGCCGGCAAGAGAAGGCCCGGCTCCCCTCTCGAGGAGCCGGGCCGCGTTCCGCTGGTAAAGACCGTCGCCCTACGGCGCCTTCCGCACGTTCTGCGCCTGCAGGCCCTTCGGGCCCTTCACCACGTCGAACTCCACCCGCTGCCCCTCGGACAGGCTGCGAAACCCGTCCATCTGGATCGCGGTGTGGTGGCAGAACACGTCCTCGCCACCGTTGTCCTGGGTGATGAACCCGAAGCCCTTCGCGTCGTTGAACCACTTCACTGTGCCAGTCGCCATTCGCTCCAACTTTCTTCTCTCGAGCACCCCGCTTGGTGCTCGGTACCACCGATTCTGAGGTGGGACGGGATCGATCTACAAAAACCGCAACCCAAAGTCGAGATCCCGCGACCGCCCGGGTAGCCCCTCGGAGGGAGTCCCGGAGGCCCCGTCCAGCGAGCGCTCCAGGGTCTCGAAGATCCCGGCGACGGTGGGAAGCCTCCCCGGGTCGGTCTCCTCGATGCCGGTGACGCTCTGGCCCGTGTAGAAGAGCCCGTTCTCGACGTCGCCCCGGACCGCGGCATCGAGGAGGGCGTCGGTGATGCAGAAGCTCTCCTGGAAGTCGCTCTCGCGGCAGAGGCACAGCCCCTCGCCCAGGCACTCGATGCAGTCCTTGGTCCGGCCCATGTAGCCCTGGGGGCCGAAGAACCAGGTCTTGGAGCGCGGGGGGAAGCACTTGCCCGCGGCCAGCCCCTCGGTGAATGCGTTCCGCACCGCCCGGGCCTTCATCCCCTTGACGCAGCTCGTGATCAGGGTGACGTCCTGGTTCCCCCGCCGCAGGTGCATGTCCTTGAAGGCCGGGTGGACGTCGCCGTCCGAGCAGGCGAGGAAGCGGGTGGCCAGCTGGGCGCCGGCCGCGCCCCGCTCGAAGATCCCGGGCAGGTCCCGCGCCCCGATGCCGCCCGCGGCCACCACCGGCAGCCCGGTGGCGGCGCGGACCTCGGCGAGCAGCTCGAGCAGGGGGTGGCCCACGTCGCCGATGTGGCCGCCGGCCTCGGCCCCCTCGGCCACCAGCCACTCGGCGCCCCACTTCTCGTACATCCTTGCCAGGCGGCCCGAGGAGACGATGCCGACGAACGGGATGCCGGCCTCCCGGGACCACTTCACCACGTCGCGGGAGATCCCCGCCCCCTGCACCAGGAAGCTCACCCCCTCCGCGAAGGAGACGCGGGCCAGCGCCTCGAAGTCCTGCTTGTTGATCGCGGCCATCAGGTTCACGCCCACGAATCCGCCCGGGGCCTCGCGCTTGGCGCGCCGGATCTCCCGGGCCAGCATGGGCGGGCTCTTCAGCACCGCCGAGACGGTGCCGACGCCGAGCAGGCGCGGGGTGCGCGCCGCCGCCACCTTGCCGGAGAGGCCGTCGGAGGCGTTGATGCCCATGGCCCCCTGCACCAGGAGCCTGCGCCCGGAGGCGAGGACGTCGGCGATGGCGCGGCGGTCGAGCCGGGGCGCGGGTGGCGAGGCGGGCTCGGCGGCCTGCGAGACGGCAAGGGGATCCATGAGCTCTCCGGTTGCGGCCCCGGGATGGGGTCCGGGCAGGCTACGGGAGCCCTGTCACGGCCGGGTCACCAAGGCTTGCCGGGAAAAGGCGCGGCATGCTTACCATCCGGCCCGTGCGCACCGTTCTCGCGGCCGCCTACTGGATCTTCGCGATCCTGATCATGCCGCCGCTGTGGGTGATCGCGCTCCTGGTCCACGCGCTGGCCTGGCCCTTCGACCGGCGCCGCATCGCGCTCCACCTCTGGGGCGGCATCTGGGGCGGCCTCTACGTCTGGCTCAACCCCGTCTGGCGGTGCCGCTACGCCGGGCGCGAGCACCTCCCCTGGCGCGGGGCGGCGGTGATCGTCGCCAACCACGCCTCGCTGGTCGACATCCTGGTCCTCTACGCGCTGCTGCGGCCCTTCAAGTGGGTCTCCAAGGCGGAGCTGGGGAAGGTGCCCTTCGTCGGCTGGATGCTGTGGCTCAACGACTACGTGCTGGTGAAGCGCGGGGACCGCGACTCGATCCGCAACATGCTGGAGCACTGCCGCCGCCACCTCGCGGCCGGCTCGCCCATCCTCCTCTTCCCCGAGGGGACGCGCACCCTCGACGGCCGGCTCCAGGCCTTCAAGGAAGGGGGCTTCAAGCTGGCCCAGGAGATGGGGGTCCCGGTGATCCCGGTGGCGGTGAAGGGCACCTACGACGCGCTCCCCAAGACCGGCATCGTCTTCCGGCGCATGGACTGCCTGGTCCAGGTCCTGCCGCCGCTCGCCCCGTCGCGCTTCGGCTCGGCGGCGGAGCTCCGCGACGCGGCCCGGGAGGCC
>DATIFE010000152.1:0-23552 GCA_035455425.1 Anaeromyxobacteraceae bacterium | reverse complement strand
GCTCCACCCGCTCCTCGCGCGAGGTGAACCCGAATGACGGCTGGTGGCGCCGCGGGGCGATCCAGGTCTCGTAGGGGACGCCCGAGGCGAAGGGGCAGTAGACGGCGTATCGCTCGGTCTCGAGCACCACGCGGACCGCGGCCTCCAGCTCCGCGTCCACCAGATCGCAGCAGAGGCAGCGTCCGGTGGCCGCGTGGTGCTCGCGCACCCGCGCGAAGCGGCCCTGCAGGCCGAGCGGGGCCATGGGCGTCGCCACGAGCTGCGAGTGGGGATGGGCCAGCGAGGCGCCCGCGCGCGCGCCGGAGTTCTTGAAGACGATCACGTAGGCGACGCGGCGGTCGTCCCGCAGGGCCACGTACCTCGAGTGATATGCCTCGATCGCATCTGCGACCTCGCGATCGGCCATGTCGGCCGTGCGTCGGCCGTGCGTCGGCCCCTCGACGATCACCTCGTGATGACCGGCGGCGGCGACCTCGCGGAAGAGCGGGCCCTGGAGCCGCTCACCGGCCGGCTCGTCGGGAGAGAGCGCGGCGAACTTGTTCGGAAGGACGCGCACGGACCAGCCGGAGCCGTCCGGCGACGGGATGCGGAGCAGCTCGCCGGGCGCATCCGCCTCTCTTCCGGCACAGAAGGGACAGCTCCCCGCGCCCGAGGGGTCGGGGGCCTGATGACGGTGCTCCTCCGGTCGGCGCCGCCGCTCGGGGGCCACGATCACCCAGCCGCCGGTGGCGGGGTCTCGCCGGAGGACGCTCACGAACCCTCTCCCAGGTAGCGCGCCGGGCGATCGAGGAACAGCGATCGGCAGCGCGCCGAGCAGAAGCCGTACTCGGCCCCTCCGTGCGCCGCCTTCCACGTGAGGTCCTTCCCGAGCGACATCCCGCACACCGGATCGTGGTCCAGCCTCCACTGCCGGTCGCGACTCGGGAGGCGATCGGCGGCGAGCGCTCGCATCAGCCGGAGGTGATCGAGCACGAGCCGCGGCGTCAGGAAGTGCTCGCGGACCCGCTCGCGCCCGGCGGCGCCCAGCGCCCGGCCCCGCTCCCGGTCGCGGAGCAACGCACGGATGCCCTCGGCGCACTCCTCCACGCTGCCGACGAGGATCCCCCCCACGCCGTCGGCCATCTGCAGCGGGATCCCGCCGGCGCTGCCCGCGACGACCGGCGTCCCCTTCCAGAGCGTCTCGGAGACGACCAGCCCGAAGCCCTCGCGGATGGACTTCTGCACGACCACGTCCGAGAGCGCCTGCAGGGCGTTCACCTCGACGTTGCCGACCCCGACGAGGTTCGTGAACACGTGGACGAGCGGGTCGTCCCCGGCCTCCTTGCGGATGGCCTGGTAGACCTCCCACCCCTCGGGGTCGTCCAGCGCCAGGGACCCGGGCAGGACCAGCTGCAGCTCGGAGACCTCCTGGCGCGCGATGCGATAGGCCCTGAGGACGCCCAGGGGATCCTTCCACGGGTCGAAGCGGGAAACCTGGGTGACGAGCGGGCGGTCGGTCCGCACGCGCAGCCACTCGAGGACCTGGCGCGCGGTCCCGGAGGGCAGGTGCAGGTTCTTGGGGCTGCCGGGATCGATGGCGGGAGGGATCACCTCTATCCTGGGTGTGGGGACGTCCGGCGGCGCGAACTCCGCCATGGTGAAGATGGCGGCGTCGTAGTCCGCCAGGAACTGCCGCAGGAATGCCCACACCGCCGCGTTGGGCTCGGAGGTGTCGATGTGGCAGCGCCAGATCCAGCGGGCGGAGCCCTTGCCCCGCAGCGGGAGGATCGCGGCCGGCTGGGGATCGTGGACGAAGACGAAGTCGTACTGCTCGTCGAAGGCCTTCGCGTTGGCGCGGGAGACGTCGAGGAAGGTCGACTCCTCCTCGGGGGTGATCCCGCGGGCCGCGCCCTGGAGGCCGTTGTGGATGGCCTTGGTGACGTCGAAGAAGCGCTCCTCCCCCCGGATGACGCGCCAGTGCACCACCAGGCCCAGGTCGTTGAGGAGTGGCACCACCGAGCGCAGGAGCTCCGAGACGCCGCCGCCATAGGGCGTGGCGTTGAGGTGGAGCACGCGGGCTCCGCGCAGAGGGGCCGCCGCGCGCCGCAGCTCGGCGAGCACGTGACCAGGCGCGACGCCCTGGTAGGAGGCGAGCGAGCGCGTTCCCACGTCGACGAGGTCGAGCATGCGACGAAGCCCTGCACGACTCCTGCCAGCCATCCGAGGTGGTCCAGGGGCGTCATTTCGGAAGCGGTACGCGTCGACGGGATCACATGGTAGCCGGCGCGGTCACACAGCTTCGGGTGGCTCGACGACCTCCCCGTCCGTAACAGCCCCACTCGGACAGGGACCGTGCCTGGCTCGGCGGATGCAAAATTGCAGGACCATGCACGAGCAATCCAGGCATCACCTCGGTGCTCGGCCGGGGGCCGAAGCGCACGGCGCGAGCGATCCGGTCTGCGGCATGTCCGTGGACGCGGCGACTCGCCATCGCCTCGTCCATGCGGGGCGGGAGTACCTCTTCTGCAGCCTCCGCTGCCTCGAGAAGTTCCGCGCCGAGCCGGCGCGGTTCTCCGCGGGTGGCGCCGCGGCGGCGCCCGGGGCAGCGACGGGAGCTGCGCCGGCCGGCGAGGGCCCGGGGGCCTACACGTGCCCCATGCACCCGGAGATCCGGTCGCCGGGGCCCGGGAGCTGCCCGAGGTGCGGCATGGCGCTCGAGCCCCTGGTGCCCGCGGCGCCGGCGGCGAGGACCGAGTGGACCTGCCCCATGCACCCGGAGATCGTGAGGGACGCTCCGGGAGCGTGCCCGAAGTGCGGCATGGCGCTCGAGCCGCGCGCAGGGGCCGCGGAGGGCGCCGAGAGCGCCGAGCTGCGCGACATGACGCGGCGGTTCTGGTTCGCGACCCTGTTCACGGTCCCGCTCCTCGTCATCGCGATGGGCGAGTACGTTGCCCCCGTCGAGCGCCTGCTCTCGTCGCTCCTGTCGATGCGAGCGCGCGTGTGGCTCGAGCTCGCCCTGGCGACGCCGGTCTGCCTCTGGTCCGCGTGGCCCTTCTACGTCCGTGCGGTCCAGTCCGTCCGGAACCGCAGCCTCAACATGTTCACCCTCATCGGGCTCGGCGTCTCGGTCGCATACGTCTACAGCGTCGTCGCGGCGCTGTTTCCCGGCATCTTCCCGCCGTCGTTCCGGGAGGCGTCCGGCGAGGTCGCCGTCTACTTCGAGGCAGCCGGCGTCATCACGGCGCTGATCCTGCTCGGCCAGGTCCTGGAGCTGCGCGCGCGCAGCCGGACGAGCGCCGCCATCCAGAAGCTCCTCGGCATGGCGGCCAAGTCGGCGCGGCTCATCCGCGACGACGGCAGCGAGGAGGACGTGCCACTCGAGGCGGTCCAGAAGGGAGACCGGCTCCGCGTACGCCCGGGCGAGAAGGTGCCGGTGGACGGCGTGGTCCTGGAGGGCCGCAGCAGCATCGACGAGTCGATGGTGACCGGCGAGCCAATCCCCGTGCAGAAGGAACCCGGCGCCAAGGTCGTCGGGGCCACCATCAACGGCACCGGTGCCCTGGTCATGCGCGCGGAGAAGGTGGGCGCAGAGACGCTCCTGGCGCGGATCGTGGCGATGGTGGCCGAGGCCCAGCGGAGCCGCGCCCCTATCCAGAAGCTCGCCGATCGCGTGGCGGGCTGGTTCGTGCCCGCCGTCGTCCTCGTCGCCGCCGCCACCTTCGGCGTCTGGGCGCTCGTCGGCCCGGAGCCGCGCCTGACCCACGCGCTCATCAACGCCGTGGCCGTCCTCATCATCGCCTGCCCCTGCGCCCTGGGCCTGGCGACGCCCATGTCGATCATGGTGGCGACTGGGAAGGGCGCGACCATGGGTGTCCTCTTCAGGAACGCCGAGGCCATCGAGGTGCTTCGCAAGGTCGACACGCTCGTCGTGGACAAGACCGGCACGCTGACGGAGGGGAAGCCGAAGCTGGTCACGGTCCTGCCCGCTCCGGGTCTCGACGAGTCGACCCTGCTGCGCCTCGGCGCCTCACTCGAGCGAGGCAGCGAGCACCCGCTCGCCGCCGCCATCGTGAAGGGAGCGGAGGAGCGTGGGGCGGCCCTGGGCGGGACGGGCTCCTTCGAGTCGGTGACGGGCAAGGGCGTGAAGGGGCGGGTCGAGGGAAGGACCGTTGCGCTCGGCAACCGCGCCCTGATGGAGGCGCTCGGCGTCGTCGCGGGCGACCTCGGCGCCCGGGCCGAGGAGCTGCGGAGCGACGGCCAGACGGTGGTGTTCGTCGCCGTGGACGGGAAGCCGGCCGGGCTCCTCGGCGTCGCCGACCCGATCAAGGAGAGCACGCCCGAGGCCATCCAGGTGCTCCACCGCGAGGGCGTACGCATCGTCATGCTCACGGGCGACAGCAAGACCACCGCGCTCGCCGTCGCGAAGAAGCTCGGCCTCGACGACGTGCAGGCCGAAGTGCTCCCGGACGAGAAGGCCGGCGTGGTGAAGCGCTTCCAGGCGGAGGGGCGCGTCGTCGCCATGGCGGGGGACGGGATCAACGACGCCCCGGCGCTCGCCCAGGCGCAGGTGGGCATCGCCATGGGCACCGGCACCGACGTGGCCATGGAGAGCGCCGGCGTGACCCTGGTGAAGGGGGACCTGCGTGGCATCGCCCGGGCGCGCCGCCTCTCGCGCCGCACCATGGGAAACATCAAGCAGAACCTCTTCTTCGCCTTCGTCTACAACAGCGCCGGCGTGCCCGTCGCCGCAGGGGTGCTCTACCCGGCCTTCGGCCTCCTCCTCAGCCCCATTATCGCCGCGGCCGCGATGAGCTTCAGCTCGGTGTCGGTGGTGACCAACGCGCTCCGGCTGCGGAGGGCAGACGTGTGACCGCGGTCGAACGGGCCGGGGTGAGAGAGCTCGCCGGTGGACGGTCGCTCGGGGACGCGCTGGACCCCGCCTTCTTCGAGGTCCGGGGTTGGGAGGCGACCACCTCGGGGCTCGTCCTGCGCGGCACCCTCCGGGCCTCGCCGGACGAGGTGAGGCGACATGTCTCGGAGACCGCCGCGGCCGTTCTGGGAGGGGAGCCGCTGGTCCTGCTTCGAGAGGACTCGGAAGGCGCGGTGGTCCTGCTCGTGACCGACGCGGCGCGCGAGGAGGCGTCGCTCGGCTCCGTTCCGCGGCAGCGTCCACTCCTGAGCCTCGGGCTCGCCCTGGCGGCGCTCGTCACCACCACCTTCGCCGGCGCCGCCCACCAGGGGGTGGACCTGATCCGGGATCCCGGTGCCTGGACGGTGGGCCTGCCCTACGGCCTGGGCCTCATGCTGGTGCTCGGCGTCCACGAGATGGGGCATTACCTCATGGCCCGCCGCCACGGCATCAGGGCCTCCTTGCCCTACTTCATCCCCGTTCCCTTCGCGCTCGGCACCTTCGGCGCCTTCATCAGCCTGCCAGCGCTCGTCAGGACGCGCCGGCAGCTCTTCGACGTCGGCGTCGCCGGCCCACTCGCGGGGCTCGCCGTCGCGGTGCCGGCGCTCGCGCTCGGCCTGCGCTGGTCAGCGGTCCTCCCCTACGACCCCAGCGCGACCGTCCACCAGGGGATGAGCGTGAACGCCTCCATGATGCTCGCGCTCGTGGCCCGGCTCTCCATCGGCGGGGAGGTGGCGCAGGGCCATTACCTCGTCCTGCACCCGCTGGCCTTCGCCGGGTGGCTCGGCCTCATGGTCACCGCGCTGAACCTCCTCCCGGTGGGCCAGCTCGACGGCGGCCACGTGGCGCACGCCCTCCTCGGCCGCGCCCGCGCCGACTGGATCGGGAAGGCGGCGCTCATCGGGATGGTGGCCCTGGGGCTCTTCGTCTGGTCGGGGCTTCTCCTCTGGGCGCTGCTCGTCTACCTCGTAGCCGGAAGGCGCGGGGAACCGCCCCAGGACGACCTCACACCGCTCGACGGCAAGCGCCGTGTGCTGGCCTGGGCCTCCTTCGCGCTCCTGGCCCTCATCCTCCTCCCCCTGCCGCACGCGCTCTCGCCGGCCCTCGGTCTGCATTGTCCTTACCTGTGAGAGGTGACCAACCGGCGGGACGGGAAGGAGGAGCGCCATCGTGAGCTGGGCCAACCGGGGCGGACTGATCGCAGCTCCCAGGCAGGCCACGGCCGCCACGGCACGCCGGCGGACGGCGCGAGAGGCCTACCCGGTGGCGAGGGCCCGGGGCGCCGAGTACGCTACTCCTGCGAGGAGGTCCGGGAATGGCCGCGCCGGGGGCTCACGAGGAGGACGGAGATCCGGGCGCCCGGCCGGGCGCGGCCAGGCGCTCGGGCTGGGCGCGCGCCGGGCACTGGCTCGCTCGCGCGGTCCCGCGGGGATCCGGCTTCGAGAGCACCCGAAGCCTGTCGCGGTGGCTGCTGGTCGCCGGAGCGATCGGGATCGTCGCCGGTCTCGGGGCCGCGGTCTTCTTCCGGGCCATCGAGGCGGCGACGTCGCTCTTCCTCGGTGCCCTGGTGGGCTACCAGCCTCCGCTCGCCGCCGGCGAGGGGGGCACGCAGGTGACGGTCGCGGCGCGGCCCTGGCTCCTCCCCCTGGTCACCACCGCCGGGGGCCTCCTCTCGGGGGCGCTGGTATTCGGGCTCGCTCCGGAGGCCGAGGGCCACGGCACGGACTCGGCCATCGAGGCCATCCACCGGCGTTCCGGCAGCATCCGGGCGCGGATTCCCCTCGTGAAGCTGGTAGCCTCGGCCATCACCATCGGGTCGGGCGGCTCGGCGGGGCGCGAGGGCCCGGCCGCACAGATCTCGGCCGGATTCGCCTCCCTGCTCGGCCGCCTGATCCTCCCCGACCCGCAGGAGCGCCGGATCGCGGTGGCGGCCGGCATCGGCGCCGGCATCGGCGCCATCTTCCGGGCGCCTCTCGGAGGCGCGCTCCTCGCCGCCGAGATCCTGTACGTCCACGACATCGAGGTGGAGGCGATCATCCCCTCGCTCATCGCCTCCATCGTGGCCTACGCCGTCTACGGCGCCTGGATGGGGTACGGCCCCATCTTCGGGGCCCACGGCTCCCTGGAGCTCGGGGCTCCGGTGCAGCTCCTCTACTACGCCGCCCTGGGCGTCGCCAGCGGGCTGGTCGGCCTCCTCTACGCGCGCTCGTTCTACGGGATGACGGCCGTCTTCTCGCGCCTGGCCCTGCCGCGGTGGCTCAAGCCCGGCCTCGGTGGCCTGGCCCTGGGCCTGCTCGGGCTCGCCCTGCCGCAGGCGCTCCACACCGGGTACGGCTGGGTCCAGCTGGAGATGACACGGGAAGGTTTGCTCTCCCTCTCGCCGCTCGTCCTCCTCGCCATCCCCCTGGGCAAGATCCTGGCCACCGGGCTCACCGTGGGCTCCGGGGGCTCCGGCGGGATCTTCGGGCCGGGGATGGTGATCGGCGGATCGCTGGGGGCCCTGCTCTGGCGCCTGGGCATGGGCGTGTTGCCGGACCTTCCGCCCCAGCCCGCGCCGTTCGTGATCATCGGCATGATGGCGCTCTTCGGGGGCATCGCCCACGCGCCGCTGGCCGTCATGCTCATGGTGGCCGAGATGACCGGGACGCTCTCGCTCCTCGCGCCCGCCATGATCGCCGTCGCCATATCGACCGCGCTGGTGGGCAACACGACCATCTACCACGCCCAGCTCCCGAGCCGGGCCGACTCGCCGGCACACCGCCTCCGGCTGGCATTCCCGCTCCTCTCCGCCCTGACGGCGCGCGACGCGGCCGCCGAGACGCCGGTCGCCCTGGATTCGCGACGGCCCGCTGGCGAGGCCCGCGCCCGGCTGACGGGCGGAGGCGAGCAGGTCGCGGTCTTCACCGGCGAGGGAGGCCGGCTCCTGGGCGCGGTGGCCCGCGGCTTCCTGGAGCGCCTCGGGCCGGAGGCGGCGGCGCGACCCCTCGCCGAGGTGTCACCGTGCCTGGTGCTGCCGCCCGAGAAGAGCCTCGACGAGGCGCTCCAGGCGCTGACCGAGGCGGGCGCCAGTGCCGCGGCGGTGAGCGGGGACCCGGTCGCTGCGGTGACCGTGCAGGGGATCCTGCGCGCCTATCGCGAAGCGCGGCGGCGAGTGCGCCCGCCCCCGACGGCGTGAGCGTCGCCGGCCGGGGGTGCAGCGCCCGCGCGCGGGCCGGGACACGGCGTCACCGGGGAGCCGTCGCTGCGGGTGACGCCGGCGCATCCGGCGGCGGGCCGCTCGTGCCCCCTCCTCACGTCTGCTGCCGGTGCTCGGCGGGCTTCGGCAGCCGAGGGGTGAGGTTGAAGGCCGTGTTGACCAGGCCCACGTGGGAGAAGGCTTGCGGGAAGTTCCCCAGTTGGAGCCCGGCGACGGGATCGTACTCCTCGGCGAGCAAGCCAACGTCGTTTCGCAGGCCCAGGAGCCGCTCGAAGAGGCGCCGCGCTTCCTCGGCGCGCCCGGCCAGCGCGTAGTTGTCCGCCAGCCAGAAGCTGCACGCCAGGAAGGCGCCTTCGCCCGGGGGCAGGCCATCCTCGCCGGCGGTCTGGTACCGGGAGACCAGCCCGTCGCGCAGCAGCTCCTGCTCGATGGCCCGGACGGTGGCCACCACCCGATCGTCGTTCGGCGGCAGGAACCCGACGAGGGGGATCATGAGCAGGCTGGCATCGAGCCGCGAGGACTCGTAGCTCATGGTGAAGCAGCCGCGCTGCCGGTCGACGCTCCTCTGGCACACCTCGCGGTGAATCCGCGCCCGCAGCCCCCTCCAGCGCTCGAGAGGGCCGTCGCGCCCGAGCCCCTCGATCGCCTTGATGGCGCGATCGAAGGCCACCCAGGTCATGACCTTCGAATGGGTGAAGTGCTGCGGGGTTCCCCGGACCTCCCAGAGCCCCTCGTCGGGTCCCTGCCAGCTCGACTCGAGGAAGTCGAGGAGGGCCCGCTGGAGGCCCCAGGCGGACGGCTCGGGCGGGATCCCCGAGCGGTGCGCCTGGTGCATCGCGTCCATGACCTCGCCGTACACGTCGAGCTGCCGCTGGTGGACGGCCGCGTTGCCGATCCGCACCGGCCTGGAGGCCGCGTACCCCGGGAGCCAGTCGAGGGTGACCTCGGGCGAGCGGCGCTCGCCGCCGAGGCCGTACATGATCTGGAGATCGGCCGGGTCGCCGGCCGCGGCCCGCAGGAGCCACTCGCGCCACCTGGCCGCCTCCTCGCGGTAGCCGCTGACCAGGAGGGCGTAGAGGGTGAAGGTGGCGTCGCGGAGCCAGCAGAAGCGGTAGTCCCAATTCCGGACGCCGCCCATGCTCTCGGGGAGCGACGTGGTGGGCGCGGCCACGATGCCGCCCGTGATCTGGTGCGTCAGCGCCTTGAGGGTGATGAGGGAGCGGAGGACCGCATCTCGCCACGGGCCCCGGTAGGTGCTGCGGCTCGCCCAGGCGCGCCACCAGGCCTCGGTGTCCTCCAGGCACTTCCAGGTGTCGAGGGGAGGGGGCGGAGGCTCGTGGGAAGGGTGCCACTGGAGGACGAAGGGAACCCGGTCGCCGTCCGAGACGACGAGGTCGGAGACGGTCGTCAGCCCCTCTCCCCGGGTCCTCGCGGTGGTGCGGAGGGCCAGCGCATCCGGGCCGGCGACGGCGCGCAGCACGCCGTCCACCGCCTGGACCCAGGGGACGATGGAGCCGTAGTCGTAGCGGATGACGAGCTCCATCCGTACGGGGACCGTGCCCCGGACACCCTCGACGATCCGGACGAGCGCCGGATGCCGCTCCCGCGGCGGCATGAAGTCGACGAGGCGCACCACGCCGGCTTGCGTCTCGATCTCGGTCTCGAGCACCAGCGTCGACTCGCGGTAGCGCCGGCGAGCCGAGCGCACCTGGCCGGCCGGGCCGAGCAGCCAGCGCCCGTGGCGAGGCTCCCCGAGCAAGGCCGCGAAGCAGGCACCCGAGTCGAAGCGCGGCACGCAGAGCCAGTCGACGGACCCGCCCCTGGACACCAGCGCCGCCGTCTGCATGTCCCCGACCAGCGCATAGTCTTCGATGGGGATGGTCATAAGTGCCCCCGGGGGACGAAGGCTCAGCGGCGGATCCACCGCAGCTCGTCCCGCGGGGAGCGGGGAGCGAAGAGGCGCACCAGCCCGAGCCCCGCCACGAAGCCGCCCACGTGGGCCATCCAGGCCACGCCGGATTCGAGCGGCACGAAGAACTGCGAGAGGAACCACAGGCCGAGGAGGGTCCAGGCGGGGATGTTCACGAAGGTCACGAAGACGATCAGGACCCAGAGGCACCGGACCCGGGCGCGCGGGTAGAGGAGAAGGTAGGCGCCCAGGACGCCTGCGATGGCACCGGAGGCTCCGACCATCGGGGCGGCGGAGGAGGGCGTCACCAGCACCTGGGCCATGGCGGCGGCCAGGCCGCAGAGGAGGTAGAACACGGCGAAGCGCACCCGGCCCATCGCGTCCTCGACGTTGTCGCCGAAGATCCACAGGAACCACATGTTCCCGATGATGTGCAGCCAGCCCCCGTGCATGAACATCGAGGTCAGGACGGTCCAGGGATAGGGCACCTCCTGGTGGAGCACCGCGGGTCCCAGCCGGGGCACGACGATCGGGCCCTCGCGTATGCCCTGGACGAGCCAGGAGGGAATGAGGCCGTAGTCGAGGGTGGCGAGCGCGACGCCGTGCTGCAGCTCGAAGAGCCAGGCGAGGCCGTTGGCCGCGATCAGCGTCACGGTCACGGCGGGGAAGCGCAGCCTCGGGGCGTCGTCGCGGAGGGGGAGGGGGATCACGGGGCGCTCACTAGTGCTGGCGAGGCAGATTACCGGTTCCGCGCTCCGGGCGGCGCCTTAACCTTCGTCCCCTTCCGGGGTTACAGTGACAGGTGCGAGCCGAAGGCATCGCTCCGCGGCCCCGGCGCCTGGGCGCCCGCCGCGACGGAGCGGGCTCGCCGCCGCCGCGCGGCTCGGGTCGCGCGGGTTCGCTCGCGGAACCAGCCCCGTGGCGGAACCAGCCCCGTGGGTGGGCGAGGCGCACAGGCCCTCGTCTCTGGCAAGGTGCGCCCGCGCCGCGAGCCCCGACAACCAGGGCGATAGGGACGAGCCGAGGAGAGTGCGATGAGCAAGCGCGGGAAGGCGATGGCGATCTCGCTGGGCGCGGCCGTGCTGACGGCAGTGGCCCTCATGCCGGTGGCGGCCTCGCCGCAGGCTCCGGGCGCGGAGGGCACGGGCACCTGCGGCCGGCCAGGACGGTGGATGCGCCGCCCCGGCCTTCGCGGCGGGATGGGGCCCGGAACCAGGATGGTTCACCGAGATCGCATGGGCCCGGTCCGTGACATGGGGGCGCACCATGTGGACTAGCTGGATGCACGGCGGCTGGGGGCTGGGGATGGGGTTCCTCTGGATCCCCCTCCTCGCGATCCTGGCCGTGGTCCTCGTGGTCGCCCTCCGGGGCCTCGGCGGGGATCGCGACCCGCCCGCGCGCCCGCCGTCGCCCCTCGAGATCCTGCAGCGCCGCTACGCCAGCGGCGAGATCTCCCGTGAGGACTACGAGCGCGCCCGGCGCGACCTCGCCTGAGGCGTGCGCCGGGGTCGAGCCCGCCGCCCGGCCTTGACCTACCGGCTGCAGCTCCGGTCCGGAGGAGCCAGCGAGGGCGCGATCCGCAGGCCAGCACCACCCCCGGGTCGAGGGCACGGCCGGCCAGGCTTCTGCCTGGTCATGGGCTGCGCCCCGCCATTCCCCGGGTTCGTCCTCCGGGCTCACCGGGCCGCGGCCACCGGGCTCGCGCCGCCGCCGGGCCTGGCGCCCAGCAGGGTCTGGAGCTCATCGCGCTCCACCGTCTCGGTCTCGAGCAGGCCCTGGACCAGCCGGTCGAGAGCCGGGCGCATCTCCTCGATCAGGCGACTCGCGTCCTCGAGGGCCCGGCCCAGGAGGGCCCGCGCCTCGGCCTCGATGGCCTGGGTGGTCGCGTCGCTCGTCGCGCCCTCGGTGGCGATGCGCTGCCCCAGGAAGGGGTGCTCGGCCTGGTGCTCGCAGTACACCGGGCCGAGGCGCTCGCTCATGCCGAAGCGGGCCACCATGCGCGAGGCGATCTCGGTCGCCTGCTTCAGGTCGCTCTCGGCCCCGCTGGAGATGCTCCCCAGGACCGAGCGCTCCGCCGAATATCCGCCCATGAGCACCCGCAGCCGGGCCTCGAGCTGCGGCTGGGTCATGAGGTAGCGGTCGCCGGCGGGCGTCTGCTGGGTTACGCCCAGGGCCATGCCGCGGGGGATGATGCTGACCCGGCGCAGCGGCTCCGCCTGTGCCGTGAAGTGGGCCACCACCGCGTGGCCCGACTCGTGGACCGCGACCCGGTGCCTCTCCGGGGGGTCGAGCCGCGCCTCCCGGGGATCGCCCAGGACGATCTTGTCCAGCGCTGTGGCGAAGTCGCCCGGGCCGATGGCGCTGGCGCCGCGCCGGGTCGCCCCCAGGGCCGCCTCGTTGGCCAGGTTGGCCAGGTCGGCGCCCGAGAAGCCGGGGGTGCTGCGTGCCAGGGCGTCGAGGTCCACCTCGGGCGCCAGGGGCTTGTCCCGGGTGTGCACCGCCAGGATCGCCCTCCGGGCCGCCAGCTCGGGCCGGTCGACCACCACCCGCCGGTCGAAGCGCCCGGGGCGGAGGAGGGCCGGGTCGAGGACGTCGGGGCGGTTGGTCGCCGCGATGACCACCGTGAGGTCGCTGCGGGAGAAGCCGTCCATCTCCGACAGCAGCTGGTTCAAGGTCTGCTCGCGCTCGTCGTGGCCTCCGCCCAGGCCGGCCCCGCGGGCGCGGCCCACGGCGTCGATCTCGTCGATGAAGACGATGGCCGGCTGGCTCTTCTTCGCCTCGGCGAAGAGGTCCCGGACCCGCGCCGCGCCCACCCCGACGAACAGCTCGATGAACTCCGAGGCGCTGATGCTGAAGAACGGGACCCCGGACTCGCCGGCGACGGCCCGGGCGAGCAGCGTCTTGCCCGTCCCCGGGGGGCCCACCAGGAGGACGCCGCGGGGCACCTTCCCGCCCAGCCGCCGGAAGCGCTCGGGTTCGCCGAGAAACTGCACGATCTCGCCGAGGTCCTGCTTGGCGGACTTGAGGCCGGCCACGTCGTCGGAGGTGACCCGGCGCGCGGCCTCCCGCTCGAAGCGGCGGCTCCGGGGCTTGAGGATGCCGCCCAGGGGCCCGCCCGAGGCCATCATCTTGCCAGCCCGACGGGACAGCCACACCCAGGCGCCGATGACCAGAAGCCACGGGGCCAGCCCGAGCAGGAGCTGGATCGCGAAGGGCTGCTCCTCGGTGGCGACCCGGATCTCGACCTTCTTCTCGCGCAGGAGGGGGAGGAGCGCCGGGTCCTCCCGCGGGAGCACGGTCTGGAAGCTGACGACCTGCTGGCCGCGCACGGTCTCGGAGCCGCGCAGCTTCCCGGTGAGGGCCTGTCCCTTCAGAATCACCGAGGCCACGGCGCCGCTCGCGATCCAGTCGTACGCCTGCGAGTACTCCACCGGCGGGTACGCGGTCTCCCGGCTGCTCCACTGCCAGACCCACATCGCCGCCAGGGCCACCGCCAGCACCAGGAACCGTCCCCACGAGCTTCGCGGCGGCTGCGGTCCTGCCTCTGGCGGGTTGTCGCGGCCCGGAGGAAGTGCCTGTGCCATGGGATGCCCCTGTCCTGGATTCGGGCCCGGACAGACTACGAGCCGGGGGCCGGGCAGCAAAGGCGACCGGCCAGCCACCGCTTCGACCACCTTCCCTCGGGTCGAAGAAGCGCGCAAGCTGTC
This sequence comes from Anaeromyxobacteraceae bacterium, assembly GCA_035455425.1. Taxonomy (GTDB): domain Bacteria; phylum Myxococcota; class Myxococcia; order Myxococcales; family Anaeromyxobacteraceae; genus JACRMN01. The sequence continues at coordinate 9,852 of DATIFE010000152.1, read as the reverse complement.
CGGACCGCCGCGAGCAGTGCCTGCCCTGGAGACGCGCGATGGTCCACGTGCTTGCCTTTCTGGGCAGCGGCCTGGTGGTGGTGCTGGCAGGCGCGGCGCTGGCCCGCTTCGCGGACTCCACCGCGGAGGTGACCAGGCTCGGCCGCCTCTGGATCGGCTCGGTGCTGCTCGCCGGTGCGACGTCCCTTCCCCGAGGGGGCGACGGCCGCCACCGCCCCGGTCGCCGGGCGAAGGCAGGCGCCTTCCCTGTACCGGGCGGTGCTCGGGTTCGCGGCGGCGTCCCTGGTCGTGCTCGCCGCCGCTCCCGCGTTCGCCGGGTCGGCCAAGGGCATCGCGGAGAGCACCGGTCTGGGGAACACCTTCGTCGGGACCTGGCTGGTCGGGCTCGTCCCCTTGGACCTCGTCCAGCCGGGGAACCTCTTCGCGGCGCTCGACCCCAGTCACGCGCTGTCGGGGCTCTTCGCCGTCGTGCTGATGAGCCTGGGGCTTGCCGCCATCGTTTACCGGGCCAAGCGTCGCTTCGCGATGCTCGAGCCCGACAGCCTGCTCATCTTCGTGGCCTACTGGGTCGCGCTCTGGCTGCTCTATCGACACTCGGCGCTGCCCGGGCGAGGTGCGCCCTGAGGCGGCGAGCGCTCGCGCTGGAGCCGGCGCCGCCCTGGCCCGGGCTCTGCGCCACAGTTTGACGTCAAACTGAATGCCCGCTAGGGTGTCCGTGGGCTCCGATGGACGACGCCGAGAAGGAGAGCGTGTGGCCGGGGCGCCTGATCGAGGCGCTCCGGCTCCGGCTGCGCCAGGCGCAGCAACGCTACCAGCCGACAGAGCGCCAGTGGCTCTTCGCCCTGACCGTGGTCATCGGCGGAGCCTGCGGGCTCGCGGCCGTGGGCTTCCACCTCCTCATCGACGTGGTGTCGCGGGTATCCATCGAGCCGGCTCTCGCCGCGGCGGGCCGCTCCTTCGTGACCTGGACCATGGCCGTTCCGGCGCTGGGTGGCCTGGTGTCCGGGATCTTCCTCCAGTACCTGGTGCCGAACGCCCGGGGCAGCGGGATCCCCCAGGTCAAGGTGGCCTACGCCGGCCGGGCGCGCCTCCGCTCGCGGGACTCGGTGGGGAAGTTCCTGGTCGGTGCGCTGCAGATCGGCACCGGCTCGTCGCTGGGGCGCGAGGGCCCGACGGTGCAGATCTGCGCGGGTCTCGCCAGCCGAATGGGCCGGCTCGCCCGCGTGTCGCCGCAGAACCTGCGGCGGCTCATCCCGGTCGGCGCCGCCGCCGGCATCGCCGCTGCGTTCAATGCACCCATCGCGGCCGTCACCTTCACCATCGAGGAGGTGGTGGGGACGCTCGACCAGACCGTCCTCTCGGGCGTCATCGTGGCGGCCGCCTTTGCGGCCATCGTGGAGCGCAGCGTCCTGGGCGCGCACCCGGTCTTCCAGATGCCGCCGATGGCGGGCCTCGACCACGCCTCGTCGCTGCTCCTCTACGCCGCCCTGGGCCTGGTGGCCGCGGGCCTGGCCATCGCCTTCACCGACTCGCTGCTCAAGCTGCGGCTCCGGTTCCAGTCCATGCGCCGCATCCCGCCGTGGGCCCAGCCCGCCATCGGAGGGCTGGCGACCGGCGGGCTGGCCGCCGCCGCGCTCTGGTGGCTGGGCGCGGGCGGGGTCACCGGGGGAGGCTATGCCACCGTCGACGCCGCCCTGGCGGGCAAGCTCGCGGCCGGGACACTCATTTCACTGTGCCTCATGAAGCTCGCGGCCACCGTGCTCTCCTACTCGAGCGGCGGCGCGGGCGGCATCTTCGCGCCGGCGCTGTTCATCGGGGCCATGGCCGGTGGGGCGATGGGAACGCTGGACATGGCCCTGTTTCACCACCCTGCCGGGTCGCTGGGGGCCTTCGCCGTGGTGGGGATGGGGGCGGTGTTCGCCGGGATCATCCGGGCGCCGATCACCTCCGTCCTGATCATCATCGAGATGACCGGAGGCTACTCCCTGATCTTGCCGCTCATGATCGCGAACATGCTCGCCTACGGCATCGCCCGCCACTACCGGCCGGTGCCGATCTACGAGGCGCTGCTGGAGCAGGATGGGATCCACCTGCACGCCCGGGAGTCCCCGGACGGGATCACCCTGGCCCAGGCCGCCATCCCGGCCCGGGAGGGCAGGATGTTCGCGCCGGCCACGGGGGTCGGCGACCTCACCGGGGCCGTGGCCCAGGCCGGCCGGCAGGAGGTGTTCCCCGTGGTGGAGGGCGACAGGGTCGTCGGGATCATCGCCCTGGAGGACCTCGTCGAGCTCGCCTCGGAGCCCCACCTCGACGGGATCGCCAACGCCGCGGACGTCATGCGGGCGCCGCTGGTCCTGCGCCCGGACACCGATCTCCGCACGGCGTTCGAGCTGATGCGGTCCAACGGTCTGCGCCAGCTGCCGATGACCGACGCCGAAGGCAGGGTCATCGGCCTCCTCGACGAGAGCTCCATCGCCCACGCGCACATGAGCGCCCGCACCAGGACGGCGTAGGAGGCGAGGATGCGAGGGCAGCTCGGGCGAGGGGGAGCGCGGGACGGCCGGCGGCCGCGGCGGGCTCGCGCACTCGTCGGGCCGCGGCGACGGACGGTGGAGCCGGAATCGGTCCTCGAGTTCATGCAGTCGCTCTGGGCCGTCGACCACGGCTTCGTCAAGCTCTCCAAGCGGATGCGCACCACCCTGGGCGTGACGGGGCGGCAGCGCCTGGTGGTCCGCCAGGTGGGCCGTCACCCTGGGATATCCGCCGGGGCGCTGGCGCGCATCCTCCACCTCCACCCCAGCACGCTGACCGGGGTGCTCCGGCGGCTCGTCGATCGGGGGCTGCTGCGGCGATCGGTGGACGCTCGGGACGCACGGCGGACCCGGTTCCTCCTCACCGCCTCCGGCTGGCGCGTCGACGCGCTGCGCGCCGGGACGGTGGAGTGGCGCGTCCGGGAGGCGCTGGCCGCCTGCTCGCGGCGGGACGTCGAGACCGCTCGCCGCGTGCTTCTGCGGGTGGTCGCCTCCCTGGCGCGCTCCTGACCGCCCGGGATGGTCACCGGGGGAGCCGGGCACGGGCTCCGGCCGCGATCTCGATCACCTCCTGCGTGCCCGCCTCGCGGCGGGCCGACGCCAGGTGGCGCCGAAGCTGTGAGGTGCGATCGCGGAGCCATCTCTCGGCCGACTGGGTCGCCACGATCCGGGCGCCGTGCTCGGAAGCGAGAGCGTCGAGCAGCAGGTCGTAGAGCGTGATGTAGAGGAACTCCCGCACCACCGCCGCGGCCAGGTGATCGCCGCTCACGTAGCGCCCGGACGGCCCGCGCTCGACTGCACCGGCCCTCGCCGGCAGGAGACGGGTGACGGTGGGCGTGTCGCTGCCCACCCCCTCGAAGCGGCTCGACACCACCTCGAAGGCCAGGACGCCCGCGGTGGCGTGGAGCTGGAGCGTGTCCTCCGCCAGCCGGAGGAGCAGGCTGCCGATGCCGCTGCTCCTCGCGAGCCCGGGGTAGACGCGGTTCGCCCTCACGCCGCGGTGCACCAGCAGCAGGCCAGCCCGCCGGCCGACGCAGAGCGTCGGCCCCTCGCCGAGCTCCGCCCGGCGCCGCGCTGCGGCTCCGGCCACCCGGGCGTTGTAGGCGCCGCAGAGCCCGAGCTCGCTGCCCAGGACGATCAGGCCCTGCGGCCCGGCTCCCTCCACCGGCGCCGGCCTGGACCATTCGATCATCCGATCGATCCCCTGGCGGTAGAGGCGGGCCGGCTCCACCGACGCCCGGATCTCGCGGAAGTGATGGGCCGAAAGGCTCTTCATGGCCCCCACCGTGGCCCCGAGCGCCTCGAGCGAGCGGAGGCGTCGCTCCAGCTCCTGGCGCTGCCTCATCGCGCAGGCCCGAGCGCGGCCGTGAGGGCGGGGCGCAAGCGCTCCTGCCAGCCAGCCGCCGGCTCCTCCCCCGCGTCGAGGCGGGCCATGTCGTCCGCGATCCCGGCGCGAGCGCGCCGGATGGCCTCGATGATTGCGCCCGCCCTCGCCGGCGGAAATCCGTCCATCTGGCCGCCGGCCACCGCGGTGAGGGCGGCGATCTCCTCACCCAGGCTCCGGGCCGCGAAGCGCGGCTGCCGGAGGATCTCGCGCATGATCCTCCCGCGGTTCACCGCCCTCCGCGTCTCCTCGTCGACGTCGAGCCCGACGCGGGTCAGCGCCTCGAGCGCCTCGAACCGGGCCATGATGATCCGCAGGTTGCGCGCCGCCGCACGCATCGATGCCGACTGGGCCGCGCCGCCGACGCGGGAGACGCTCCTTCCGACGTCCACGGCGGGCCGCTGGTTCCGCTCGAAGCGAGCCGCATCCAGGTACACCTGCCCGTCGGTGATCGAGATCAGGTTCGTGGGGATGTAGGAGGAGATGTCGCCGTCGGTCGTCTCCACGATGGGCAGGGCGGTGACCGAGCCACCGCCCGCGGCCTCCGTCCGCGCCGTCGCCCGCTCGAGGAGCCCGGCGTGGATGAAGAAGATGTCGCCGGGGAAGGCCTCGCGCCCGGGCGGGCGCCCGAGGAGGAGCGCCAGCTCGCGGTAGGCGTCGGCGTGCTTGGTGAGATCGTCGTAGACCACGAGCGCGTCCTGGCCTTGATCCCGGAAGTACTCGGCGACGGAAGCGCCCGCGTAGGGCGCCAGGTACTGGAGTCCCGCGGGGTCGGCGGCGTCGGCCGCCACCACCACCGTGTTCGCGAGCGCGCCGTGCTCCAGCAGGGCCTGGCGGATGCCCAGCACCCGGGTGAGGGGCTGCCCGACGGCGACGTAGACGCACGCGACCTCGCCCGGGCGCTGGGCGGCGACGATGTCGAGGGCAAGCGCCGTCTTCCCGACGTTGTGGTCGCCGACGATGAGCTGCCGCTGTCCGCGTCCGATCGGGACTGCTGCGTCGAGGACCATGACGCCCGTCAGGAGGGGGCGATTCACGGGGGCCCGCTCCGTGAGGTCGGGCGCCGCGCAGAAGGCCGAGCGCCGGACGCCTGCCGGGGGCGGACCATCGTCGAGCGCCCTGCCCAGCGGATCGATCAGGCGTCCGAGGAGGTCGCGCCCCACCGGGAGGGAAGGAAGCCTCCCACCTGGCCTGGCACCCTGACCGGCGCGGACCCGGTCCGCGCCCGAGAGCACGACCACCCCGATGTGCTCGGGGGCGAGATCGTAGGCCACCCCCACCGCGCCCGAGTCGAAGATCACCAGCTCCTCCGAGCCCACCTCCGCCAGGCCCGTCACCTGCGCCACCCCGTCTCCCACCTCGGCCACCGCCCCCCGGGGGCGCAGCGCCAGGCCCAGGTCGAGATGCGCCGGGACCGCCGGCACGAGTTCGCGCGCTTCACCGGGGTCAGCCATCGACGTCATTCCCCGCGGCCCCGGCGCTCTCCGAAAGGGCCCGAGCCGCCTCCCGGGCCAGGGCGAGCGCCGTGGCATCCACCTGCCCGGCCGCCGTGGTGACCCGGACGCCCGCGCCCAGCTCCTCCGCGTTGCGCTCCCGGAACTCGCCTCCCAGGACCTCGGCCAGGAGCCGCCGCCCCTCGGGCGCGAGCGGGCGGGCGACCTCGACCACGGCGGAGGAGCGGGCTGCCGCGGGAAGAGCCCGCAGCTCGGTGCAGGCCCCGCGCACGAGCGCCAGGTCGAGCGAGGGGCCGTCGAGCTGCTTCAGGAGCCTCCGGATGGACTCGGCGGCCATTCGACCGACGGCCCCCGAGAGCGCGCTCGCCTGCGCCAGGCGAGACGCCTCCATCTCGCGCTCCATGGAGCGCCGCTCGGCTTCTCGCAGCTCCCTGGCCTGCTCGCGGATCTGCACCGACTGCTTCTCGGCAGCCGAGGCCAGGTCCGCTCGCTGGCGCTCGATCTCGCGAAGCGCCTCCTCCGAGGCGTGGTTCGCCTTGGCCATCAGGGCCTCCGCCTCCCCCCGCTGCTTCCGGCCCTCCGCCTCCTCCCGGGCGCGGCGCTCGCGCTCCGCCTCGATGGCGGCGCGGACGGGCTTGAAGAGCAGCCAGCCCAGGGCTGCGGCCAGCACCAGGAAGTTGACGGCCTCGAAGAGGAAATTGGCGACCCAGGGCGACAACGGTCTCAGCCTCCGCGCACGAAGGGATTCGCGAACAGGAGCACCAGCGCGATGACCAGGCAGAAGATGGCGGTCGACTCGACCATGGCCAGCGCCACGAACTGGTTGCGCGTGATGGAGCCGGCCTCGTCGGGCTGGCGGGCGAGGGCATCCATGCCGGCGGCGCCGATTCTGCTCTCGCCCAGCGCCGCACCGATGGCGCCCATGGCCATGGTGAAACCCGCCATCACGATCGAGCCGAGCGCGAGGATCGCGTGTTCGTTCATGGTCCCTCTCCGATTCGGATGGAGGCGCCCACGTAGACGCTTGCCAGCACGGTGAAGATGTACGCCTGGAGGAGGCCGATCAGGAGGTCGAGGGCCATCAGGGGAACCGGGACGAACAGGCCGACCAGCGCCACGATGAGGGCAACCACCAGGTGACCGCTCATCATGTTCCCGAAGAGGCGCAGGGCCAGGGCGACGGTCCGCGAGAGCTCGCTGACGACGTGCAGCGGGAAGAGGACGGGGTTGGGGCGGAAGTAGCCCCCCAGGTAGCCCGCCAGGCCGCGGGTGCGGATCCCGGCGACCGGAACGGCCAGGAACACCACCGCGGCGAGCGCGCTCGTGGTCGCGAGGTTGGAGGTGGGAGCGGCCACGCCCGGCAGCTGGCCGACGACCGCGGACGCCGCGATGAAGAGGAACAGGCTGCCGGCAAAGACCTCGAGGCCGGGCGAGGACCGCCCTGCGGCCTGCTCCACCAAGCCGTGCAGGAAGCCGAAGGCGAGCCTGCCCAGGGCGGCGACCCGCGAGGCGGGCCGACGTCCGACGGCCGCTCCCATCATCCCGGCCACCACCGCCAGCAGCATGCCCGTGGCCGCGCTGACCAACATGGTTCGCGTCAGCGGCACCGGCCCGAGCCAGACGAGGACCGGGTCCGCGAATATCTCCGGCCTCACACGAGCCTCCGCGCGATGAGCACGCCACCCAGCCCGAAACCGGTCGCCCAACCGGCCGCCCCTCCCGGCAGGTGGCCGAGCAGCGCGGCCGCCAGGAGGACGCCCGCGACCAGCGACAGGCGCAGCGCCACCCCGGCGCGCCGATCGCCCCGCGCGGCGCCACGCAGCAGCAGGGCCTGCCCGCCGCCGGCCGCGGCCCCCAGGAGCGCGAAGAGGGCGCCCGTCATCGCCCGTCCCGTCCCAGCGCCCGGAATGCGATCCAGGTGCCGCTCGCGGTGCCGAGGGCCAGCAGCATCAGCGAGAAGCGCACGCCCGTGCCCCAGCGCACGTCGAGCTGCCGCCCCAGGAGGGCGCCTCCCGCCGCGAGAAGCACGATGGGCCAGCCAACGCTCCCGATGAGGGCGAGCGAGCGCCAGAAGCGGCGAACCCCGGCCTCCCGCTGCCGGAGCCTGGCGACGTCGCGGCGCGTGCGCTCGCGCGCGTCCTCCCTGGCGAACGGGTTCCTTCGCGGGTCAGCCACGCGACACCCCCGCCCGCGGCGGGGCTCCCCGCCCATCCCTCAGCTCGCTGAGGATGCGCCGCTCCAGCTCGCCGACCGACCTGCGGGCGGCGAGCTCGCTGTCCGGCGTGGCCAGGGCTCGGTCGAGCGCCGCCAGGACCTCCTCCTCGGTCCCCACCACCGCGAAGGGCGTGTAGAGGGTGCACCGCTCGCGATCGGACTCGAGCAGCCCCCCGGCGCTGGCGGCCAGCCGCGTGCCCTCCGCGCGGAACAGGATCAGCCCCGCCTCCACGGCGAGGACGAGCGGCTCACCCCGCGGCCTCACGCCGACCTGCCCGGTCTCGGTGGGGAAGCGCGCCGAGCGAACGTTCAGGTCGAGGACGACCTCGTGCGGCGTGCGCACCATGGCGCGCAGGGTTGCGGTCACCCGAGGACCTCCGAGAGGGCGCCGATCATGAACAGCCGATCCTCGGGCAGCTCGTCGCAGCGGCCCTCGAGGATCGCCGCGGCGCCGTCGACCGTCTCGCCGACGCTCACGCGCCGACCGGGCAGGCCTGTGAAGGACTCGGTGACGAAGAACGGCTGCGTGAGGAAGTTGCGCAGGCGCCGCGCCCGGAGGACGGTGGTCCGATCCTCCGCGGCGAGCTCGTCCATCCCCAGCATCGAGATGATGTCGCGCAGCTCCTCGAAGCGGCCGAGCACCCGCCGCGCCTCCTCCGCCACCCCGTGGTGTCGAGGACCGACGACCGCGGGGTCGAGCGCCTTCGAAGACGACGTCAGGGGGTCGACGGCCGGGTAGTAGCCCTCGGCGGCCACGTCGCGGGACAGGACCAGCGCGCTGTCCATGTGCCAGAAGGCGTGGGTCACGGCCGGATCGCCGTAGTCGTCGGCGGGCACGTAGACGGCCTGAACCGAGATCATGCCCCCTCGCCGGGTGGCGGTGATGCGCTCCTCGATGGCCGCCAGGTCCGCCGCCAGTGTCGGCTGGTACCCGACCCGGGACGGAAGCCGCCCGAGAAGCCCGCTCACCTCCATGCCCGCCTGCACGTGGCGGTAGAGGTTGTCGATGACGAACATCACGTCCTGGCCCATCTCGTCCCGGAAGTACTCGGCGACGGAGAGCGCCGCCAGGCCGACCATGAAGCGCGCCCCCGGGGTCTCCTTCATCTGGCCGAACACGAGCGCGGTGCGGCCCAGCACACCCCTGCGTCGCATCTCGGTCCACAGCTCGAGGCCCTCCCGGGAGCGCTCGCCGATGCCGGCGAACACCGCCACGCCCTTGAGCCTCTCGACCGCGTTGTGGATGAACTCGGTCAGGACGACGGTCTTGCCCACCCCTGCGCCACCGAAGACCGCCGCCCGGCCGCCGCGCAGGAATGGGCAGAAGAGGTCGATGACCTTGACCCCCGTCTCGTACACCTCGCTCCAGGGGCGCCGCTCGGCGGCTGGCGGCGGAGGCCTCTGGAGGGGACGCCGGGGCGCGGCCGCGAGAGGCGGCCCCCCGTCGAGCGGCGTACCCTGCAGGTCCACGACCCGACCGAGCAGGTCCTTCCCGACGGGCACGGTCAGCGGCTGGCCGCTGCTCAGGACGCCGGCGCCGCGGCGCAGGGAGCCCGTGGGATCGATGGCGATGGCTCGCACGCGCGAGCCGCCCACGTGAGCCTGCACCACCGCCGTGACGGACCGGTCTGCCGAGAGGTGGCAGGACAGCGCGGTAGACAGCGGGGGGCAGCTCTCGTCGAACTCGATCTCGAGGACGGTACCCCGGATGGCCGTCACTCGACCGCGGATCGATCGCGCCGGGGCCGTGGCCTCGAGCCTGCTGTCCCGAGGATCCCTCACCGCACCCGCCTCCCTCCGCCAGGAGATGGAGGCCCGACCGACTCCGCGCCCGGCCGGGCGGACCGGATCGACCGGTCCGAGCCCAGCCTGCCGCCGCCAGGCTCCGGCGGTGGCGAGTCATTCTGTCGCAGGCCCGTGGCCGGGCCCGGCGGGAGCGCGGCCGGCCGGCCCGGGAGGGAGGAGCGCAGCGCGCTTCACGGGAGGCCGGCTACTTCAGGTCGGCGCGCCGGTTCTTCTGCCAGCAGTCCTCGTTGGACTCGGTGCAGATGGGCTTCTCCTTGCCGAAGCTCACGGTGTGGATCTCCTTCCCGGCGATGCCCAGCCCGGAGAGATACTTCTTCACCGCGTCGGCGCGCCGCTGGCCGAGGTGGAGGTTGTACTCCTTGGTGCCCCGCTCGTCGCAGTTCCCCTCGACCTTGATGGCGCCGCCCTTCTCCTTGATGCACTTCGCGTCCTGCTCCAGGGCCGCGCGCGCCTCGGCGGTCAG
>DATIFE010000151.1:0-22468 GCA_035455425.1 Anaeromyxobacteraceae bacterium | reverse complement strand
CGCCCCCGCACGCGGCCAAGCCGGCGCGGGAGACGCACACGGCCGCCCGGGCGGCCAGGAAGGCGAAGCCGGCACGGGAGCCGGAGCGCCGGGTGGCGGCGGCCCCTGCCCGGAAGCCTGCGGGCGACCCGCTCCTCGACGTCGCGGGCGACGACGACCTGGCCAAGGACCTGGGCGGGGGCGGGAAGAAGCGCAGCGTCTACGTGCCGCCGGCGCCGGGCTCCGAGGTCTCCGAGCGGGTGACCGATCCGCAGATCATCGAGGCCATCGTCGGCAAGAAGGCGTCGCTCCAGGCGTGCGTCGAGGAGCAGAAGGCCGCCGGCGGCGACGCCCGGGGGCCCCTGATGCTCCGCTGGACCATCCTCCCCGACGGCTCGGTGAAGGACGTCCGGAGCCTCTCCCAGGACCTGGCCCGGCAGCCCATCGTGCCCTGCATCACGGGCGTCGTGAAGAGCACCCGCTTCCCGAGGAGCCGCCTGGGGCGCGAGGTCGAGGCGTTCCCGTTCAAGTTCTGAGGGCGCACCGGTCCCTTCCTGGTCCGGGCGAATCGCTTGACCCGCCCGGCCGCCGCTGTCATTTTCCCAGCCGCCGGCCGCTTCGCGCCGGCTCCGGAGCGTGATTGTCCGCCGAGCCGAAGTGGGTCCCGGTCCCGCCGCGACTGCTCCCCGTCGAGGAGATGGACCTCGGCGACCTCGAGACCATCCGCCTGCTCCTGCGCGGCGGTTCGGTGGTCGACTGGCGCCGGCTCCACTTCCGCGAGGCGCGCGAGGTCGACCACTTCCTCCGGCTGAACCTCCTCGACCCGCACGACGCGCAGGACGAGCGCCGGCTGCGGCGCATCCTGGCCCAGGCGGTGGAGTACCTGCGCAAGGCCTTCGGCTACCAGGTGGCCGAGGCGGTGGCCCGGCCCGCCGACGTCCGCGACCTGTTCCTCGTCGCCTCCGACGCGGCCGAGCCCCGCCGCTACCGGCGCATCGCCTGCGTGGTCCTCAAGGTGATGCACGTCATCCACCACCTGGAGGCGCGCGAGCTGCTCTTCCGCACCCCGGTGCGCGAGGCCGACCTGGCGGAGCGGGTCGACCGGCGCGTCATGGGCATCGCCCGGCGCATGAAGGAGCAGGGCCTCCCGGTGGTGGAGTTCGCCGGGAACGTGAAGACGCGCTCCTCGCTCATCACCAAGCTGCTGGCCAAGCGGGACACCCTGGCCACCCAGATCTTCGACCGGGTGCGCTACCGCATCGTCACCGAGCGGCGCGACCAGATCGCACCGGTGCTCCACCACCTGACCGAGGAGCTCTTCCCCTTCAACTACGGGGTGCCGGGCCAGACGCAGAACTCGCTGGTGCGCTTCCGGCGCATCGTGGGGGCCCATCCGCGGGCCGAGGAGATCGTGGCCGCGCTCCAGTCGCCGCTCGACCTGGAGGCGGGGGAGACGCGCCCCTTCAACGAGTTCAGCTCCCGGAGCTACCGGGTGCTGAACTTCGTGGTGGACCTCCCGGTCCGCATCGACGAGCTCATCCCCGGCGACGGCGAGCTGGCCGAGGACCTGGGCCGGGTGGTCTTCAGCCTGGTGGAGTTCCAGATCCTCGACGCCGACACCCACGCCCGCAACGAGGAGGGCGATTCGGCCCACGAGCGCTACAAGCGGAGGCAGGCCAAGAAGGTCCTGCGGCGATTGTCCCGGGGACTGGTGGTGCCCAAGAAGAGGAAGATGAGGGGGGAGGAGTAGCGCCATGCGCGAGCCGACGAAGGAGAGCCCGTACGACCGGGGCCAGCTGGAGGCGACCGGGCGCTGCCAGGTGTGCGGGGCGGAGGGGCGGGTCATCACCGTGCCCGGCGCGCCCGAGCCCAACCGGTTCTGCCCGAAGTGCGCCATCGAGTACGGCGAGGCGGTCGGCGAGGACGAGGACCTGAGGTAGGCGGGGGGCGGCCCCCGCTGCTAGGGCGGGGGAGAGGGAGGAAGCCGGTCGACCGCCCGGCGGATCAGCCGGACGAGCCGCTCCTCCTTCGGCGGCGGCCCGGTGCGGACCGGACGCCCGGCGACGAAGAGCGCGTCGCTCTGGCCCCAGGCCACCATGGTGGCGCGGTCGGCCGCCTCCTCCACCCGGAACTCGACCCGGTCGCCGAATCCGGCCGCGGCCCTCCGGGCGCGCTCGAAGGCCAGGTTCACTCCCGGGCACCAGCCGCTCCGGCAGCCCCCCACCACCACCTTGCCGGGCACCGGCTCCGGCACCTTCCCGGTCGCCGGCGGCCAGCGCGGCGGCTCCGCCTCCGCCCCGAAGGGCTTCCAGACCAGGACCGACAGCCCCTGGCGGTCGGCCCTCCGGTACCCGTGCCTGCGGAACCAGGAGGCCCGCATCCAGGCAGGGAGGGCAATCCCCCAGGCCGCCATGCCCCTCGCCCCGAGCGCCCGGGCGTCGGCCTCGGCGGCCTCGAGGAGCGCGGTCCCCATGCCCCGCCGCCGCTCGCTGGGGCCGGCGGGCGACCGGGGCAGGACCCAGATGCAGAGCACGAAGTGGAGGTCCCGCCCGAGCGCGGGAGAGTGCTCGATGGGGAGGTACTGGATCATCCCGCCGATCCGGGCCGAGTCGTCGAGGGCCAGCTTGACGCGCAGGCCCCGGGGGCGCATGCGCTCCACCCACCGCGCCTTGGCGTCGCCGGCCTCCCGCGTGAGGCTCCCGGGCCAGTCCTCGAGGCACAGGAGGTAGCTCCCCTCGCTCTCGGGCGAGAGATCCACGACGCGGATGGAGCGCTCCGGCGCCTGGGCTGCCATGGGAACCCCTGGCCAATCGTGGGCCGCGGGCGCCGGCGCCAGGGCCGGAAAACCGGGGCCGCCCCGGCGGGTGCGGCGCGGTGGCGCTCCTCCCGGCCCTCCCGTGTCACGAGCGCGAGACGCAGAAGCCTCGCGCGTCGCCTCGCGGCGCGCTCGCGCTAGCCGGCCGCGGCGGCGAAGCTCACCGAGTCGGTCCCGTCGCTCCACTGCTGGTAGTGGAGCAGGCGCGCCCCGCGCCGGGACGCCCGCATGGCCGCGTAGATGGGCGCAGCGCCGCAGATGCGGCGGCGAGCGTCGTCGCGCGCGGCGTCGCGGCGGAAGCCCTCGGCGTCCCCGGCCTCGAGGAAGGCCAGGGTGCGCCGGTCCTCGCTGGCCAGGGCCCGGAGCTGCTCCGGCGTCGGCGGCCGGGCGTCCCCGTACAGCGGGCCGGCATGGGCCAGGTCGGCGCCGGCGACCCAGCAGACGTCGCGCCCGGCCACCGCGCGCGCCAGGCTCTCGAGGAAGGGGCCGGCGGCGGTCCGCGGGTCCGGGGGGCTCGAGAGGCCGGAGCAGAGCACCGGGAGCGCCCGGATCTCCCGGTCCGGGAGCAGGTGGCGCAGCCACACCATCTGGAACTCGACCGAGTGCTCCTTGCGGTGGCACGCCTCGGCGGCCAGGAGGCCCGGCCCCAGCTCGGAGACCAGGCGGTCGGCCAGGGCGCGGTCGGTGGGCACCGGGCCCAGCGGCGTGGCGTAGTCGCTCCGCGTGAGGGTGAAGGGGTGGACCGGCGTGGCGTGGGCCGTGCCGAAGACCACGAAGAGCTCGGCGCGGCTGCGCGCGATCTCCCGGTAGGCGTGGGCGTAGGAGGCGCCGCCGCGGGCCAGGTCGACGTGCGGGGCGACGAGGAGCCGGGCGTCGCCCGCGCCGCGCGAGCCGGGTACGCGGGCGAGGAGCCGGTCGAGCAGCCGGCGGAGCTCGGCGGCCTCGGCCGGGTAGCAGGCGCCGGCGAGGTGGGCCGGGCGGGCCGCCGGGGGCGCGCGGTCCATGGCCCCTACCTCTTCTTGTTCCGCTTCCGGGCGGCCTTGCGCGCCTGCCGCTCCTGCTTGCGCTTCTTCTTGCGCCGCTCGCGGTCCCCGGCGCTCTCGACCGCCACCGGCTCGGGGGCGTAGCCCATGAGCCGGGCGCGGGCCATGGCCCCGGCGGGCATGCGCGGCTGCACGCCCCGCGGGAGCCCCTGCATCCGCGCCGCAAGGGCCGCGGGGTCCTCGCCGGAGAGGGCCGCCTCCACGCCGGCGGCGTCCTCGCCCAGCACGTCGTCGAGCCCCTTGCCCTGGAGCTTGCGGAGCTGGGCCAGCTGCTTGATGCCCGGCAGGCGGGAGAGCAGCCCGGGCGCGTCGCCTACCGTCCGCATGATGGCGCGCATCCCGTGGTAGTGCTTGAGGAGGTCCCGGACCTCCTTCTCGCTGCGCCCCGAGCCGCGCGCGATGCGCTTGAGGCGCGAGTCGGTGATGGTGTCGGGCCGCTGGCGCTCGCCGGCGGTCATCGAGGCCACCATGGCCACGATGCGGCCCAGCTGGGCGTCGTCGAACTGGAAGCCCTCGGGCATCTCCCCGAAGATGGGGAACTTCTCCATCAGCTCGCCGAGCGGGCCCATCTTGCGGACCAGCTGGATCTGCGAGACGAAGTCGTCGAGGGTGAAGTCGCCGGAGAGGATCTTCTTGGCCTCGGCCTCGGCCCGCTCCTCGTCGACGTGCTTCTCGAAGTCCTTCATCAGCCCGACGACGTCGCCGAAGCCGAGGATGCGGCTGGCGAGCCCCTCGGGCCGGAACTCCTCCAGGCGGTCGAGCGACTCGCCCATGCCCAGGAACTTGATGGGCTTTCCGGTGACTTCCTTGATGGAGAGCGCGGCGCCGCCGCGGGCGTCGCCGTCGAGCTTGGTGAGGATGAAGCCGTCGAGCGAGAGGCGCCGGTCGAACTCGGCCGCGGTCTTCACCGCGTCCTGGCCGATCATGGCGTCGCACACCAGCAGCACGTTGTCGGGGGCGACGCGGCGCTTGATCTCCTCCAGCTCCTCCATGAGCGGCTCGTCGATGGCCAGCCGCCCGGCGGTGTCGTAGACCACGACGTCGCGCCCATCGCGGGCGGCCGCCTCCAGCGCCCGCTGGCACAGCTCGGGGGGCCGGAGCCCCTCCTGGTGGAAGACCGGAACGCCGAGCTGCTCGCCCAAGATGCGGAGCTGCTCCACCGCGGCGGGCCGCTGGACGTCGGCGGCGACGAGGAGCGGCTTCTTCCCCTCGGCCAGGAAGCGCCTGGCCAGCTTGCCCACCGTGGTGGTCTTCCCCGAGCCCTGCAGCCCCACCATCATCACGCCGCTCGGGCCCCGGGGCTTGAGCCTCAGCGAGGTGTCCACCGGGCCCATCAGGGCCTCGAGCTCGTCGTGGCAGATCCGGATGAAGTGGTCCTGCGGCCCGACCTCGAGCCGGCCCTGGCCGGTGCGGACCCGCGTCGTCACCTCGGTGCCCACGGCCTTCTCGCGGACCCGGGCCACGAAGCGCTTCACCACGTCCAGCGCCACGTCGGCCTCGAGCAGCGACACGCGGATGTCGCGCAGCGCCTCGTCCACCACCTCCGCGGTGATCTCCGTGCGCCCCTTGAAGCGGGCGCGGGCGGCCTTGAAGCCCTTGGCTACGGTCTCGAGCACGGGGATTCCCTGCGGGGTCCGGCACTTCGTGTCGCGACCGCTTATAGCACGGGTGTGCTACGGTTTCCGCCCATGGGAGAGCCGACGCGCATCTTCACCCTGGAGGAGGCCAACGAGCTCGTCCCGGCGCTGGAGCTCGAGTTCGGGGGCGTGGCGCGCCTGCGCGACGAGCTCCGCTCGCTGGTGGAGGCGCTCGGCGGAGCGGATGCCTCGGTGGACGTGCTGCAGCACGGGGCCGCGCCGCCCCGCGGGCTCGAGGCCGAGGCGCGGCGGCTCCGCATCGTCGCCGACGAGATCGCCGCGGCGGTGGAGCGCGTCACCGCCATGGGCTGCCTGGTGAAGGACCTGGATCTCGGGCTGGTGGACTTCTACGCCATGATGGGAAACGAGCCGGTGCTGCTCTGCTGGCAGTTCGGCGAGCGCCAGGTGGCCCACTGGCACAAGGTCGAGGAGGGCTTCTCCGGCCGCAAGCCCATCCAGGGCGTCGAGGCCGAGCGCCCGGAGTTCATGAACTAGCCGCGGAGGCGGCCGTGACCTCCCCGCCCGGCGACCGCGACCAGGGGCTGCGCGAGCAGGTCCGGCTCCTGGGCCGCGTCCTCGGCGAGACGCTGGCGGAGCTGCGGGGCCCGTCGGCGCTCGACCTGGTGGAGCGGACGCGCAGGGCCGCGGTCGCGCTCCGGGAGGGCGTGCTCCCGGGAGGGCGCGAGGCGTTCGCCGGCACCGTCGCCGGGCTGGGACTGGACGACCTGGCGCTGCTGGCCGAGGCCTTCACCAGCTTCTTCCACCTCATCAGCACGGCGGAGGAGCACCACCGCGTGCGCGCGCTGCAGGCCCGCGACCGCGAGGGGGCGCCGCCGCTCGAGGGGTCGCTGGCGGCCGCGGTCGAGGAGCTGCGCGCCGGCGGCGCGCGGCCGGAGGAGGTGCAGGCGCTCCTCGACCGGATGCTGGTGATGCCCGTGCTCACGGCGCACCCGACGGAGGCGCGCCGCCGGACGGTGCTCGACCACCTCGCCGAGGTCGCCTCGGCGCTCGACGCGCTCGACGACCCGCGCGCCGGGGCGCGCGAGCGGGCCGCGGCGGAGGAGCGGCTCCGCGAGGTGGTCACGGCGCTGGTCGCCACCGGGCAGGCCCGGACGGCCCGGCCGACGCCGCAGGACGAGGTTCGCGCCGGGCTCCTCTTCTTCGAGCAGACCCTGCTCGACGCCGTGCCGGCCATCTACCGGGAGCTGGAGCGGACCCTGGAGCGGGCCTGGCCCGGGGCCGGGCTCCGCGTCCCGCCCTTCCTCCGCTTCGGGACCTGGATCGGCGGCGACCGCGACGGGAACCCGTACGTCACCGCCGACGTGACCCGGACCGCGCTGGAGCGCCACCGCGCGCTGGCGCTGGCGCGGCACGCGGCGGACGTGGCGGCGCTGTGGCGCGAGCTCTCCGCGGCGCGGGTCCCGGCGGCGAGCGGCGCCCGGGAGGAGCTCGAGGCCTCGATCGCCGCGGACCGCGAGCGCGTCCCCGAGCCACCCCCCGCCACCCGCGCCCTGCGCGGGGACGAGCGGTGGCGCGAGAAGCTGCGCTTCATGGCGGCCCGGATCGACGCGGCGCGCGCGCGGGGCGAGGGCGCCTACCCGGACGCCGGAAGCTACCTCGCCGACCTGGACCTGCTCGACCGGACCCTCTCCGCCGCCGGGCTCGGCCGCCTGGCGCGGGGGCGGCTGGCGGACGTCCGCCGCCGCGCCGAGGTGTTCGGGTTCCACCTCGCGAGCCTGGACCTGCGCCAGCACGCGGAGGTGCACGAGCGGGCGGTGGACGAGATCCTCGCCCGGGGCGGGAGCCCCGGGTATGCGGCGCTCCCCGAGGAGCGGCGGCAGGCGCTCCTCGCCGAGATCCTCTCCCGCGCCTCGTTCCCCGCCCCGGACCGCCGGCGGCTGTCGCCCGAGGCGCGCGAGGCCGTCGAGACCCTGGAGGTCGCCGGGCGGGCGCGGCGGGACAGCGGGCCCGCCGCGGTGGAGCGGTACGTGGTCTCGTTCACCGCGTCGCCGAGCGACCTGCTCGAGGTGTTGCTCCTCGCCCGCGCAGCCCGGCTCGCCCCCGACGAGCTCCGGCCGGTGCCGCTCCTCGAGCAGCTCGAGCACATCGAGTCGGCGGGCGCCATCGCCGGGCGGATGCTCGAGATCGCGCCCCTCCGCGCGGCGCTGGGGGGCGAGCTCGAGGTGATGCTCGGCTACTCCGATTCCGGGAAGGAGGTCGGGTACGTGCCGAGCAGGGTCGCGCTGCACCGGGCGCAGCGGGCGCTGGCGCAGGTGGCCGGGGCCGCGGGGGTGACGCTCACCATCTTCCACGGGCGCGGCGGCGCGGTGGGGCGGGGCGGCGGGCCGGCCCACCGCGCCATCCGGGCGCAGCCCCGGGCCGCCCTGCGGGGCCGCCTCCGGCTCACCGAGCAGGGCGAGACCATCGCCGCGCGGTACGCGCGGAAGGGGATCGCCCGGCGCGACCTCGAGCAGATGGTGAGCGCCGTGATGGTGGCTTCGATCGGCGCGGACGAGCCGGCGGCGCTCGACGTCGCCCGGGCGCGCCAGGCAGCGGTGGACCGGGGCGCGCGCGCCGCGCTGGAGCGCTACCGGCGGCTGACCGCCGATCCGGACCGGCTGGCGCGCTACGCGCTCGCCGCCACGCCCATGGCCGAGGTCCCGGAGCTGCGGTTCGCGTCGCGCCCGGCGAGCCGGACCGGGACGATGGCGCTCGCCTCGCTCCGCGCCATCCCCTGGGTGTTCTCCTGGAACCAGAGCCGCCACGGCATCCCCGGCTGGTTCGGGCTCGGGAGCGCGCTCGAGGCGATGGCGGCGGAGGAGGGCCTGGAGCGGGTTCAGGCGCTCTACCGCGAGTGGCGGCCGCTCCGCGGCCTCGTCGACGACGCGCGCCTCGCCCTTACCCAGGCCGACCTCGACGTGGCGGCGTACTACTCCCGCCTGGCCGACCCCGGGGACCGCAGCGTGTTCGAGCTCATCGAGGAGGAGCACCGGCGCACGGTGAAGGCCGTCCTGGCGGTGAGCGGGGACCCGTCGCTCATGTCCCCCTGGCCGGCGGTGGGCCGGGCGGCCGAGCTGCGGAACCCGTACGTCGACGTGCTCTCGCACGTGCAGGTGGAGCTGCTCTCGCGCCTGCGGCGGGCAGGGGCCGAGGAGAGGGACCGGATCCGGGAGGCCCTGCTGGTGACCGTGAACGGGATCGCGGCGGGGCTGCAGACGATGGGGTAGCCCGGGCCGTCAGGGCAGGAACCAGGTGACGTCGTCCGCTCCCCCGAGGACCCTCTCGACCTCCCCCGTGCCGGTGTGGAGGACGAAGGTGGCGTGGTCGCCGGTGGCGTGGCGCACGGCCACGAGCTCCCGGGCGGCATCCCCGCCCGTGAGCTCGAGCGCATTGCACGGGGCGGCGTCGATCGGCACCTCGAGGGAGAGGTCGGGCGCCGCCGCCAGCGCGTGGCCGTCGCCGTCGATGTAGAAGATCCGGCCGCCCGGAGACACCAGGGGAGGCCGGGTCGCGCCGGCGCCGGTGAAGAAGAAGGTCTCGAGCCCGTCCTGCCGCACCGCCTTCATGGGAAAGGGGGCCGTGGAGCTCTGGAGGACGGCATAGGCCCCGGCATCGGCCCGGTGGACGTCGGCCGTGGACGAGTCGAGCAGCGGTCCGGGTTCGCCGCTGGCGCTCACCGCCCGGTAGCCGACCCCCTCGAGCTTCATCAGCACGGTGCCGTCGGCGAACTGCGTCGCGTCGAGGGCGCTGGCCGCACCGGAGGGCGTGGGCAGGCCGACGAGCTGGTCGTCGCCCGGATCGACCGGCACCAGGAAGGCCCGCGACTGGGCGCCGACGTCGTCCCGGAAGATGGCGAGGAAGTGACGGCCGTCGGGCGCCACGCCCGGCGACCCCGCAACCGTGGGACCGGCGCCGCCGATCCTGCGGGCCTTCTGCGAGGATCCGTCGGCGGAGACGGTGTAGGCGGCGTGGTCCGTGGCGGCGACGGCGGTCGCGACGAGCGCGGTCGAGCCGGCCATCGCCAGGAGCGCGTCGGTGCCGGAGGGCTCGGGGCTCAGGAACCGGAACGTGTCGCTCCCGTCGGCGGGCATGGTGATGAGGCGAGAGCCGCCCGTCAGGAGGATCACGTGCTCCACGGAGCCGACGGCCGCGATCTCCACGGGAGTCGAGCCCGCGGCATTCGACCCAAGGAAGACGGCGGGCGCGACGCCGTCGGAGAAGTACGTGGTCTCGGGGTCGCAGCGGAAGGCGACGCCGCCGGGGCGCATCCTGGCGCCGAAGACGCCGGCGCAAGGGCCGGTCGTCAGCGTCCGCGGGTCGGTGCCGTCCCCGGCGAAGGAGCGGAGGCTGACCCCGCCGGCGGCGGTGGCGTCGGCGACCAGGAGGCGGCTGGCGGCCAGGAACGGGGTGGCGCTGCTCGGGTCGGTGACGAAGGCGTACGAGTGGCCGGCCTGGGCGCCGAGGACGATCCGCCGCGCATCGCCCGGCCGGAAGAACCCCAGCTCCGCGTAGCCGAGCGGTCCCGGGTCCCTCCCGTAGGCGACGCCCGTGCCCGCGATGGCACCCAGCACGGAGCCACCGGCGACGGCGTCCACCGGGGCCCCGCCCGTCGCGCCCGCGGGGAAGACCTGGATGCCTTCCTGGCCGGCTTCGAAGCGCTGCGCCACGAGCCAGCCCCCGCCCGGTCCCCCGGTCCCCGGCCCTCCGTTCCCGCCCGGCACCGGAGCCGGAGCACCGTAACCACCCCTGCAGCCCTGTGCCGCTCCCAGCGCAGCCAGCAACGCCAGCGACCCCACGCGAAACCAGCCCATGCTCGGCATGTCGGCCTCCCAGCGCAATACGCGCCGGGGGGGCGCTGGTTACCGGTCTCCGGAGTAGGGCCGCCCGGGGTCGAACCGGGACTCCTCTCGCGAGGAAGGGGATTTTAAGTCCCCCGCGTCTGCCGATTCCGCCACGGCCCCGGGGACATGATGTCACACCTCCCCGGCCACCCTTCCGGGCCTTCACCAATCCCGCAGCGGGGGGCATACAAGGGGCCACTCGAAGGGAGGCGTGGATGGCGCGCCTGGCGTTGCTCGTGAACGGCAGGAAGCAGGCGGTGGACGTGGACCCCGAGACGCCGCTGCTCTGGGTGCTGCGCGACACCATGGGCCTCACCGGCACCAAGTTCGGCTGCGGCATCGCCCTGTGCGGCGCCTGCACGGTGCTACTCGACGGCGAGGCGGTCCGCTCGTGCCAGCTCCCGGTCCGGGAGGCCGTCGGCCACCGGGTCGTAACCATCGAGGGCCTGGCCGCAAGGGGCGACCACCCGCTGCAGAAGGCCTGGGTGGCCGAGCAGGTCCCGCAGTGCGGCTACTGCCAGTCGGGGCAGATCCTCTCGGCCGCGGCCCTGCTGGCGAAGAAGAAGCACCCCACCGACGCAGACATCGACGCGGCCATGGACGGGGTCCTCTGCCGCTGCGGCACCTACAACCGGATCCGCCGCGCCATCCACCGGGCGGCCAAGGGAGGCGCCACATGAGCGCCGTCGAGGTCGGACGCCGCGGCTTCCTCAAGGCCGCGGCCGGGACCGGCGCCGGGCTGTGGCTGGCCGTGCACCTGCCCGGTCGGGCGGAGGCGGCCGAGGCCGCCCGGGCGGCCTTCGAGCCCAACGTCTGGCTTCGCGTCGATCCGCGGGGCGAGGTGACCGTCTACCTCGCCAAGTCGGAGATGGGGCAGGGGAGCTACACCTCCATGGCGGTGCTGGTGGCCGAGGAGCTGGAGGCCGACTGGAAGAGGGTGCGCGTGGTGCAGGCCGACGCCGACGAGCGGTTCGGCAACATGTCGACCGGCGGCTCGACCAGCGTCCGCCGCAGCTGGGAGCCGCTGCGGAAGGCCGGCGCCGCCGCCCGTGAGATGCTGATCTCCGCCGCCGCCCGGCGGTGGGGCGTCGACCGCAAGGGCTGTCGCGCCGAGCAGGGCAGGGTGGTCCACGCCGCCAGCGGCCGCAGCCTCGGCTACGGGGAGCTGGCGCTGGCCGCCGCCCGGGAGGAGGTCCCGAAG
This sequence comes from Anaeromyxobacteraceae bacterium, assembly GCA_035455425.1. Taxonomy (GTDB): domain Bacteria; phylum Myxococcota; class Myxococcia; order Myxococcales; family Anaeromyxobacteraceae; genus JACRMN01. The sequence goes on along the minus strand of DATIFE010000151.1, from coordinate 10,952 downwards.
GATCCGCCGCTCAAGGCGCCCGGGGAGTGGAGGCTCATCGGCAAGAAGGTCCCCCGGCTCGACGGGCCCGACAAGACCACCGGGCGCGCCCGCTTCGGCCTCGACGTGCGCGTGCCGGGGCAGCGCTTCGCCGCCGTGGCCCGCCCGCCGGTGCGCGGCGGGAAGGTGGCGCACTTCGACGCCGCCCGGGCCCGGGCCGTCCCGGGCGTGCGGGCGGTGGTCGAGGTCCCGAGCGGCGTGGCGGTGGTTGCCGACACCAGCTGGGCGGCGATCCAGGGGCGCGACGCCCTCGGCGCCACCTTCGACCCGGGGCCGAACGGCGCCCTCGACATGGCCCAGGTGGCGAAGCTCCTCGCCGAGGCCCACCCCGAGGCGGTACGGCGCGAGGGCGACGTCGAGAAGGCGCTCGCCGGGGCGGCCAAGCGGATCGAGGCCACCTACGACCTGCCCTTCCTGGCCCACGCCACCATGGAGCCCATGAACTGCACCGCGCACGTCCGCGGCGGCTCGGCGGAGATCTGGGCGCCGACGCAGGCGCCCACCTGGGCGCGGTCGGCGGTGGCCAAGGCCCTGGGGATCGCCGAGGAGAAGGTGAAGCTGCACGTCACCTTCCTGGGCGGCGGCTTCGGCCGGCGCTCGAGCCCGGACTTCCCGGTGGAGGCGGCGCTGGTGGCGAAGGCCGCCGGCGGGCCGGTGCAGGTGGTGTGGACGCGCGAGGACGACATGCGCCACGACTTCTACCGCCCCGCGGGGAGGAACGAGCTGCGCGCCGGCCTCGACGCGGCGGGGAAGCTCGTGGCCTGGCACCACCGGGTGCGGACGCCCTCCATCTCCCGGCAGCTCTTCGGCAGCTCCAGCCGGGGCGGCCACCCCGACGTGGCCGAGGGAGCGGCCACGACCTCCTACGCGGCGGGCGCCATGCTCGTCGAGGCCGCCATCCCCGAGATCGGCGTGCCCATCGGCTGGTGGCGCTCTGTGTACGCCTCGCAGAACGCCTTCGCCGAGGAGTGCTTCGTGGACGAGGTGGCGGCGGCGGCCGGGAAGGACCCGCTGGCCCTCCGCCTGGAGCTCCTGCCGGCTGGCAACCGGCTCCGAGGCGCGCTGGAGCTCGCCGCCGGCAAGGCGGGCTGGGGGAAGCCGCTCCCGCCGGGGCGCGGCCGCGGCATCGCCTGCCACACCTCCTTCGGGAGCCACGTGGCCGAGGTGGCCGAGGTCTCGGTGGAGAAGGGGCGAGTCCGCGTGCACCGGGTGGTGGCCGCGGTGGACTGCGGCATCGCCGTCAACCCCGACAGCGTCGAGCACCAGGTCGAGGGCGCCGTGGTCTACGGCCTCTCGGCCGCCCTGCGCGGCGAGATCACCGTGGCCCGGGGCGCCGTGGTCCAGGGGAACTTCGACGACTACGAGCCCCTGCGCATGGGGGAGATGCCGGCGGTGGAGGTGCACGTGGTCCCGAGCCGCGAGGCGCCGGGCGGCATCGGCGAGCCCGGGCTGCCGCCCATCGCCCCGGCGGTGGCCAACGCCCTCTTCGCCGTCACCGGGAAGCGGGTCCGGCGCCTGCCCATCAAGGAGGTGTAGGCTAGGGGCATGTCCGACCACGACCGCGAGCTGGCCCGGGCCTTCGACGGGCAAGCCGCCGCCTTCGAGCGCGCCAAGGTCCAGCGCGACGCCGCCTCCCTGGCCCGCTTCGTCGCCTTCGCCGCCCTCCCGCCCGGCGCCCGCGTCCTCGACGCCGGCTGCGGCCCGGGGCTCGTGGCCGAGGCCTTCCTGGCGGCGGGCTTCGAGGTCCTGGGCGCCGATCTCTCGGCGGAGATGGTCCGGCGGGCCCGGGAGCGCTGCGCCCGCTTCGGGCCGCGGGCCCGCTTCGAGCAGCGCTCGTTCTACGACCTCGACCCCGGAGGGCCGGTGGACTGCGCCCTCTCCCGCAACGTGCTCCACCACCTCGAGGACCCGGGGACCTTCGTCCGCCGCCAGGCGGCGCTGGTCCGCCCGGGCGGCGCGGTGCTGGCGCTCGACCACTCGGGCGACCCGAGCCCGGCGCGCCACGCCTGGTCGCAGGGCATCGAGCGGGATCGCGACCGCACCCACGTGCGCACCCTGACGCCGGGGGAGATGGTGGACCTCCTCGTCGGCGCCGGGCTGGAGGAGGTGCGGCTCGTCGAGGAGGAGCTGGTCATCGACTTCGACGAGTGGTTCGACCGCGGCACGCCGGCCGCGTCGAAGGACGCGGTGCGGGCCCGGCTCCTCGCCGGGACGGCCCGTGGCTTCGAGCCGTCGGCGCGCTCCGACGGAGGCGTGGACATCCGGCTCTCCCGGGCCATGGTGCGCGGGGCGAAGCCGGCGCGGCCCGGCTAGGGGCCGTCGGGTCGAGCGGAGCGAGGGGCCACCGCGATGGCGGCGATGAGCACCTCGCGCAGGAACAGGAGCAGCGCGACCACCAGGAAGAGCATCGCCAGGATGAACAGGACGGCGATGGCCCCGGCCACCTTCCAGGAGAGCAGGAAGCCGAGGAAGGCGCTGGCGATGACGCCGGCCACCATCAGCGCGGCGCAGGTGCTGGAGGTGATGGCCATGTTGACCAGGTGGCGGCGCCGCAGGAGCAGCGCCAGCTCCTGATCGAGGGGCGCCCGCAGCTCCGGGGCCAGGGGGGCGAGCCGGTCCTTCAGCACCCGCGAGCGGTCGACGATGCGGCCCAGCCGGGTGGAGAGCACGCCCAGGATGGTGCCGGTGGCCGTGAGCAGGAACACCGGAGCCACCGAGAGCTGGATGACGTGGGCGACGTCGGCGATGGGCGATTCACCGGGCATGGCGCTCCTCGAAGTGGGCCCGCAGCGCCGGGTGGCGGCGCAGAAGGCCCAGCGTCAGCTCCGCGTGGCCGGGCACGTAGCCGTTGCCGATGACCAGCAGCGCGTCCTTGCCCACGCCCTCGGCGCCGAGCGCCGCGGCGGTGAAGCTCGTGGCCATGGAGAAGAAGATCACAGTGCCGCCGTCGGCCGCCGGGAGGATGGCCGCCATCTCGGTCCCGGGGACGCTGGTGCAGCTCACCACCAGGTCGTAGGGGCCGCCGGCGGCCATCAGCGCCGGCAGGGCCGCCGCCGCCCCGGTGGCGTCCACGGCCACCGCCTGGTGGCAGATGCCGAGGCGCCGCAGGGCCTCGAGCGCCTCCGGCGCGCGGTCGGCCACCACCACCCGGCCCCGGCCGCCGAGCGACTCCATGGCCTGGGCGCAGACCAGCGAGCCCGACTTCCCCGCGCCCAGCACCAGCACCCGCATCCCGGGGCGGGCGTGGCGCGCCACCAGCGCCGGCGCGCCGCAGACGTCGAGCGCCGCCAGCACCAGCCGCTCGGGCAGGTCCTCCGGCAGCCGCGCCCAGAGCCCGCTGGAGAAGAGCACCGCCGTGCCGCGGCACTCCACCCGGTCCACCTCGGGGCGGACGGCGTCGATGCGCTCGAGGAGGAGCGGGGTGAGGGTGAGCGAGACCAGCGAGGCCAGACGGTCGCCGGGCCGGAGGTTCCCGGCCGCCGGGTGGCGCGGGCCCACCTCGCGGACGCGCCCGATGAGGATGCCGCCCGAGCCGGTGACCGGGTTGTGGAGCTTCCCCCGCTCGCGGACGATGCGGGCGATCTCGCCGGCGATGCGGTCCGGATCGCCCCCGGCGGCGGTCTCGATCTGGTGGAAGCTGGCCGCGTCCACGTTGAGCGCCTCGACGTCGAGGAGGAGCTCGTCCTCGCCGGGGGGCAGCCGCGGGTCGAGAACGTCGGCGCGCTGCGGGAGGGCGCCGGGGGGCGAGACGACGCGGCGCAGGCCGTAGGGGTCCATGGGCGCGGACGATATCGCGTCCGCCGTCGCCCGCCACATCCCGGCGGCCGCCGCCGAGGGCCGGCTCGGACCCCGTGCTAGCATCGACGGCCGATGCGCTACGCCGTCTCCATGCCAGAGCCCCATTCGCACCTCTTCCACGTGGAGGCGGCGCTCGACGATCCGGGCACCGAGGTGGTGCTGGCCATGCCCGTCTGGACCCCCGGCAGCTACCTGGTGCGGGAGTTCGCGCGGCACGTGGAGGCCTTCTCGGCCGCCGACGGCGAGGGGCGGGAGCTCTCCTGGGAGCGGATCGACAAGCACCGCTTCCGCGTCCGGCCCGGCGGGGCGGCGCGGGCGGTGGTGCGCTACCGCGTCTACGCCAACGAGCTCACCGTGCGCACCTCGCACCTCGACGGGAGCCACGGCTACTTCAACGGCGCCTCGCTCCTGGTGTACCCGGAGGGCCGGCTGGCGGAGCCCTGCCGGCTCGAGGTGCTCCCGCCGCCGGGCTGGAAGGTGGCCACCGCCCTCCCCGGCGGGCCGACCTCCTTCAGCGCGCGCGACTACCACGAGCTGGCGGACGCGCCCGTCGAGATCGGCACCCACGCGCTCCTGGAGTTCAACGCCCTCGGCAAGGAGCACGCCCTGGCGGTGTGGGGGCGGGGCAACCTGGACCTCGGCTCCTTCGCCGGCGACCTCAAGAAGGTGGCCGAGACCTACGGCGGCATGCTGGGCGGGCTGCCCTACGAGCGCTACCTCTTCATCCTGCACCTGGCCGAGCGGCGGCGGGGAGGCCTGGAGCACGCGGCCAGCACCACCCTGCAGCTCGACCGCCAGGGCTTCCAGCCGCGCGACGACTACCTCGAGGCGCTCTCGCTGGCGGCGCACGAGCTCCTGCACGCCTGGAACGTGAAGCGCCTGCGCCCGGCGGCGCTGCTCCCCTACGACTACGCCCGCGAGCAGTACACCCGGCTCCTCTGGTGGTTCGAGGGGGCGACGAGCTACTACGACCACCTGGTGCTGGTGCGCGCCGGCCTGCTCCCGCCGGAGAGGTACCTGAGGCACCTGGGCCGGGAGTGGACCGGCCTCCTCCGCACGCCGGGCGCGGCCAAGGCGAGCCTGGAGGCGGCCAGCCTCACCGCCTGGGTGAAGCACTACCGGCCCGACGAGAACACCTCCAACAGCGCCGTCTCCTACTACCGCAAGGGCGAGCTGGTGGCGCTGGCGCTCGACCTCCTCCTCCGCCGCAGGGGGCGCTCGCTCGACGAGCTCCTCCGGCTGCTCCTCGAGCGGCACGCCGACAGCGGGCTCCCCGAGGACGGGGTGGAGCAGGCGGCGGCCGGCTGGATCGGCGACGCCGCCGCCCGGGGCTTCTTCGATCGCTTCGTGCGCGGCACGGCGCCGCTCGAGGCCGACCTCGACCTGGTGGGCCTCTCGCTGCGGCTGCGGGAGGCGGAGGGGCCCGAGGACGAGGGCGGCGAGCCCGGCAAGCCGGAGCCGGGAGGGGCCGGCTGGCTCGGCGCCGAGGTGGACGCCGACCTGGCGGTGACCTCGGTGCGGGAGGGCGGGCCGGCCTGGCGGGCCGGGCTCTACGCCGGCGACGAGATCGTCGCCGAGGACGGCTTCCGCCTGGCAGACCGCAAGGCGCTGGCCGCGCGGCTCAGGGAGCGGGGCCCCTCCGGCGCCCTCCGGCTGCACGTGTTCCGCCGCGACGAGCTCCTGGAGATCGGGGTGCCGCTGGGCATCCCCCCGGCCGACACCGCCTGGCTCGAGCCGCTGGCCGCGCCCGCCGAGGCCCAGCGGGCCGCCTTCCAGGCCTGGTGCGGCGCGCCCCATCCGCGCACGCCCGCATGACCGGACGTGCCCGCCGGGGGCCGCCCCAAAGCCGGCGGGCCCGGTGTATCCTCGCCGCCCCATGACTTTCGACCCACAGCTCCACGCCCGCCGCCGCGAGGCCATCGCCTCGGCCATGCGCCGCCAGGGCGGGGGCGTCATGCTGCTCCCGGCCGCCGACGAGAGGCTCCGCAACGCCGACAACGAGTACGTCTTCCGCCAGGACTCGGACTTCCTCTACCTCACCGGCCTCGAGGAGCCGCAGGGGTGCGCCCTGCTCTTCGCGGGCGAGGAGGGGGCAGCTCCGCGGCTCCTGCTCTTCGTTCGGCCCCGCGACCGCCAGCGCGAGATCTGGACCGGCTTCCGCACCGGGGTGGAGGGGGCGGTGGCGACCTACGGGGCCGCCGAGGCCTTCCCGGTGGAGGAGCTGGACCGGCGGCTGCCCGAGCTCCTCGACGGGATCGGCGTGCTCTGGTTCCGGCTGGGCCACGACGCCGAGTGGGACGGGCGCGTCGCCCGCGCCCTGCGCGAGCTGCGCGGGCGGGCCCGGCAGGGGGCGCACCCGCCGGAGCGGATCGTCGACCCCGCCGCCGTGGTCCACGAGCAGCGGCTCTCGAAGTCGCCGGAGGAGCTGGCGCTGCTGCGCAAGGCGGCGGAGATCACCGCCGAGGCGCACCTGGGGGCGATGCGCGACGGCCTCCCGGGGCGGCGCGAATTCCAGGTGCAAGCGGAGATCGAGTACGCCTTCCGCCGGCGCGGCGGCAACGGACCGGGCTACGGGACCATCGTGGCGGCCGGGGCCAACTCCTGCATCCTGCACTACCGGGCCGGCGACGCCCTGCTGCGCGAGGGCGACGTGTGCCTGGTGGACGCGGGAGGGGAGTACGGGTGGTACACCGCCGACGTCACCCGCACCTTTCCGGTCTCGGGCAGCTTCTCCCCGGCGCAGCGCGCGCTGTACGAGGTGGTCCTCGAGGCGCAGAAGGCCGCCATCGACGCCGTCCGGCCGGGGGCCACCATCGACGGGCTCCACGAGCTCACGGTGAGGCGCCTCGCCGAGGGGCTGATCGCGCTCGGCCTCCTGGCGGGGACGGCCGAGGAGCGCATCGCCGACCAGTCGTACCGGAAGTACTACATGCACCGGACCAGCCACTTCCTCGGGCTCGACGTCCACGACGCCGGGGACTACTACCCGGGGCGGAAGTCGCGGGCCCTCGCGCCCGGCATGGTGATCACGGTGGAGCCGGGGCTCTACGTGGCCGCCGACGACGCCTCGGCGCCGGAGGGGCTGCGCGGCGTGGGCGTGCGCATCGAGGACGACGTCCTGGTCACCGCCGAGGGCCGCGAGGTCCTGACCGAGGCGGTCCCCAAGGAGGTCCGGGACGTCGAGGCCTGCTGCACGCGCTGACGCAGCGCGGGGTACCCCTGGCCGCTCGCCCTGAACCTGTCGAAGGGCGAGCGGGACGGCTTCACGGCCTCCGGTACCGGATCGTCACCTCCACCGCGTCGGTGGCCACCCGGGCCAGCCCGGCGGCGCTGGTGCTGCCCCGGGGAATGAGCTCGAAGGTGAGCTCATGGGCGGCGCCGTGGAAGAGGCTCGAGGCGGGGAAAGGCGAGGCCGGCGTCCACGACCAGGTGAGGAGGGCCGGCGCCGCCGCGGTTCCCGCGGTCGTCTGGACGTTCGTCCAGTCGCCGGTCCAGGCCTGGAGGGCGGCGCCGTTCAGGGACGGCGCCGTGCCGCCGCCCACCCAGCGCACGTCGATTCGCTGGATGGGGCAGGCCGTGCGGTTGACGCAGGCCCCCGGGTCGGGTCCGTTGGCGCGCGAGTAGTCCACGTCGAGGAGGTGGGCCGGCGATGCGGCGGTGCCCGCGTCCCAGATCCAGGTGGAGAGCTCGATGCCCACCAGGCGCCCCAGCCCGCGGTCGAAGGCGCCGAGGCCGTTCGCCGGCGGCACGAGCCCGTAGGGGTTGGCGAAGGAGAGCTGCAGCCAGGTGTTGGCCGTGAGGTTCGCCACCCAGGCGCCGGAGTCGTTCAGCACCACCGGCGCGCCCAGCGTCTCGTCGAAGAAGACCGCTTCGTCGCTGGTGGGGCCGGGCCAGGCCATGGCGTGCCAGGCCCAGGAGTTGGTCGCCGGCTTCCACTCCCAGAAGCCCTGGAAGGGCACGTAGAGGAGCAGCGAGCCGCGCGTCGAGTCCCAGGCGAGCCGGCCGCGCGGGCCGCAGCTCTCGTAGGTGTCCCCGGAGGCGAGGAAGCTCGTCGGGCTGCCGTCGCCCTCGGGGTCGTTCCAGGCCGCGGGGTAGCCGCCCAGCTGCACCCAGGCCGCGCCGCTCCAGTAGAAGAGGTCGCTGTAGCAGGCGAGGCCGCCCGAGTACTGGTCGCCGCCGCCGAAGCGATAGAGCCGGCCGGTGGCCGGGTCGGTGGCCATGCCCACGTCCTGGCGCAGCGTGGTGTAGTGACCGATCGGCGAGCGCAGGGGCGAGGCGATGAGCTGGGTCCAGGTGGTCCCGTCCCAGCTCCAGGTGTCGCCCACTGACGAGCCGAAGATGCTCCCGCCGAAGAGGATGGTGGAGCTCCCGTAGCTGCCGATGGTGCCGCCGGTCCGGGCGGTGACCCCGGTGCCGTTCGCCTTCCGCGCCCAGCTGGCGCGGTTCCACTCCCAGGTCTGCTGCAGGCCCATCTCGTGATAGACGGTGACTCCGCGCGCGGAGCTGTAGGCGATGGCGGCGTGATTGGCGAGGGTGTACGACGGGTTCCCGTCGCCCTCCGGGTCACCCGGGGCGCGCGGGATCCAGGCCGGTGACGTCGAGCCGGCCCACTGGAGGAGCTGGGCGCCCGACCAGTCGCCGAACACCTCCACCCGGTTGGCGCGCTGGTCGAAGACGGCGCGGTGCGACGAGAAGGCCGGCGAGCCGGCCGGGGTCACGTCGAGCCAGGTGGGCGTGCCGGACACGGTGCGGAGGACGAAGGCCTTGCCGTCCTTGACCGGGGTGGAATCGTAGCCGCCCTGCACCACCAGCTCGCCGCGCTGCGCGTCCCAGGCCATGGCGAAGTCGGCGCGGCCGGAGGGCGGTGTGCCGGCGGCGGCGAGGGGGGTCCACTTGGTGCCGTCCCAGGTCCAGAGGTCGTTCCGGTACGCGTTGGGCAGGGTGAGGGTCATCCCGCCGAAGAGGAGGACCCGCTGGCGGATGGGGTCCCAGACGAGCTGGTGGTAGTTGCGGCCCTCGGGGGAGTCGGAGGGGCTCGCGGGGGTGGCGTTGCGCCAGGAGGTGCCGTCCCACTCCCAGGTGGCGTTCCCGTAGCCGCCGCCGAAGGCGACGAGCACGCCGCGGGCCGCGTCCCAGGCGGCCGCGCCGTACTGCTGCAGGCCGGGGGCGACCATGCCGCCGTCGAGCATCCTCCAGCTCTGGCCGTTCCACAGCCAGAGGTTGGTGGTGAGCAGCACCACGCCGCCGCGGACCGGGTCGTAGGCCATGGCCGCCCCGTCCCAGGTCGGCGGGTTGCCGTCGCCTTCCGGGTCGAGGGGCGTGATCTGCCTCCATGCCGCGCCGTCCCACTCCCAGGTGTCGCCCGGGCTGCCGCCGCCTCCGGAGAGCTGGCCTCCGAAGAGGACCACCATCCCGCGGGCCGCATCGTAGCCGAGCGAGTAGTAGCGCCTCGGCGCCGGGCTGGCGGTGCCTGAGACGGGCTTGAAGGTCGAGGCGCCGTCGGTGGAGACCACCAGGCCGTCGCCCTGGAGGCCGAGCGCCGAGCCGGCGACGTCCACGTCGTCGGCCTGGGCCAGCGCCTGCGTCGAGAAGGTCCGGCGCACGAGCCGGTGCGGGTTCTCGAAGGTGGAGCCCGGCACCTTGCCGCCCAGGCTGGCCGTCCAGGCCACGTCCACCACCCGCGTGCGCGGGCTCTCGTTCCCGGCGGGGTCCACCGCCGAGAGGTAGAGCTCGGCCGGATCGGCGCCCAGGGCCACGTCGAAGCCGCCGGCGCCGACGGAGCCGCGGCCCAGCTCGCGTGCCCCGGCGCCCGGGCCGTCCCAGGCCACCGCCAGGTCGGCGCCGGAGATGCTGGCCGCCGTCCCGTAGACGCGGTAGCGGGCCGCCCCGGCGCTCGCCTCCCCGCCCCAGGGGATCCGCTCCCAGGTGACGTCGGGCGCGGACGCGGCGCCCACCGAGGGCGCCGGCGGCGGCTGGCCGTCCACCGGGACGGTGGTCAGCGAGGGCTTCCCGCCCGCCGGCCACTGGTTGCCCGCCAGGTCGACCGGGTCCCAGTAGACCGTCCAGGTGGCGGGGGGACGGACGGCGGCGTCGAGCGTGAGCTGGTAGACGTAGCTCGTCCCGTTGGCGCTGGTGCGCGAGAGGAAGAGCGTGTCCCCGGGCTGTGGGCCCTGCAGCCAGACCACCGGGTCCGCCGAGAGCGGCTCGGAGGCGAGGAGCACCAGGCGCAGCGTGCTCCCCGGGCCGAGGGCGGAGATGGTGGAGCGGAGGTTCCCGGGACCGGGGATGAGCTGGGTGACGGCGGCGCCGGAGATGCCCGGGAGCGTGTAGTCGAGGGTCAGCGCCCCGGACCCGTAGCCGACGTTGCCGGCGGCATCGGTCAGCTTCACCAGGACGGCGTTCACCCCCTCGGGCCCGTCGGTCGCCGCCAGCGGGCGGGCCAGGGTGCAGGTGAAGCTGCGGGAGGCGCCGGCGACGCAGGGGAGGTCGATGGGGCTGGCGGTGCCGAGGCGGACCACCGGCAGCGGGACGTCCTCGCTGGCGGTGAACGTCACCGAGGGCCGGTCGCCGGCGCGGAAGGCGGCCTTGGCCGGGGAGAAGGCGATGGCGCCGAGGACCGAGGGGGCGGTCGAGTCCACGGTGACCGAGCCGAGGAGCTGCGGCAGCGCCGGGTTCCCGGCCCGGTCCGCGGCGCCGGCGAGGCGCAGGTCGTAGGAGCCGTCGGGCGCGGCGGCGGGGACGCTGTAGGAGATGGCGAAGGTGCTGGCGTCCAGGGCGCTGGCGGTCACGGGCTGCGAGGCGCCCCCGCCCGCCGGCGCCAGCTCCACCTGCGGAGGCGCGCCGAGCGGCTCGTCGAAGCGCAGCGCGGCGACCAGGATGTCGCCGGCCCGGAGCGCCGGGGTCTGGATGGACGAGGCGGCCACTCCCGGCGCGGTGAAGTCGAGCGTGGCGGCGCCGGTGTAGCGGCGCCGCAGCTCGTTCCCGGCGGGGTCGCTGGCGGCGAGGAGGAGGTCCACCAGGCCCGCCGGCTCCGAGCCGTCGAGCGTGCGTGCGAAGGTCCAGGCGTTGGCCCCGGGGCCGGGCAACGCCGTCAGCGCCGGACCGCCGTCGATGGC
>DATIFE010000150.1:0-26588 GCA_035455425.1 Anaeromyxobacteraceae bacterium | reverse complement strand
GGCGCGCCCCCTCTGGAACCTCTACGCCCCCACGGCGCAGGCGGCGCAGGCGGTGTCCTTCCTCCAGAGGGACTGGGCCGAGCTCCTCTCCGACCCCGAGGCGGCGCGGGCCGCCGAGCGCGGCATCGCCGGCGTGGACCTCGACACCCCGGGCGAGATCGAGTGCCCCGCCTGCGGCCACCGCTTCACCCACCGGTCCGGATCGGCCGAGTGCCCGGACTGCGGGCTGTCCCTGGGCGCCCCCGCGGAGGCCGCGCCCGACGAGGCGGAGCACTGACGGATCTAGTCCCGATCCCGCTCGCCGTGCCCGCGGCCGTGCCCCCGCTGCTCCTTGCGGGCGCGCTTCTCGGCCTTCCGGCGCTCCTTCCACTCCCTGCGCTCGGCCTTCTGGTGCTCGCGCCAGGCCCGCTCCTCGGCCCGGGCCTGCTCTCGGCGGAAGTGCCGGTAGTGCCCCGGCGGCAGCCGGACCAGGCCCGGCGGCACGCGGTGGGGCTCCACCCACACGAAGGCCGCGCGCGGGGCGCGGGCGCGGTACCAGCCGTTGTCGCGGCGCACCCAGTACCAGCCGCCGGTGAAGAACACCTCGTCGCCGAAGTTCTCCACCACCTGGATGCCGGGCTGGATCACCAGCAGCGGGGGCTGCGGCGGCAGGCCGATGGTGATCTGCATCTGCACCGGCGCCTGCGAGGAGGCGAGGGAAGGGAGCAGCCCCAGGATCAGCAGCGACGGCAGGATGAGCTTTCTCATGGCGGTCTCCTTCTCCCACCGGACGCGGGGAGGGACGCAAGGATTCAGTGTGGGCTCGCGGCCTACGGGACCACACCCGAGACCACCGGCACCATCCAGGCAGCATATCCCTCAGGATCCCGGATGGTCTCGATCATGTCCTCGAAGTGCGCCACCACCTCCTCGCGCGTGAAGCGGGTGTGCTCGGCGACGACCGCGGCGTAGCCGTCGCGCCAGGCCTCCCAGATGGCCGCGAAGGTCTGGCGGTGGACGCGCAGCGTGTCCACCACCACGTAGTCGACGGCGACGTCGGCCACGCCCAGGCGGCGCAGCATCCCGGGGGCCCTCCGGCCGACGAACATGTCGGTGCCGATGGCCGCCCCGAAGCGCCGGGGCGCCTCCCACCAGAACTCGTCGGGGTCGAGCTTGCGCCGCGGGAAGTGCACCATCCCGTAGTCCTCGGCGACGAGGTGGATGCGCCCTCCCGGCCGGGTGACGCGGACCAGCTCCGCCAGGGCCCGGTCTGCGTGCGGGATGGCCTGGAGCACGTGGCGGCACACGGTCAGGTCGAAGCCGCGGTCGGGAAGCCCGAGCTGGAAGACGCTCCGGTTCTCGAAGCGGAGCCGCGGGGCCAGGTGGCGGTAGCGCTCCCGCGCCCGATCGAGGTGGCCGTCCAGGACGTCGACCCCGAGCACGCTCGACCGCGGGAAGAGCTCGGCCAGCCGCGACGAGATCTCCCCGGTGCCGCAGCCGGCGTCGACGATGCGCGCGTCCTCGGCCACGCCGTAGCGGCGGAACAGCGCCACCTCCTGGGGCCAGATGGCCTGCGCCTGGGCCGCCAGGTTGCGCACCATCGACTCGTCGGCCATCTGCGGGGCCTGCGGATTCAGGTCGGTCGCCATGGCGGGGATCTGTCGGGGAGAGGGCCGCGGCGCACGGCCCCGACCGGTGCGGGGGCCGGCGGGCCGTCCGGGGCGGCGGCGGCCCCGGCGGGTTAAGCATCCGCATGCCCCTCGCGCTCGCCGACCTCCACATCCACGTCGGGGGCGCCGTGGCCCCGCACGTCCTCTGGTCCATCGCCCACGACCAGGGGTTCAAGCTTCCGGTCTCCGACTACTGGGAGTTCCGCGAGCTGGTGAGCGCGCGGCCGGGGAAGGTCCACTCCCTGGAGGAGTACCTGGCGGTGCTCCACACCTGGACCGAGAAGATCCAGTCCTCGCCGCAGGCCATGGAGCGCAGCGTCTACGAGATCATCGGCAAGGAGTACCGCGGCTCGCGCGTCGACCTCCTCGAGCTGCGCTTCAACCCCATGAAGCGCAACGTCGGGGGCGAGCGCGACCTCGACCACATCATCCACGCCTCGCTGCGGGGACTGGACCGCGCCGTGCTGGAGTACGGCGTGCGGGTGGGCCTGATCTTCTGCCTGGCGCGCGAGTTCGAGCCGCGGCTCAACGAGATCCTGGTGGAGAAGGCCATCAAGTACCGGCGCCGCGGGGTGGTGGGCATCGACCTGGCCGGGACCGAGCGGAACGCGGTGGAGCTCGACGCCGCGGAGGTGGCGCGCTACCGGGAGCTGTACCGGCACGCCCGCGCGGCCGGGCTCCGGACCACGGTGCACACCGGGGAGACCTCCGGCACCGGCGCCGACGGGGTGCGCGCGGTGGTGGAGCAGCTCGAGCCCGAGCGCATCGGCCACGGCATCCGCGCGGCGCAGGACGAGAAGGTGATGGACCTGCTGCGCGAGCGCGGCGTGGTCCTCGAGATCTGCCCCAGCTCGAACCTGGCCACCGGCGCGGTGGCCTCGCTCGAGGAGCTGGGGGGCATCCTGCAGCGGTTCTGGTCGCACGGCGTCCGCTTCACCATCAACACCGACGGCCCCTACCTGCTCGACACCAGCATGCGGCGCGAGGTGGACATGCTCCGCGGCGGGCTGGTGCTGGCCCACGAGCAGATCGAGCAGGCCTTCCGCTGGGCGCGGGAGGCCACCTTCGTCCCGCCGCCCGAGCCCGCGCCGGGTGGCGCGGTGCGTTGAATAGCCCGGCTCCGGCCGCCGTCCTTCTCCAGACAACCCGTGGCTGCCGGCGACGCCGGTCCAGCCGAGAAGGAGAAGAAAGATGAACACCATGATCCGCCGCATCGCAGTCGGCGTCGCCGCCCTGGGCCTCGCCCTCCCGGCGCTCGCCGGGACCACCCCCGCCGCCTCCGCCGCGACCGGCAGCCAGCCGGCCGCCGCCAAGCACGTCCGGCACCAGAAGGCGCACCGCAAGGTGGCGCAGGCCGGGAAGAAGGAGGAGAAGAAGGCGGAGCAGAAGGCCGAGCCGAAGGCCGCGGCCAAGCCGGCCGAGAAGCCGGCGGAGAAGGCGGCCGAGAAGCCGGCCGAGAAGGCGCCGTCGAAGTAGTCCCCGATCGGCAGCGCGATTCGACGAGGCGGTCCGGGCATTGCCCGGGCCGCTTCGTTCTTGGCGCGCCGCGGCGAAATCCCCCCGGAGGAAGGAGCCTGTTCGGGTTTCCAGGGCGCGGGGAACGGCGATGGCGCGGCGGGCTGCCGCGGCGGCGCGGGTCGTGCCTTGCGGGAGGGTGATCGGAGGCCTAGGATTCGGCGTTCGAATCAGCCGGGCAACCCACTTCACGATCCGCCAAGCGGGACGCACGCCGTCCCAGGGAGCCGAGCATGAAGAGCAAGAAGCCCACGGCCGCCGCCACGTCGGCGGTGGACAACTCGAGGCGCAACTTCCTGAAGAAGGCAGCGGTGGGTGCCACCGGAGCTGCGGCTGTGGCGGCGCTCCCGACCATCCACGTGGCGCAGACGCCCATCGCCATGCGGTGGCAGAGCACCTGGCCGACCAAGGACATCTTCCACGAGTACGCCCTCGACTACGCCAAGAAGGTCAACGACATGACCGGCGGGCGGCTCAAGATCGAGGTGCTGCCCGCGGGCGCGGTGGTGAAGCCGTTCGACCTGCTGGACGCGGTCTCCAAGGGGACGCTCGACGGCGGCCACGGCGTGCTCGTCTACCACTACGGCAAGGCCCCGGCGCTGGCGCTGTGGGGCTCGGGGCCGGCCTTCGGCATGGACCCCAACATGCTGCTCGCCTGGCACAAGTACGGCGGCGGCAAGGAGCTGCTGGCGGAGATCTACAAGGGCATCAACGCCGACGTGGTCTCCTTCCCCTACGGCCCCATGCCCACCCAGCCCTTCGGCTGGTTCAAGAAGCCGATCTCCAAGGTCGAGGACATGAAGGGCCTCAAGTACCGCACCGTGGGCATCTCCATCGACATCTTCACGGCCATGGGGGCGGCGGTGAACGCCCTCCCGGGCGGTGAGATCGTGCCGGCCATGGACCGCGGCCTGCTCGACGCCGCCGAGTTCAACAACACCTCGTCGGACAAGGCGCTCGGCTTCCAGGACGTGTCCAAGGTGTGCATGCTCCAGAGCTTCCACCAGCCCTCGGAGCAGTTCGAGATCACCTTCAACCGGAAGAAGTACGACGCGCTCCCGGAGGAGCTCAAGTCCATCATCGCCTACGCGGTGGAGGCGGCCTCGGCCGACATGTCGTGGAAGGCCATCGACCGCTACTCGACCGACTACGAGGACCTCCAGAAGAACCACGGCGTGAAGTTCTACAAGACCCCCGACGCCATCCTGAAGAAGCAGCTCGACATCTGGGACACCGTCATCGCCAAGAAGGCGGCGACCGACCCCATGTTCAAGAAGGTGCTCGACTCGCAGAAGAAGTTCGCCGGCCGCGCCGCCCGCTGGCAGGCCGACACCCTGGTGGACATGAAGATGGCGCTGAACCACTTCTTCCCCAGGAAGAAGGCCTAGCCCCGCCGTCCCCGTCGGCCGTCCGGCCCTCGCGGCCGGACGGCCGATTCTTGCACCCGCGCCCCCCGCACCCCCAACGGGAGACCGATGCAGAAGATCCTCCTGACCATCGACAAGATCAGCACCCGCTTCGGCCAGTTCTTCTCCTGGCTCATCGTCAGCCTCACGGCGCTCATGGTGTGGGAGATCATGTCGCGGCGCTTCTTCGACGCGCCGCACGCCTGGAGCTTCGACGCCCAGATCCAGATGTACGGGACGCTGTTCATGATGGCCGGCGCCTACACGCTCTCCAAGGCCGGCCACGTGCGGGGCGACGTCCTCTACGGGTTCTTCGCGCCGCGGGTCCAGGCGGGGCTGGACCTGACGCTGTACGTGTTCTTCTTCTTGCCGGGCGCCGTGGCGCTGGCCTACGCCGGCTACATCTACGCCGGCGAGTCCTGGGCCATCCGAGAGCGCTCGGGGATCATGGCCGATGGGCCGTTCATCTACCCCTTCAAGACCGTCATCCCCGTCGCCGGGGCGCTGCTGCTGCTCCAGGGGGTGGCCGAGATCGCCCGCTGCGTCATCTGCCTCAGGACCGGCGAGTGGCCCTCGCGCAAGGAGGACGTGGTGGAGGTCGACGTCGACAAGCTCAAGGAGATGGTCCACGTCAAGGACGAGGACATCGCGGCGCTCGACGAGATCGTGGTGAAGCAGGAGGAGAAGGCGGAGCACGGGAAGGAGCCGCGGTCGTGAGGCTGAGAAAGGAGCTCTGGTTCGGCTTCATCCTGATGGCCCTGATCGTCATCCCGACGCTCTGGTTCATGCCGCTGTCGCACATGAGCCAGGGCCACTTCGGGCTCCTCATGCTGTCGCTGGTGGTGGTGGCCATCATGCTCGGGTTCCCCACCGCCTTCACGCTCATGGGCATGGGGGTGATCTTCACCTGGATCGCCTACCGCATGGGCCAGGCGCCGCAGGAGGTCGCGATCCGCCAGACGCTGGACCTGATGGTCCAGCGGGCCTACGCGGTGATGACCAACGACGTCCTCATCGCCGTGCCGCTCTTCGTCTTCATGGGCTACCTCGTCGAGCGGGCCAACCTGATCGAGAGGCTCTTCCGGAGCCTTCACCTCGCCATCGGGAAGATCCCGGGCTCGCTGGCGGTGGCGACGCTGGCGACCTGTGCCGTCTTCGCCACCGCCACCGGCATCATCGGCGCGGTGGTCACCCTGATGGGCCTGCTGGCGCTCCCGGCGATGCTCAAGTCCGGGTACAACGTCAAGCTGTCGGCCGGCGTCATCACCGCCGGCGGGACGCTCGGCATCCTCATCCCGCCGTCCGTGCTCCTCATCCTCTACGGCGCCACCGCCAGCGTCTCGGTGGTCCAGCTCTACGCCGGGGCCTTCTTCCCCGGGCTGATGCTGGCCGGGCTCTACATGGCGTACGTGATGCTCGTCGCCAAGCTCAAGCCGGCCTGGGCGCCCATGCCGTCCGAGGAGGAGCGGCACGTCGAGCTGCCGCCGCTGGCGCGGCAGCTCACGGGCGGGGCGAGGCGCAAGACGCTCCCGACCCTCCTCGGGGCCATCGCCGACAGCCGGAAGGCCGGGGTCCCGGTGCGGGCCTCGGCGCGCCAGCTCGCCATCGCCCTCCTGCCCGCCTTCGCCCTGGCGGTCGGCGCGCTCGTCGTCTACCGGGCGGTGACCACCCAGGAGGTGGTGGACACCTCCGGGCTACAGGAGATGGGGTCGTTCGACGACGAGCCCTCCGCCGACGAGGAGGGGGTACAGGTGCCTCCGGAGGCGAAGAAGGAGGAGGCCAAGACCTCCCGCTACTCTCTCGACCGCTCCCGGCTCCGCGCCGAGGCAGCGGCCGAGGCGCCGGCGGCCCCTGCCGTGGGCGGCCGCGTGCCCGCGCCGCCGGCCTTCTGGATCGTGCTCGGCATCCTGGCGCTGACGCTGGTGGGCCTCTACTTCTCCCAGACCTTCGAGCGGCTCGAGGTCTTCAAGATGATGCTGGGCTCCTTCTTCCCGCTGGCGATCCTCATCCTGGCGGTGCTGGGGAGCATCATCTTCGGCTGGGCCACGCCCACCGAGGCGGCGGCCATGGGCGCGGGCGGGGGCCTGCTCCTGGCGGCGGCCTACCGCCGGCTGAGCGTGGACGTGGTGAAGGAGTCGGTCTTCCTCACCGCCAAGACCACGGCCATGGTGTGCTGGCTCTTCGTCGGCTCCAGCATCTTCTCGGCGGCCTTCGCGCTGCTGGGCGGGCAGGAGATCATCGAGAGGTGGGTGCTCTCCCTCAACATGACGCCGACCCAGTTCATGCTGCTGGCCCAGTTCATCATCTTCATCCTGGGCTGGCCGCTGGAGTGGACCGAGATCATCGTCATCTTCATGCCCATCTTCCTGCCGCTGCTGGGCCACTTCCACATCGACCCGCTCTTCTTCGGCCTGCTGGTGGCGCTGAACCTCCAGACGGCGTTCCTCTCGCCGCCGGTGGCCATGGCCGCCTTCTACCTGAAGGGAGTGGCGCCGAAGCACGTCACCCTGAACCAGATCTTCGCGGGGATGATGCCCTTCATGGCCATCCAGATCTTCGCGCTGGCCCTGCTCTACCTCTTCCCGCAGATCGGGCTCTGGCTGCCCGGCCTGGTCTACAAGTGACGGAGCCAGGACAGGGCCGGTGAACCTGCATGCCCTGCTGCTCGAGCGCGCGGCGGCCGGCAGGCCGCTGCGCGCCGCCCTGATCGGCGCCGGCAAGTTCGGCTCGATGTGGCTCTCCCGGGTGCCGCGCACGCCGGGCCTGCACCTGGTGGGCGTCGCCGATCTCCGGCCCGACCGCGCCCGGGAGGCGCTGGACCGGGTCGGCTGGCCCGCCGAGCGCTCCGGCGCGGCCAGCCTCGAGGAGGCGGCGCGGCGGGGCACGACCTTCGTGACCGACGACGCCGAGGGCCTCATCGCCTCGGGGGCGGTGGAGGTGGTGGTCGACGCCACCGGCAGCCCGTCGGCGGGCGTGCGCCACGCGCTCGCCTGCTGCCGCCACGGCAAGCACGTGGTCATGGTCAACGTGGAGGCCGACGCGCTCTGCGGGCCGCTGCTGGCCCGCCGGGCCCGGGAGGCCGGGGTCGTCTACTCGCTGGCCTACGGCGACCAGCCGGCGCTCATCTGCGAGATGGTGGACTGGGCGCGGGCGGCCGGGCTCGAGGTGGTGGCCGCCGGCAAGGGGACCAAGTACCTCCCCGGCTACCACCGGTCCACGCCCGAGACGGTCTGGGGGCACTACGGCTTCACCGAGGAGCAGGTGGCGGCCGGCGACTTCAACGCCCAGATGTTCAACTCCTTCCTCGACGGCACCAAGTCGGCCATCGAGATGGCGGCGGTGGCCAACGCCACCGGCCTCCTGCCGGCGCCGGAGGGGCTCTCCTTCCCGCCGTGCGGCGTCGACGACCTGCCGCGGGTGCTCCGGCCGCGCCAGGCCGGCGGGCAGCTCCACCATGCCGGGCAGGTGGAGGTGATCTCCAGCCTGGAGCGGGACGGGCGGCCGGTGTTCCGCGACCTGCGCTGGGGCGTGTTCGTCGCCTTCGCGGCCGACTCGGACTACGTGGCGCGCTGCTTCCGGGAGTACGGACTGGTGACCGACGACAGCGGGCGCCACGCCGCCATGTACAAGCCCTTCCACCTCATCGGGCTGGAGCTCGGCATCAGCGTGGCGTCGGCCGGGCTGCGCCGCGAGCCGACCGGGTGCCCGCGGGGGTGGCTGGCCGACGCCGTGGCCACGGCCAAGCGCGACCTGGCCGCGGGCGAGGTGCTGGACGGGGAGGGCGGCTTCCGGGTCTACGGACGCCTCCGGCCGGCGGCCGACTCCCTTCGCGCCGGCGCCCTCCCCATCGGCCTGGCCCACGGCGTGCGCCTGCGGGCCGCGGTGGCGCAGGACCAGGCGGTGCGCTGGGCCGACGTCGAGGTCGACCCCGGCGCCGAGGCGGTCCGGCTGCGCCGCGAGATGGAGTCGTCAGCCGGCGCGTAGCGCCAGCGCCAGCCCCAGCGGGACGAAGGCCAGGCTCGCCAGGTGGCCGATGAGCACGATCGACGCCACCCGGTCCGGCTCCTGCCGGTAGCGCTCCGCCACCATGAAGTTCAGGATCGCCGGCGGCAGGCTGGCGAACAGGTACAGCAGGCCGAGGCGTGCGCCGGACAGGCCCAGCGCCGCGCCCAGCGGGAGGGCGGCTGCCAGGCCGGCGACCGGGCGGGCGATGCCGCCGGCCAGGCCGATGCGCCAGACGCCGAGGGGCGTCGTCGCCATCCGCACGCCCAGGGTGAAGATCATGAGCGGCACCGCCACGTCGCCGGCCATGCGCACGGCCACGCCGGCGAAGCCCGGCAGGCCGATGCCCGTCGCCGAGAGCAGCACCCCGCCCGCGGTGGCCAGCACCATGGGGCTCCGGAGGAAGCTGCCGAAGTGGGCGTCCCCGCGGACGATCGACGTACCGAGCGTGAAGTGGAGCAGGTTCGAGGTGGCGAAGAGGGCCACCGCGGCGGGGAGGAACTCCTCGCCGAAGGCCAGCACCGCCAGCGGCAGGCCGATGTTGCCGCTGTTGTTGAACATCATGGGCGGGACGAATGTGCGGGGATCCACCTTGATCCAGCGCGCCAGCGGCCAGGCCAGCAGCCCCGATCCCAGCACCACCCCGACGGCGCCCAGGATCAGGCCCCGGCTGCCCCACAGGTCGAAGTCCCGCCGGGAGAGGGCGCCCAGGATCAGGGCCGGGACGAAGACGTCCATGTTCATCCGGTTGACCGAGGCGATCTCCGGCCGGGCCACCCGCCCGAAGAGCCAGCCCCCGGCCACGATGGCCAGCACCGGCAGGATGATCTGGAGGATGCGCGCGGCCATTCCGGGGAGGCCGCATCCTGGTCCGGTCCGATGGCAAAATCAAACCCGCCAACACCCACCGTGGACGGGCCCGCGGAGGCCGCCCGGGCCGCGGGAGGGATCACCTTGACGGCGCGAGCGCTCCTGTGGCCCTCTCACCCATCCCCTGCCCCGGAGGAACCCGTCCTGGAACGCGCACGAGGACTCCGCCTGCTGGCCGCGCCCGCCCTGGCCTTCCCGTGGGCCGCCGCCGCATCCGCGGGCGGCGAGGACGGGCCGTCGCTGGGCCACCGCCTGCCCCTGTGGAGCGTGGCCCCCTTCGTCCTGATGCTGCTCTGCATCGCGCTCCTGCCGCTCCTCCTGCCGCACCTCTGGGAGCGCAACCGCAACAAGGCCCTGCTCAGCCTGGTGCTGGGCCTCCCGGTGGCGGCGTGGATGGCCTCGCTCGACGGCGGGGCGGTGGCCCACGCGGCGCACGAGTACGCCGCCTTCATCATCCTGCTCGGCGCCCTGTTCGTCATCTCGGGGGGCGTGGTGGTGCGGGGCACGCTGGCGGGAACGCCGGGGCTCAACACCCTGCTCCTCGGGATCGGGGCGGTGCTGGCCTCCCTCATCGGAACCACCGGGGCCTCGATGGTCCTCGTCCGGCCGCTGCTGCGCGCCAACTCGGTGCGGCAGCGCAAGGCCCATGTGCTGGTCTTCTTCATCTTCGTGGTGAGCAACGCCGGGGGCCTGCTGACGCCGCTCGGGGACCCGCCGCTGTTCCTGGGGTTCCTGCGGGGCGTGCCCTTCCTCTGGACGCTGCGGCTCCTCCCCATCTGGCTCTTCGTCAACGCGGCGCTGCTGGTGCTCTTCTACCTGGTGGACTCGACCGTCTTCCGCCGGGAGGACATCGCCACGCCGGGCGACCTCGACGAGGTCGCGGTGGCGCACCAGGTCCCGGTGCACATCGCCGGGCGGGCCAACTTCCTCTGGCTGGCCGGCGTGGTCGCCATCCTGGTCGCCTCCGGGGCCCTCCGGCCGCCGCCGGGGGTGCAGGAGGCCGGCATGCTCGGCATGGCGGCCCTCGCCTGGTTCACCACCCGGCGGGAGCTGCGGGCGGAGAACGAGTTCAGCTGGAGCCCCATCGTCGAGGTGGCGGCGCTGTTCGCCGGGATCTTCGCCACCATGATCCCGGCGCTGGCGGTCCTGAACGCGCGCGGCGCCGAGCTGGGCCTCTCCCTGCCCCACCACTTCTTCTGGGCCACGGGAGTCCTCTCCTCGTTCCTCGACAACGCGCCCACCTACCTGACCTTCGCCTCGGTGGCGAGCGGCCTGGTGGGGACGGACGCGGCCGACCTGAGCCGGCTCCTGGCCGACCCGCACGGCGCCTCGCTGCTGGCGGCCATCTCGGCCGGCGCGGTGCTCATGGGGGCCAACACCTACGTGGGCAACGGCCCCAACTTCATGGTCAAGGCCATCGCCGAGCAGGGCGGCGTCCGCATGCCGGGCTTCTTCGCCTACATGGGCTACGCCGCGGTCCTGCTCCTGCCGCTGTTCGTGGCCGTGACCTTCCTCTTCTTCCGCTGAGGACGCGCCCCCGTCAGTACCCGCCGCCACCGCTCCCCGGCGGGTTGAGGAGGTCCTGCCAGTCGCAGGTCTCCGTGCCGCTCGCCGCGCCGAGCGGCTGCGTGGTGAAGCTCGCCCCGCCGTGAAGCGGTCCCGGGGCGTCGAGGGCAGGACAGGGGTTCGACGCCCGCGCGGCGGGCTGGTGGTCGGCGGTGTCGCCGTTGGTGAACTTGATGCAGCCACCTCCCGCGATCGAGACCGCGTGGATGTCGGCGCCGGCGGCGGTGAAGGTGACGGTCTGGGTGCTGGCGCAGGTGGTGGTCCCGGCGGGAAGGGCGCTGGTCACCGTGATGGTGCCGGTGAAGGCGTTGACCCCCGCGCCGCCCCCGCCGGCGGCCGGGCCCCCGCAGGCGGCCAGGCCAGCCAGGCCGACGGCCGCGATCCATTGCCACAGTCTCATGACGTGTTCCTCCTTCCCCGGCGATCTCGCCGGGTGCGCCGCTAGGGGCCCATCCCCCAGTCCGGCGCCCAGGCGATCCGGAAGCTCGGGTGCACCAGCCGGCCCGGGACCGCCTCCAGCTCGGCGACCAGCTCGACGCGCTGCCGCGCCAGGAGGCGGACGCCGGCGTGGAGGGCGAGCTCGGTGGTCCGGCTCCGCAGCACCTCGCCGTCGCTCGAGACCCGGAAGTCGCCGGCCACCCGCATCACGCCGATGCCGGCGTACGGCGTGGCGCTTCCCAGCGCGTGCTCCACCCGGTAGCCGGCCGCGAGGTCGGCGCCGAGGTCGAAGGTGCGGAGCGTGTCGCGCGTGGCCGGGTCGGTGACCGGGCTCCTCGACTCCGCGTAGGCGAGGTGGCCGCGGGCCCCGAGGGCCAGCCCGGGCGCGGGAAGCCAGGCGATGCCGGCCTCCAGCCCGCCCAGGTGCGAGCTCACGCCGCGGATCTCGAGCGGCGGGATGTAGGCGAGACCTGCGAAGGCCCGGAATCCCTCGGGCGCCGGGAGGCCGATGGCGAGGCGCGGTCGAGGGAAGACGCGGGTCCGGTCGGAGGCCGTGATCTGGCGCTTTCCGCCGGTGGTGCCGTCGATGGTGGGGATGGTCACCACCTCGAGACCCAGGCTCGCCTCGCCGGCCCGGTAGGGCGCCGGCGCGCCGACCGGGGAGAGGGCCACCAGCAGCGAGTGGACCTCGATGAGGCGCTGCTCCTGGTCGAGCATGGTCTGGGCCATCGCCGGCCCGGCGGCCGCCGCGAGCGACAGGAGGATCGGCAGTCGCGCCGTCATCGGGCCGCCCGCGCCAGGCCCGCCAGGAACTGGCCCCCGCCGTCGAAGCCGGCGTAGTACATGGCCCAGGTGTCGCCGTCGAGGAAGACGGACGGCGTGGTGAGGCCGCCCGAGTCGAACTGGCCGGTGGCCCCGGTGGAGAGGGCCTCCCCGCCCGGGCCAGGCTGCCGGATCTTGACCCAGGTGACGCCGTCGTTGGACTCGGCGTACCCGATGACGCCGCGGCTCGGCCCTCCGAACGGCCCAGGCGCCTGACAGCCGCGGTACCACATCCGGTAGAGCTGGTCGCGCTCCTTCACCACCGAGGGCTGGTAGGCGCAGGCGACGTCGAAGCTCCCGGCCGTGCCGGTCTCGAGGATGGCGCCGCCCGCGAGCTTCCCGGGCACCTTGGTCCAGTGCCGGGCGTCGGCGGACACGGCCAGGGCGACGCGCCAGGTGTTCCCGGCGTCGTTCGCCGAGTAGTACATCCGGTACTCGGGCCCGTCCTTCAGGACCCAGACGTAGCCCACCTGCTGCGCGTCGATGGCTCCGGGGCCGCCCAGCGGCAGGACGCTGCCCCCCGGCCCGTCCCCGTCGTAGAGCCGCGTCCAGTGGACGCCGTCCGCGGACTCGGCGTAGCCGATGCGGCGATCGTCGGCCAGCGTTCCGGCGGGGCAATTGAACGGCTTGCGGCTGCCGTTGTACCACATGCGATACACCGCGCCGTCGCGGAGCACGAACGGACGGTAGGTGAGGTAGTCGTCGAAGTGCCCGGGCGTTCCGATGTCCAGGATCGCCCCGCCGGTCTCGGTCCCGGCGACGCGGGTCCAGGCGACGCCGTCGGAGGACTCGGCCAGGCCCACCCGCCAGTGCGCGCTGTTGATCCCGGCGCAGGCCCCGGAGGTGTCGGCGCCGCCGTAGTAGAGGCGGTAGGTCGCGCCGTCCTTGAACGCCCGCACGGTGAAGTTGCCGCGCTCGTCGAAGCTCCCGGCGCTCCCCAGCCCCAGCAGCGAGCCTCCCGGGCCGGCTCCGGGGACCTTCTCCCAGCGGAGCGGGCGGAGATCGGCGGTGTCCGCCGAGCAGCGACCCAGCAGGAGGGCCGCGGCTGCGGCGAGGAGAAGGCGCGAGGGTGGCGACGTGGGAGGCATGACGTCGGGGATGGACACTCGACGCCGCGCGGGCGGGACGCCCCTGGCGTGGGCTCCCCTTCCGGAGCGTCCGCGACCGCCGGCGTCGCGGGTGGTGTCGGGAGTCGGGGCGGGGGACGTCCCCCGGAGCGCAGGACGGAGGCCGAATGCGGTACATCACCCTAGCCCTCGTCGCGGCCGCCAGCGCGGGCGCGGCCCGGGGCGAGACGTGGCAGGCCACTTCCGGAGGAGGCAACCGGGTGGTGGTGCACGTGCTCAAGACCGGCGTCCTCTCCGGGTTCGCCCACGATCACCACTTCGAGGTGACCCGGTGGCGAGCCAGCGCCGACGTGTCGGGGGACGCGCCCGCCTCGGTCGAGGTCGTCCTCGAGGCCGACTCGCTCCGCGACACCCAGGAGCACCTGTCCGAGGCGGACCGCCGCAAGGTCGACGCGCAGGCCGCCGGGCCGGACACCCTCGACGCCCGGCGCTACCCGACCATCGAGTTCCGGTCGGAGGGCTTCGAGGCCGATGGCGGCAGCTCCCCCGAGCACCTCGCCGGGAAGCTGCGCGGAACGCTCACGCTCCACGGCCGGAGCGTCCCCCTGGAGGTGCGCATCGAGGGGAGGCGGGAGGGGGACGAGTGGAGCGTCCGCGGGAAGGCGCACCTCAAGCAGAGCGACGCCGGGATCAGGCCCTTCAGCGGGTTCGGCGGGACCATCGGCGTCAAGGACGAGATCGAGGTCGAGGTCGCCTTGACCCTGCGACCGGGGTCGCCGTGAGGGCGACGCCTAGGCCGAGGGGTGGGGGATCCCGGCCCTCTCCTCGGCGGCGTCCAGCGCCTCCCCGGCGCGCGCCAGGTCGGCCGGGGAGAGGAAGGGGCGCGCCTCGAACGCCCCGGCGGCCGGCGAGCCCCACTCCTCGCGCGGCGCCTCCACCCCGGGAAAGTAGAGCGGGCGCCGGCGCGCCAGCGCCCGGAGGAGCTCGTCCAGCGGCGGGCCCAGCGGTCCCTTCCCGGCCGCCAGCACCTTCTCGGCGCGCCAGCGGAGCTCGAGCAGCCGGCCGAACCCCTGCTGGAAGACGGCCTTCACCGGCGCGGATCGCAGGATCTCCGCGGCGCGCCCGGCCGGGTCGCCGGCCCCGGCCGCCAGGCGCTCGAGCCCCAGCTCCACCAGGGCCCGAGAGGACGCCACCGCGAGGCGGACGGCGTCGAGATCGCCGGGGTCGACGGCGTCGGCCACCATGGTGGCGTTGGCGGCGGCGACGAGCTCGAGCTCGAGCGCCTCGCGCTCCCCCTCCGGCAGGCGGTCGGCGGCGCGGGCCAGGAGCGAGCCCGGGACCCGCAGCTCCAGGAAGAAGCCGGGCGGCCGGCCCGGCGCGCCGGGCAGGGCCTGGGGCCGCGCCGCCGGCCGGGCGAACCAGGAGAGCGCCTCCTCCCGCGGCGGGTAGCCGAGGTCGTGGAGCCTCCCGGTGCGCCAGCGGAGGGCCGTCTCCTCCAGCTCCCCGGGAAGCTCCCAGCGGACGGCCTCCAGCAGCCTGGCGGCGCGCATGGGGTCCTCGGCGTACAGGTCGTCGACGAGCCCCCGCACCGCCAGGTAGTCGACGCCCTCGCCGGGGAACTCGAGGATGAACTTCCCCTCCGTCGTCCGCAGGAATCGATCGCTCTCGATCTCCGGGTCGGGATCGCGCTCCAGGTCGTGGATCACCAGGGAGGAGCGCAGCACCAGCTCCAGGAGCTCGATGTCCAGGGCCGCCAGCTTGCGCCGCCAGGCCTGCTCCAGCGCCTCGTCGCCGCGCGCCCCGGCGCGCCCGGCCCGCAGCCAGGGGAGGACGCGGCCGGGCTCCATCCGGTCGCCCCGCCAGGCGTCCAGGTCCACGAAGGTGCGGAACTGCGAGGGGCTGGCGAGCCGCACCAGCTCGGCGGCGTCGGCGAGGCCGATCTCCCGGATGGTGAAGTAGAGCTCGTCGGCCGGCAGCGCGCGCACCAGCGCGCCCGGGTCGGGGGCGTCGAGGATCAGGTCGAGCCGGCGCTTGCCGCGGGCGGCCGCCAGGGCCTCCCGCACCCGCGCCAGCTCGCCGCGGCCGGGGGCGCCGCCGCCGGGACCGGTGCCGCCGGCCGTCATCCCCGCCTCCCCGGGCGCCGCTGCCGCAGATCCGCCAGCGCCGCGCGGACGCTCCACCCGCTCCGCAGCAGCGCCGCGCGCGAGCGGGGCGGGCTGGCGCCGGACACCTCGGCCACGATCCGCACGGCGCGGCGGCGGAGCTTCTGGCTCGCGGCCGAGAGGTCCACCATCCGGCCCCGCTCGATCCGGCCGAGGCGCAGCATGGCGCCGGTGGAGAGGAGGGTCAGCGCCATCCGGGCGGCGGTCCCGGCCTTCATGCGGGTCGAGCCGGCGATGCGCTCCGGGCCGGTGTCGAGCACGATCCGGTGGCGGGCCGCGGCCGCGGGCGGGGGGGCGCTGGAGAGCAGGGCCGTGGCGGCGCCCCGGGCCCGCGCCTCGGCCAGGGCCGCCAGGGTGAAGGGCGTGCGCCCGGAGGCCGAGATGCCCACCACCAGATCCCGGGGCCCCACCCGCGCCCTGCGCACGGCCCGGCGCCCCGCTTCCCGGTCGTCCTCCGCCCCCTCGACGGAGCGGGAGAGAGCGCGCCGCCCTCCCGCGACCAGCGCCACCACCTGCGACGGGAGGAGGCCGAAGGTGGGCGGGCACTCGGCGGCGTCCATCGCCGCCAGGCGCCCCGAGGTCCCGGCGCCGGCGTACACCAGGCGGCCGCCGGCCGCCAGGCTCCCGGCCGCCAGCGCCGCCAGCCGCGCCAGCGCCGGGAGCGCCCGGCCGACGGCGCGCACCGCCTCGGCGTCGCCGCGGTGGAGGGTCGAGAGGGCGTGTTCCAGGGCCAGCCCGGAGAGGCGGGCGCCGTCGGGGTGGTGTCGCTCGGTGGGAGGAAGCGGGACCATGGGGCGCTCCGGCCTTCGCCCCGGGGCCGGGCGCGCCCGGCGCTGCGGCCCCGCCGTGCGGCTCAGGCCTGGGCCGCGGCGCGGCGGCGGGTGCCGTGGGTCGCCTTGACCACGCGGCCGGCCTTGAGGCACCGGGTGCAGACGCGGACGCGCGTCACCGAGCCGGCCACCAGCGCGCGGACCGACCGGAGGTTCGGCAGCGATCGCGTCTTGGTCTTGTTGTTGGCGTGGGAGACGTTGTTGCCGACGAGCGGCCCCTTCCCACAGATCTCGCAGCGGCGTGCCATAGGTGACAGGGCTCCGAAAGGACGCGGGAATATACGCAGAACGGGGAAGAAAGCAAGCCCGGGCTCGAGGGCC
The DNA here is from genome assembly GCA_035455425.1 of Anaeromyxobacteraceae bacterium. Taxonomy (GTDB): domain Bacteria; phylum Myxococcota; class Myxococcia; order Myxococcales; family Anaeromyxobacteraceae; genus JACRMN01. The sequence goes on along the minus strand of DATIFE010000150.1, from coordinate 9,940 downwards.
CGGCTACCCCGGCCGCGCCTTCCTCCCCAGCAGGCGATCGGCGGCGGCCGCGGCCTGGAGCCCGGCGTGGAACTCGCCCTCGGCGCCCAGGCCCGGCACCACCTGCCGGCTGGCGAGGAGGACGTTCTTCCAGGGGGAGCGGGTGGGAAGCCCGGTGATCCCCAGGGGCCCGGGCGGCTCCACCTGGAAGAGCGGGTGCCAGGCCGGTCCCCGCCCGCCGCCCCCGGCCGCGAGCAGCGGCAGCGACTCGCAGATCACGTGCCGATCGAGGAAGGGCACGAGGTCGGCCAGGCCCACCCGGACCCCGCCGGCCCATTCGCGGAGCGCGGCCTCGCCCGCGCCGCCGTCGAGCAGGCCCGCGGCGCAGAGCACCGAGGCCCCCTCCGGAGCCTCGCCCTTGCCCGGCGCGCGCCGCGCCGGAGAGGCCTGCAGGAGGACGGCCCGGTCCTCGCCCCCGTCGCCGGGGAGCGCCAGGGCCGTGTCGCCCAGGCCGGGCGGGAGGGCCCCGGGCTGCAGCACCCAGTTCACCGCGGCCACCTGGCGGCGGCTGCGGAGCCGATCCGCGGCCCTCGCCGCCTTGCCGTCCCGCTGGGCCTCGGGCAGGAGGCGGCGCAGGGCCGCCCCGTCCGCGGCCACGAGGAAGACCCGGGCCGCGTAGGCGTCCTGCGACCCCGCGATGCGCACCGCCGCGGCGCGGCGCCCGTCGAGGTGCAGCGACTCGGCGACGGCGGGGCTTCCCTCCGAGCCGAGGATCTCGCCCCGCGCCTCCACCAGGCGCCGCCGGATCCTCTCCGCCAGCCCCTCCCAACCGCCCGCCAGCCGGTGCGTGCCGCGCAGCAGCGCGCCCTGGAGGCGCACCGCGGCCAGCGGCGGGAGCTCGCCGTCCAGCGGGGCCAGGAAGCGGGCCGCCACCGCCAGCGCCCGCGGCAGCGGATGGGACTCGAGCCCGGAGAAGGGGCGCGCCTCCCCGGGAGGACGCGCGCCCGGCCGGGCCGCCGCCGCCCGGAGCTGGCGGGCCAGCGCCCAGCGGTCCCGGAGGCCCGACGGCGGGAGCGGCGGCAGGCCGGCGAGGAAAGGGCTGGCGGCGTCGAAGAGCTGCGAGAGCTCCTCGAGCGCCGCCTCCAGGCGGGCGGCGTCGGACGGCCACTCCCGGCGCAGCTCGGCCGCCCTCCGGACGGCGTCGCGCGACAGGTCCAGGCGGGCGCGCGGGAGCAGGAGCTGCAGGTCGGCGGGCGAGGGCTCGAGCGCCCGCTGGACGTCGGCCAGGAGCCCGAGCTCCCGCAGCGCGGCCTCGGCCGCGGGCCACAGCCGCGGCGCCGCCAGCAGCGACGGGGCCCGGGGGAGGAGCCAGCCCTGGTCCTCGTAGCCCGCGCCTGCCGGGCCGTGGCCCACCTGCAGCACGCGCCATCCGCGCCGGGCCAGGAGCGCCCCGGCGACGGCCCCTGCGAGCTGCGAGCCGATGACGCAGACGTCGTAGACCCGCTGCGTGGCCGGCGGCTGGAGGGAGCGCGGCACGGGCTAGTCCCAGGGCGAGACGAGCACGCCGGCGGCGGGCGGGGCGCCGTCCACCCGCACGCGGCGGCCGTCGAGCGAGAGGCGCCCCTGCGCGAACCACTGGACGGCCCGGGGGTAGACGCGGTGCTCCTGCTCCAGGATCCGGGCGGCCAGCGACCTCTCGTCGTCGCCGGGCAGCACCGGCACCACCGCCTGGGCGATGATGGGCCCGGTGTCGGTGCCCTGGTCGACGAAGTGGACGGTGCACCCGGAGAAGCGCGCGCCGTACTCCAGCGCCGCCCGCTGCACGTGGAGCCCCGGGAAGGAGGGGAGCAGCGCCGGGTGGATGTTCATCACCCGCGGGCAGCCGCGCGTCGAGGGGAGCGGGCCGAAGGCGGCGAGGAAGCCCGGGCCGAGCAGGCGCATCCAGCCGGCCAGGCACACCAGGTCGGGGGCGTGCGCGCGCAGCCGCTCCGCCAGCTCCCGGTCGTAGGCTTCCCGGTCGGACGCGCCCTTCGAGGGCAGGAGCTCCGCGGCCGCACCCGCGTCCCGGGCCCGCTCCAGCGCCAGGGCGCCCGGCACGTTGGCCACCACCACCTCGACGCGGCCGTCGATGCGGCCGGCGGCGCAGGCGTCGAGGATCGCCTGCAGGTTCGTCCCGCCGCCGCTGGCCAGCACGGCGATCCGGATCACCGGACCACCTCGCAGGTCGCCTCGCCGGCGCCCCGCTCGATCCCGCCGACCACCCAGCTGTCCAGGCCCCGGGCCCGCAGGATCTCCTGCGCCGCCGGCGCCTCGGAGGGCGGCAGCACCGCGGTGAGCCCGAGCCCCATGTTGAACGTCCGGACCATCTCGTCGCGGGGAACGCCCCCCTCGCGCTCGACGAGGTCGAAGATGGCGGGGCGCGGCCAGCGCCGCTCGTCGAGCACCGCCCGGGTCCCCTCGGGCAGGGTCCGCGGGACGTTCCCGGGCAGGCCGCCGCCGGTGACGTGGGCCAGCGAGCGGACCGGCACCTTCTCCAGCAGGGCCAGCACATCCCGGGCGTAGATGCGGGTGGGCTCGAGCAGGGCGTCGCCGAGCGTCCGCCCGCCGAGCTCCGGCGGCCGCCAGTCCAGGGGGTGCCGCTCCAGCAGCGCCCGCCGGGCCAGCGAGTAGCCGTTGGAGTGGAGCCCGGAGGAGGCGATGCCCAGGACCGCGTCGCCGGGCTGCACCGCCGCGCCGTCCACGATGCGCGAGCGCTCGACGCAGCCCACGGCGAAGCCGGCCAGGTCGTACTCGCCGGGGGCGTAGAAGCCGGGCAGCTCGGCGGTCTCGCCCCCGATGAGGGAGCAGCCGGCCTGGCGGCACCCCTCGGCGATCCCCTTGACCACCAGCGCGGCCTGGTCGGCCGAGAGCTTCCCGGTGGCGAAGTAGTCCAGGAAGAAGAGCGGCTCGGCGCCCACCACCGCCACGTCGTTGACGCACATGGCGACGAGGTCGATGCCGACGGTGTCGTGCCGGTCGGCGGCGAAGGCCACCTTGAGCTTGGTGCCGACGCCGTCGGTGCCGGAGACCAGCACCGGCTCCTTCCACCGCCCCGGGGGGATGGCGAACAGGCCGCCGAAGCCGCCGATGCCGGCCAGCACCTCCGGCCGCAGCGTGGGGCGCGCGTAGGGCTTGATGAGCTCGACGAGGCGATCCCCCTCGTCGGTGTCCACGCCGGCGCCGCGGTAGGTGAGGGCCATGCGCCCCCGCTTACCGCGCCTGCGGAGGCGGGCGCAAGGCGTTCCCGCGGGCCGCTCCATTCCGTCCCGGCGGGCCGCGGGGTAGCATCCCCGGGCCCATGGCCGCGCGGAAGCCGAGGCACGCCCTTCTCCGGCTCGACGCCTTCCGGCTCGCGCTCTGGGTGGGCGCCGCCTTCACGGCGCTGCACCTCGCCAACGCGGTCTCCCAGGCGCGCGACGCCGAGGTTCCGGTGGTGGGGCGCATCGAGAGCGCGGTGCAGGACTGGGCCCTGACCCGCCTCCGCGGCCCGCGGAAGCCTTCGGGCGACGTGGTCATCGTGGCCATCGACGAGAGGTCGGTGCGGGCCGAGGGCAAGTGGCCCTGGAGCCGGGCCAAGATGGCGCTGCTGGTGGACCGGCTGGCGGCCGGCGGCGTCCGGGCGGTCGGCTTCGACGTGGTCTGGAGCGAGGAGGACGAGCTGCCGCGCCGGCTGGCCCGCGTCAACCGGCTGGTGGCCGAGGCCGCCGCCGGCCCGGGCGGCGACCGGCTGCGCCCCATCCTCGAGGCCGCCCGGGGAGAGGACGCGCGCTTCCCCGCCGACGCCGATCCCACCGAGCTGCTGGTGGACGCCATCGAGCGCGCCGGCAACGTGGTGGTGGGCTTCAGCTTCCTCTCGCCCGGGGACGCGACGCCCGGGGAGCTGGCTCGCAGCGTCGAGCGGGCCCGCTTCCTGCGCTGCGAGGGGCTGCAGCTGCGGGGAGCCGACGGCAAGCTGGCGCCGGCCCCGGGCCCGCCGGCCTTCGGCCCGGCCTTCGCCGGCGTCCTGACCCCGGTCGACGAGGTGCTCTCGGTGGCCGACGCCGGCGGCTTCTTCGAGGTCTTCCCCGACCCCGACAGCGTGCTGCGCCGCTACACGGTGGTGGCCCGCGCCGGCGGCTCCGTCTTCCCCTCGCTCGGCGCCGCGGTGCTGGCCAAGGCGCTCTCGCGGGACGGGGTGGCGGCCCGCGTGGTGCCGGTCGGCTCGGGCGGGGGGACCCAGCTCGACGCGGTGATCGTCGGGGACCGGGTCCTCGACGTGGACGGGGCCGGCCGCGTCGGACTGGACTACGCCGGGCGGTACCTCTCCTTCCCCACCTGGTCGGCCGCGGACGTGCTGGCCGGCGCCCTCCCGGCCGGGGAGATGCGCGGACGGATCGCGCTGGTGGGCACGACCGCCGCCGGCACCTGGGACCAGCGGGTCACGCCCTTCGACGACACGGCGCCGGGGGTGATCACCCACGCCACCTTCGTGGAGAACGCGCTGCGCGGCCAGCTGCTGCGGCGCTCGCCGGTGGTGCTGCTGGCCGAGGCCCTGCTGATGGCGGGCCTGGCGGTCGGCCTCGCCTGGCTCTTCTCGCGGGTGCGCAGCGCGCTGGCGGCCCCGGCCATGGCGGCCGCGGTGGCCGGCTGGCTGGCGCTGGCCGTGGGCGCCTACCTCCGCTTCCACGCGGTGGTGGCCCTGGGCCTGCCGGTGCTGCAGATCGTGGCCATGTTCGTGGCCTCCACCAGCTGGCGCTTCGTCGCCGAGGAGCGGGAGAAGCGCCGGGCCCGCGAGACCTTCTCGCGCTTCCTGGCGCCGGCGGTGGTGGAGGAGGTGCTGGGCCGGGAGGGCGGGCTGCGGCTCGGCGGCGAGAAGCGCGATCTCACCGTGCTCTTCGCCGACATCCGCGGCTTCACCACCATCTCCGAGAGGCTCGACCCGCGCGTCGTCATCGAGCTGCTCAACGAGTACCTGACGCCCATGACCGACATCATCGTCCAGGACCACCGCGGCACGCTCGACAAGTACATGGGCGACGCCATCATGGCCTTCTGGGGCGCGCCCCAGGAGCAGCCGGACCACGCGCTGCGCGCCTGCCAGGCGGCGCTCTCGATGACCGGGCGGCTGGAGCGGCTGCGGGCGGGGTGGAGGGAGCGCGGGCTGCCGGAGATCGACATCGGCGTGGGGATCAACACCGGCCCCATGTCGGTGGGGTTCGTGGGGAGCCAGGACCGCTTCTACAACTACACGGTGCTCGGCGACGCGGTGAACCTGGCGTCGCGCCTCGAGGGGACGAACCGCGAGTACGGCACGCGCATCCTCGTCTCGCACAGCACCTGGGAGCGCGTGCGGGACCAGGTGGTGGCGCGGGAGCTGGACGCGGTCCGGGTGAAGGGCAAGCGGGAGCCGGTGGTGATCCACGAGCTGCTGGGGCTGGGCCGGCCGGGTCCGGAGCAGGCCGCCTTCCTCTCCGAGTTCGAGTGGGGGCTCTCGGCCTACAAGGGACAGCGCTGGGAGGAGGCCATGGCGCACTTCCGCTCGGCCATCGCCCTGGCCGGCCCCGACGCCTGCTCCCAGATGTACCTGCAGCGCTGCGAGGCCATGCGGCAGAGCCCGCCCGGGCCGGGCTGGGACGGCGTCTACCAGATGCTCCACAAGTGACCGGCCGGTGTGACGTGCGTCACCGACCGGCGGCGCGTTGTTTGACAGGGTGGGATACCGGGGGCCAGATCTGCCGCAGGCGACCGGATGGCCGACGACCCGCTGAGCCAGCGCTTCTCCCGGAAGTTCCCCCGGGGGACCATCCTGTTCCGGGAGGGGGACCCCGGGCGGGAGATGTTCGTGGTCCAGGCGGGGCGGGTGACCATCACCAAGCGCGTGGGGGAGGTGGAGATGGTCCTCTCCACCCTGGGCCAGGGGGAGTTCCTGGGCGAGATGTCCATCCTCAACAACAAGCCGCGCTCGGCCACCGCCACCGTCTCCGAGGACGCGCAGCTGCTGGTGATCGACTCCCGGACCTTCGAGGCCATGATCCGCGGGAACGCCGAGATCGCCATCCGCATGATCAAGAAGCTGGCGGACCGGCTGCAGGATGCCGACGCGCAGATCGAGAACCTGCTCCACCGGGACGCCACCAGCCGCGTGGTCCACTGGCTGGTGCTCCAGGCGGCGCGGGCCGGGGCCGAGGGGCCGCAGTCCCTGGCCATCGGCGCGGCGGACCTCCCGGCGCACGTGGGGGTGCCGGCGGCGCAGGTGGAGGAGGTGCTGGACCGGCTCGAGAAGGCCAGGCTGGTGCGGCGCGCGGCCGGGGGCCTGGAGGTGGCCGAGGTGGCGAAGCTCCGGCACTTCCTGGAGTTCCTCCAGATGAAGGCCGGCCTCGGAGACGCCGCGTGAGGTTCCAGGTCCTGGGCTGCTCCGGCGGCGAGCTCCCGAGCCACCGCACCACCTGCTTCCTGGTGGACGGCAGGCTCGCCATCGACGCCGGCGCGCTCACCGGCACGCTCCCGCTGGCGGACCTGCTCAAGGTGGACGACATCGTCCTGACCCACAGCCACTTCGACCACGTCAAGGACGTGCCGCTGGCCGCCGACCTGCTCATCGGCCGCCGGCGCAAGCCGGTGGTGGTCCACGCCTCCACCGAGTGCGCCGCCACCCTGCGCGACAACGTCTTCAACGGCCGGCTCTGGCCGGACTTCACCCGCCTGCCCAGCCGGCGCAGCCCGGTGCTGCGCATCCGCGCCTTCGCCCCGGGGCGGCGCTTCCGGGTGGGCCGCTACCGCGTCCACCCGGTGGCGGTGCACCACCCGGTGGAGTCGGTGGGCTTCGTGCTCTCCGACGGCCGGGCCAGCATCGCCATCTCGGGAGACACCGGGCCCACCACCGCCTTCTGGAAGCGGGTCAACGCCGAGAAGGCGCTGGGGGCGCTGCTGGTGGAGATGAGCTTCCCCAACGCCATGCAGCGGCTGGCCGACGTCTCCGGCCACCTCACGCCCAACACGCTGGCACGGGAGCTCGACAAGGTGAACCGGAACGGCTTTCCGGTGTATCTGTATCACCTCAAGCCGGCGTACGACGCGGAGCTCCGGCGCGACCTCGGGCGGCTCGGGCTCGACAACGTCCGCGTGCTGGAGATGGGAGACGAGTTCGTCTTCTAGCCGACCATGGCCTGGTTCTCGAAGAACAAGAAGCTCACCGCCGCGGCGGGCAGGGTGGCGCAGCTGCCCGCCAAGGGAGAGGTGGGCCTGTGGAAGAAGTGCGAGGCCTGCGGCGAGGTGGCCTACACCCAGGACTGGGAGCGCAACTGGAACGTCTGCCCCGCCTGCGGCGACCACCAGGCGCTGCCGGTGCGCCGCCGCCTGGAGATGGTCTGCGACCGGGGCAGCTTCGAGGAGCTCGACTCCGATCTCACGCCGCAGGACCCCCTGGGGTTCGCCGACCAGAAGAAGTACCGCGACCGGCTCCGGAGCACCCACAAGAACACCGGGCTCAAGGACGCCTTCGTCTCCGGCGCCGCGCGGATCGGCGACGTCCCGGTGTCCGTCGGGAGCTTCGCCTTCGAGTTCATGGGGGGCTCGATGGGCTCGGTGGTGGGCGAGAAGGTGGCGCGCGTCTTCGACCGGGCCTGGGAGCGGCGCATCCCCGCGGTGGTCTTCAGCTCCACCGGCGGCGCCCGGATGCAGGAGGGGATCTTCTCGCTCATGCAGATGGCCAAGACCTCGGCGGCGCTCCACCGCTTCCGCTCGGTCCGCAAGCCCTACGTCTCCGTCATGCTGCACCCCACCACCGGCGGCGTGGCGGCGAGCTTCGCCTGGCTCGGCGACGTGGTCATCGCCGAGCCCAAGGCGCTCATCGGCTTCGCCGGGCCCCGGGTCATCGAGCAGACCATCCGCGAGAAGCTGCCCGCGGGCTTCCAGCGCTCCGAGTTCCTGCTGGAGCACGGCATGGTGGACGCCATCGTCAAGCGGCCGGAGATGCGGGAGAGGCTGGCCCAGCTCCTGACGCTGCTGGGCTAGCCGCGGCGCGCCCGGGACAGCCCCCGGGTCCCGGCACCCGCCCCGGCCCGCGCCATGCTCGAACCGCACCGCTACCTCGACTCGCTGCAGCCGCTCTCCATGCGGTTCGGGCTGGAGCGCGTGCAGCGGGGCCTGGCGGCGCTGGGCCACCCGGAGCGCGGCCTGCGCATCCTCCACGTGGCCGGGACCAACGGCAAGGGCTCCGCCTGCGCCATGGCGGCCGAGGCGCTGCGGCTCGCCGGCCACCGCACCGGGCTCTACACCTCGCCCCACCTGGTCCGCTTCAACGAGCGGATCGCCCTCGACGGCGCGCCCATCTCCGACCAGGACCTGGCCCGCGCCGTCGACGAGGTGCGCCGCGCCTGCGCCTGGCACGACGCCGGCGGCGAGGAGGACCGGCTGACCTACTTCGAGTTCGCCACCCTGGCCGCCCTGGTCCACTTCGCAAGGCAGCGCGCCGGCGCCGTGGTGCTCGAGGTGGGGCTGGGCGGGCGCTTCGACGCCACCAACGCGGTCCAGCCGCTGGCCTGCGCCGTGAGCCGCATCGGGCTCGACCACGTGGAGCTGCTCGGCGACACGCTCGAGGCCATCGCCCGCGAGAAGGCGGGCATCTTCAAGCCGGGCGTGCCGGCGGTGTCGACCGCCGCCCAGCCGCCCGAGGCGCTGGCGGCGCTGCGGGCCGAGGCGGAGCGGCGCGGGGCGCCGTTCTCGGTGGCGCCGGCCGCCTGGGACGGCCCCATCTCGCTGCGCGGCCCGCACCAGGTGGGCAACGCGGCGCTGGCGGCGGCGGCGCTGCGGCTCCTCGACGCCGCCGGCCTCCCGGTCCCGGAGCAGGCGGTGGCCAGGGGGATCGCCGAGGCCCGGTGGCCGGGGAGGCTCGAGGAGATCGGGGGCGTGGTGCTCGACGGCGCCCACAACCCCGACGGCGCCCGGGCGCTGGCGGCGGCGCTCCCGGTCCTCTACCCGGGGCGGCCGGTGGAGCTGGTCTTCGGCGTGCTGGCCGACAAGGACCACGAGGGGATGCTGCGGGCCCTCGGCCCGGCGGTCCGGGGGCTGCACCTCGCGGCGCCGGCGAGCCCGCGGGCCCGCGCGCCGGCGAGCTACCGCGCCCTGGCCGCCGCCTGCGCGCCGCGAGCCGACGAGCACGCGTCGCTGCCCGAGGCCCTGGCGTGCGCCCGCGCCCGGGCGGCCGACGGCGCGGTGGTCGGGGTGGCCGGCTCGCTCTACCTGGTGGGCGAGGCGAGGGCGCTGCTCGCCGGCTGAGATACGAGGCCGGGCGCAATCGGCCGCAATCGCGCGGCGCCCCCGGGGCGGTTTCTTCGGAGGCCCATCCCCGCGTGCTATCCTCGGCGCGGTCTCTCCCCTGGAGCGCACCATGCGTATCGGACTCGCCTTTTCCGCCGCCGCCCTCGCCGCCCTGGCCGTCCCGGCGCGGGCGGTGGACCTCAACGTCATCTCCAAGGTGGAGGTGAAGGACGAGGGCGCAACGATCCTGGTCACCATCGAGGGGAACCGGCCGCCCAGCTTCACCACCTTCTCGATGACCGACCCGCCGCGCTTCGTCATCGACCTCTCGGAGAGCCAGTTCCAGAACGTCCCCGAGGACATCGTCATCGGCGACGACACCATCAACCTGGTCAAGAACCTCTCCTACGGGAGCGCCGAGACCTCCATCGCCCGGGTGATGGTGGCCTTCAACCGCGAGGTGGACCCGCCCGACGTGCAGACCGCGGGCACCTCGCTGGTGGTGCGGATCGCGAGGCCCGCCGCCGGCGGCGCCGGCGTGGCCCGGGCGCAGCCCGCGGTCCCGGAGGCCCAGGCGCTCGCCGAGGCGGCGGCCCGGGCCGAGGCCGAGGACAGGGCCCGCGCCGAGGCCGAGGCGAAGGCCAAGGCGGACGCGGAGGCCAGGGCCCAGGCCGACGCCCAGGCC
>DATIFE010000149.1:0-52578 GCA_035455425.1 Anaeromyxobacteraceae bacterium | reverse complement strand
GCATCGGCCTGGCACCGGCCGGTGACGACGTCGCCGTGCCCGCGGTCGCGATCGAGCTGGGAAGCGCGCTCGCCGAGCGGAGCGCCGGCCCGGTCGGGGTGGTGGATGCCAGCGGCAGCTGGGCGTGTGCGCGCGCCCTGGTCGAGGGCGCTCTTCCCGACGGTACGCCCCTGGCCACGAGCTGGCTCTTCGGCAACCTGGCCGTGCTCGCGCCGCGCACCCGCCATGCCGGCGCGGTGCTCGACCAGCTGCGAGGCTTCTTCCTCGGCCAGGCGGCCACCTTCGACCACCTGGTGGTCGATCTCACGGGCCTCGATCACCTCGGCGAGGACCTCGACGCCATCGGGCTCCTCGACGCCGTGGTCCTGGTGGCGCGCAGCGGCATCACCACCGCGCGCCAGATCCAGCGCCGGACCCGCGGTCTTCCGGAAGGGCGCAGCCTCGGCGTGCTGCTGACGGGGCTGTGATTCCTCGCATGGTCCGGGCGGTGCTCACGCGTCTCCAGGCCAAGAACCTGCACAGGTGGCTCGGCGGCTATGCCGTCGACCTGGCGCGGCGTGCACTCCGCCGGCGCCCGCCCGGTCCGCGCCACCTCCTGTTCGCCCTGTGCGACCACTTCGAGCCCCTGTGGAAGGGCGCGCCCCCGGCCCAGGGGCGCGAGCGGGTGCGCGCCTGGTCCGAAGGGTACCCGGCGAGCTTGGGGGAGTTCCGCGACGCGGACGGCCGCCCCCCCCGGCACAGCTTCTTCTATCCGGGCGAGCAGTACGCACCCGAGTACCTGGAACCCCTCGCCCGCCTGGCACGCGGGGGCCTCGGGGAGGTCGAGGTCCACCTCCATCACGACGGCGACACCGCGGCCACGCTGCGACGGAGCCTCGACCAGGCGATCGCCGACTTCGGCCGTCACGGCCACATCTCCCGGGATGCCGCCGGCAAGCCGCGCTGGGCCTTCATCCACGGCAACTGGTGCCTGGCCAACGCCCGGCGCGACGGCCGCTGGTGCGGTGTCGACGCCGAGCTGCCCGTGCTCTTCGACGCGGGGTGCTACGCCGACTTCACCTTCCCCTCGGCCCCCGACGAGACCCAGCCGAACATCGTCAACCAGATCTACTGGCCCGTGGGAGACCTGGCGCAACGGCGCGCCCACGAGCGGGGCGAGCGCGCGCGCGTCGGCGACGTCCGCCGCGACCGCGTGCTCATCATCCAGGGCCCGATTGCGCTGGCCCGCCGCGCCGGCCGCGTCGCGGTTCGCATCGAGTCCGCGGCGCTCGACGCCCGCGACCCGCCGGACCCCGCCCGCGTCGACACCTGGGTCGCGCAGGACATCCACGTGGAGGGCCGGCCGGAATGGGTCTTCGTCAAGGTGCACACCCACGGTGCCCCCGAGAGGAACGCCGCCCTGCTCCTGGGCCCCGAGGGGCGGCGCCTGCACCAGTACCTGGCAGCCCGCTACAACGACGGGCGCCGCTGGATCCTCCACTACCTGTCGGCGCGCGAGATGTACAACGTCGCGGTCGCCGCCATGGAGGGCGCGAGCGGCGATCCCTCCCGGTACCGCGACCACGTGGTCCCTCCGCCGCCCGTGGCCAGCTAGCATGTTCGCGGTACCCGGGCTGCTGGCGCTGATCCTCGTCGATTACCTGCGACCGCAGGAGTACTTCCCGGTCCTGTTCACGGTTCCGCTGCTCCACATCGCCGCCGGGATCGCGGTGCTGGGCTTGGTCCTCGACCTGCGTCTCGGCCTGTCCCGGCCGCAGCCGGCGCCGCACCTGGCCCTGACCGTCCTCTTCTTCGCCTGGTGCCTGGTCACGCTGGTGGTGCGTGCGCCCGACCAGCTGCTCCTGCGCGCCCCTGCGCTCCTGACCCCGGTGGCGATCTACGCGCTCCTCGCCCACGGCGTGCAGAGCTTCCGCATGCTGGAGGTGGTGTGTGCCGTCCTGCTCGCCATCTGCGTCGCGCTGGCCGCGCTGGGCGTCGAGCAGGGGCTGGCGCCGTTCGGCTGCCATCGCGTGGCGCTGAAGGGGGGCCAGCTCGTCTACCTCTACGACGGCCGGCCGTGCACCGAGGCCGACCGCAACGTGTGCGAGCGCGAGGACGCGGAGCCGGGCGCCGACTACGTCTGCGAGAAGGTCGGCCTGATGGGCACCCAGTCGGACCACGGGCGGGTGCGCTACCGAGGCACCCTCCAGGATCCGAACGAGCTGGCGCTGGCCCTCGGCATCGCCCTGCCCTTCGCGTTCGCGTTCCTCGACCGACGCCGCTCGCTCGCGCGCCTGCTCCTCGTCGTGGTGACCGGCGGGATGGTGGGCCTGTGCGTGTACTTCACGGGGTCTCGCGGGGGTCAGCTCGTCTTCCTGACCGTGCTCGCCGTCTACTTCGTCAACCGGGTCGGCGCGAGGCGTGGCCTCGTCATCGGCGTCCTGCTCGCGCTGCCGATCCTCATCGTCGGCGGACGCTCGGGCGGCGAGGCATCCACGATGGAGCGGATCGAGTGCTGGTGGGTCGGGCTGCACCTGGTGGTGGCCTCGCCCGGCTTCGGCGTGGGCCAGGGCCAGTTCACCGAGCACCACTACCTGACCGCGCACAACAGCTTCGTCCTGGCGGCGGCCGAGCTCGGCCTGATGGGGATGTTGCTCTGGAGCTCGATCCTCTACCTGGCGCTGAAGATCTCCTTCCAGGCCCTGCGCACCGAGGTGGCGCCGGTCGCGCGGTCATGGGCGCTCGCTCTCCTTGCCTCGATGGCGGGCCTGATCGTGGGGATCCTGTTCCTCTCCTACGCGTACAAGGACGTGCTCTGGATCTACGTCGGGCTGACGGGCGTGCTGTGGCAGGCAATCCGGCGCCACGACCCGGGCTTCCGGGTCTCCTTCGGCCTGCGCGACATCGGGATCGTGGCGCTGGTCGACGTCGCGCTCCTGGTCGCGCTCGCGGGCTACACCGGATTGAAGATGGGCTGGTGAGCGCGATGGCCTCGAGCCTGGCCCATCGGACGATCCGCGGCATCGCCTGGACGTTGCCCACGAGCCTCGGCTCCCGCGCGGTGGGGCTGGTGGGGACGCTGATCCTGGTGCGCTACCTGGCGCCGGCGGAGTACGGTGAGGTCGCGGCCGCGGGGATCGCGACCATGGCGGCCGGCAGCCTGACCACCTTCGGCGTCGGGATCTTCCTGGTGTCGACCCCCGACGTCTCGCGCGCCGAGGTCTTCCACGCGACCTGCTGGTTCCTCGCCACCGGCGTCGCCGCCCTGGCCGTCCTGTGGGGGCTGAGCGGCCCCATCGGGGCCTGGTCCGGCGCGCCCGGGCTCGAGCGCTTCGTGCCGCTCTTCGTCCTGAGCACGCTGCTGGACCGGGTCGTGTACCTGCCCGAGCGGATGCTGGTCCGCCAGCTGCGATTCCGCCGCATCTCGCTCGCGGGCGCGTTCGCCGACCTGGCCTATACCGGCGTGTCCCTCGCCGGGGCAGCTCTCGGCGCCGGCGCAGTGGCCATCGCCTGGGGCAACCTGGCGCGGTCGTCGCTGCGATTCGCGGCCCTCGTCCCGGCCGTCGAGTGGCGCGAGTGGCTCGAGCCCCACCGCTTGCGCCTGGCGACGATGGCCCGGATCGTCGGGTATGGCGTGAACGTCTCGATGGCCTCGATCCCGACCTTCGCCATGCGGCGCCTGGACAACCTGCTGGTGAGCCGGTATTTCGGTCCCGGGGTGATGGGGGCATACAACTACGCCTACAACCTCGCCGACACTCCGGCGGTGGCGATCGGGGAGCAGATAGGCGACGTCGTCGGCGCATCGTTCCCGCACATGGGGCGCGAGGAGCGCGCGGCAGCGCTGGTGCGCGCGTGCGCGGGGATCTCGCTGGTCATGTTCCCGCTGGCATTCGGCCTGGCGGCCGTGGCGCCGACCGTGGTGCAGACGTTCTTCGACCAGCGGTGGCCCGGCATCGGCACGATGCTGCTGGTCCTCTCGGTCCTCTCGGCGGCGCGCCCGGTGGCGCTCCTGCTCACCTCGTACCTGTACGCCTGCCAGCGGCCGCGCGTCGTCCTCTGGCTGGAGTGGCTGAGCTTCGTCGCCCTGATCGGCGCGATCTCGACCGTGGGCCGCATCGGGACGACCTGGACGTGCGGCTCGGTGGGCGCCGTGTTCGTCCTGCGGACGCTGCTCGGGATGTGGATGGTGCGCAGGCTCGATGGCATCCCCATGTCCAGCTTCCTCCTGCCGCTGGCCAGGCCCCTCGTCGTCTGCGTCGCCATGGCGGCCGCCATCGTGCTCCTGCGGCCCCCCTTGCTCGGCCTGCCGCCGGCGGCGCGGCTCCTCATCGAGGTCGCGCTCGGCGGCGCCGTGTACCTGGGAGGGGTGCTGGTGATCTTCCCCTCCTCCTCCCGGGAGATCATCGACGGGGTGCGCTCGGCCCTGGTTCGGTCCGCCGTGCCCTCCCCGGCGGGGCCCGGGGGGCTGCCCGCGGGCGCGGGGCCGGCACCACTCGATCAGGGGGGGGAATGTCGCATTCGATCTCGGTCGTGATTCCCTACTACAACGGGTCGCGCTTCATCGGCGAGGCGCTGGCGTCGGTGCGAGCGCAGACGCTCGCCCCTCTCGAGATCATCGTGGTGGACGACGGCTCCCGACCGGAGGAGGCGGCGGCCCTGGATCGCGCGGCGCCCGACTGCGTCGTCATCCACCTGCCGAGGAACCGCGGTCCCTCGGTGGCCAGGAACGCGGGCATTGCCCGCGCCCAGGGGGAGTGGATCGCCTTCCTCGACTGCGACGACCTCTGGGATCCGCGCAAGCTGGAGCTCCAGGCGGCGGTCGTGGCGGCCAACGCCGATTGTCGCGCCGTCCACTGCGGCCTGAGGACGGTGACCCCCGAGGGGAAGGAGGCGGTGTCGCGCAAGAAGGAGGTCACCTTCGACGATTTCCTGGAATTCCCGTGCCCGATCTTCCCCTCGGCGGCGATGATGCAGAAGCAGGCCCTCCTGGAGTGCGGGCTGTTCGACCCCACCAAGCGCTGCTGCGAGGATCTCGACCTGTTCCTGCGGTTCTGCTTCGACAACGGGAAGTTCCACTGCGTTCCCGACCCCCTGCTCGTCCGGCGCATCCAGGGGGACGGGCTCTCGCGGAGCACGGCGGTCTTCTGGAGGGAGGCCTCCCGCGTCTATCGCGACTTCCTGCCCGTCTTCCGCGACCGGCGACGGAGCCGGGCCGCACTGCGCGAGGTCCACGTCGACATGGCCATGCGCGCCCTCTACGCGCGGGATGGCAGGCTCCTGTGGCGGATGCTGCGCAGCGCCACCGGCAGCGACGTGTCGATGGTGCGCTGGGTGGTCCAGGTCGCCTGGCGGGCGGTCCGCAACCGCCTCCGGCCCTGACTCCGCCGTCAGTTGGAGGTGTTCAGCTTGACGGCGACGTCGTTGGAGACCGCATTGCAGGCGGCGAGGTCGGGCTTGCCGTCGCCATCGAAGTCGCCGGCGACCACGCCGTAGGTGAAGTTCCCCATCGCGCCGGCGTCGAGCGGCGCCTCGAAGCTTCCGTCGCCGATGCCGAGGAGGACGCTGGCGGTGCCGCTCATGAAGTTGGCGGTGACCAGGTCCGGGACGCCGTCGAGGTTGAAGTCGGCCACCGCGACCGAGTAGGGGCCGGTGCCGGCGCCCGTGCTGGAGACGATGGGGTCGAGGAACGTCCCGTCGCCGCGACCGAGGAGGACGCTGACGTCGTCGCTGCCGCGGTTGGCGCAGACCAGGTCGAGCTTGCCGTCGAGGTTGACGTCGTGGGCGATGAGGATGTACGCGGGCGTTCCGCCCACGGGGAACGCAACCTCGGGACCGAAGGTCCCATCGCCGTTTCCGAGCCGCACCACGATGGTGCGGCCGATCATCTCCGCGATCGCCAGGTCGTTCTTCCCATCGCCGTCGAAGTCGCCGATCGCCGCCGAGAAGGGCGCGGAGATCCCCGTGCCGACCGGCACGTTCCGCGCGGGCCCCAGCGTCCCATCGGGGAGGCCCATGAGCTGGCTCACGGAGCCGGTGGCGGGGTTGGTGGCGACGACGTCCAGGTAGCCGTCCCCGTCCAGGTCGCCCAGGGCGAGGTTCGACGTCTCCGCCCCGCTGGCGGTGGGATAGTGAGCAGCGGGAAGGAAGGTGCCGTCACCCACGCCCAGCAGGATGCTCACGGAATTGCCGTGGTAGTTGGCGGTCGCGATGTCCGCCACGCCGTCGCGGTTGAAGTCGGCGATGGCTCCCCCGGTCGGATACGCTCCGGTGGCGAAGTCGGTGGCCCCGCGCTGGAACGTCCCGCCGCCCCCGTTGAGGAACACCGAGATCGAGTCGCCCTCCTCGTTGGCTGCCGCGAGGTCGACGAGCCCGTCGCCATTGAGATCCCCCGAGAACAGGGCGTAGGTCTTGGAGCCGGCGGGGTACGACACCGCGGGGGCGAACGAGACCGTGCGCAGCGACGAGCAGGTGCTGGTGCCCGGCTCGCACGTCCCGCTGAAGCAGTCGCCGTTGGAAAGGCAGTGCCTGGCGCCGGCACACCTCCGGCACGTTCCGCCACCGCAGTCCACGTCGGTCTCGGCGCCGTCCCGGACGCCGTTGAAGCAGGGCAGCGGCGTGCACCTCTCGCCCACGCAATTGCCGTTGGCGCAATCGACCCCCGAACGGCAGGCGAGACCGATGGCGCAGGGCGCGCACGCTCCTCCGCAGTCGACGTCGGTCTCGCTGCCGTTGCGGATCTGGTCGGAGCACTGCGGGTACAGGTACCAGACGCATCCGAGCAGGCCGATGCAGGCGGCGGCGCCGGTCGCGAGGACAGCAGCCAAGCGGGAGCGCGACATCGCGGCGCCTCAACCCAGCCAGCGAACGTACCACAGGTTGAGCACCATCGCCGTCCACAGCTTGTTGCTGTGGTCGCGCTCGCGCCGGCGGTGCTGGTCGAGAAGGGCGGCCAGGGCGTCGCGCCGCAGGATCCCCAGCCTGGTGAAGCCGGTCTCCAGGAGCACCGGGCGCGCCCAGTCGCCGAGCCGGCCCGCGAACAGCTCCACCACCGGGGTGCGGAAGCCCTGCTTGGGCCGGTAGACGATGTCGTGGGGAAGGACGCCCTCTATCGACTTCTTGAAGAAGTGCTTCACCCATCCATCGCGCGACTTGAAGGTCGCGGGAACGTTGTAGACCCAGTGCGCGTAGGCAGGCGCGGTGTAGGGGCAGCGGGGCTCCAGCGCCAGGCGCGACGACAGCAGGTCGAGCTTCGAGAGCATCAGGTTCCCGAAGTAGTTGTCCTGCATCATCGCGTAGATCACGTAGTTGAGGTAGTCGCGCCGGCCGTGGGCGCTGGCGTCGACGCGCCTCCGGTTGCGGGCCACGATCGTCGAGGGAAGCTCGCCCCGGCAGCGGGCCCAGAGGTCGGGCGGGACCAGGCCGGGAAGCTCCGTCTCGGGCCACGCCACCTCGTAGCTCCAGAAGTACTCGCCGTCGTCGGCCGCGCGTCGCAGGACGTCGTGGCGCCGCGGCGCGAGCAGCGGCGCCAGGGCCGCCGCCGCTCGCCGCGCCAGCCGGGGGAGGCGCATGAGGGGCTTCCAGCGGGCGGCGTGGCCGTCGCGTATCTCCACCATCCCGGCGTGGCCGCAGCAGAGCTCGTCGTTCGCCTCGCCGGTGACCACCACGCGCAGGCCCTCCGCCTGGGCCAGGCGCAGCGCCCGGAACAGGAAGACGCTGGAGGGCTCGGAGACCAGGTCGTCCTGGGCCTCGATGGTCTCCGGGATGGTCGCCAGGAACTCGTCCGTCGACAGCAGGGCCTCGTGGTGCCGGGTCCCGGCATACTCCGCCACCCGCCGCGCATAGTGGAGGTCGTTGTACTTCGCGTCTCCCTCGAAGTCCGCGAGGCCGACCGTGAAGGTGTGGAGCGGCTCGGCTCCGCCGCGGGAGAGGAGGCTCACGTTGGCGCTGGAATCGTTGCCGCCGGAGAGCAGGGCACCCATGGGGCCGGGCACGGTGCGCCGGCGGACGGACGCCTGGTGCAGCTCGTGGGTCCGGGCCACGTAGTAGTCCTCGTCGTCGCGCTCGTCGACGGGGGCATCGAGGAGATCCCAGTAGCGGTGGTCGCTGGCGGCACCTTCGGGCGTGAGCTCGACCGCCGCTCCGGCGGGCACGCGCCGGATGCCGGCGAAGAGGGTGCGTGGCCCCGGGGCGTTGAGGAAGCAGAGGTACTGGACGAGCGCAACCTCGTCGTAGCCGCGGGGCGCCGACGGATGGGCGAGCAACGCCTTGATCTCGGAGGCGAAGACCGCCCCGTCGGCGGAGGAGAAGTAGTAGAGGAAGCGGATGCCGAGGGGATCGCGCGCCAGCGTCAGGCGGCGGCGCCGGCGGTCCCAGATCGCGAGGGCGAACTGCGCGTCGAGGTGGCGCCACCCGTCGGGACCACCGGCCGCGAACCGGTCCAGGAGCGGCAATGGGCCCTGCGACCCCTCGTCATCGAACACGTGGCCGTCGCAGGCCAGGGCCATGGTCTCGCCGGGGGTGGTGGCGACGCCGGGGCTCGACTCCCCGGGGCGGGTGCGCAGCCAGCGGAACCCGAGACGGGCCGCGCCCTCGGGGTCTCGCCACGTGGCCATGCCGTCGGGGGCGCGGAAGGCCAGCGCCTCGAGCATGGAGGCCATCTCCGCGTCGGCGGTCTCCCGCCGCGCGTACGTTCCGATCATTCCACAGATTGCCGACATGGGCCCTCGGCTCACGAAGGGGCGCCATCGTACAGCGCCTGGTAGGCGCCGGCCGCGGCCTCGATGCTGTGCCTCCGCCAGGCCTCCGCGCGCGCTCTCTCCCCGAGCGCCTGGCGGAGGCCGACGTCCTGCGCCAGGCGGGTGAAGGCCCTGGCCATCTGCTCCGGCGATTCCCCGGGCACCAAGAGGCCGGTCACGCCATCCTCGAGCAGCGTGGGGATCTCGTTGACCGCCGTCGCCACGATGGCCGTGCCGGAGCACTTCGCCTCGAGCAGTGCCACGCCGTAGGGCTCGAACTTCGACGCCAGCACGAAGACGTCGAGGGCGCGGAGGAGCTCCGCCACGCGCGTCCAGTGCCCGAGGAGCACGACCCGATCGGCGACGCCGAGCTCGGCGGCCTGCGCCTCGATGGTGCCGCGGAGGGGGCCGTCGCCGGCGATGACCATGCGGAGTCTCGGCTCGGCGCGCGCCGCCAGGGCGAAGGCGCGCAGCTGTGTCGGGTAGTCCTTCTGCTCGACCAGCCGTCCCACGCTGCCCAGCAGCACGGTGTCGGGGCCGGCGCCGACCCGGGCCCGCAGCGCCGCCACCTCCCCGGCTGCCACGGCCCGATACGGCGCGAGGTCGATGCCGTAGGCGATGGTGCGCATCCTGCGCCGGAGCGCCTGGTAGCCGAGCAGGGAGAGGGGGCCGCCGGCCTCGGCGGTGAAGCGGCAGAAGCGCTCCCCGAGCTCGTCCGACACCACCACCACGTGGCGCATGAGTCCGCACGCCACCTGGTTGCGCAGCGCATGGCGCCGCCCGCGGTTCGCGAGCTCCTGGGGCAGGAAGCGGTACTCGCGGTCCGGCACCTGGCAGGCGAACGCGCTCAGGGACCCGACGGTGGCCCGGATGCCGGAGAGCCGCGCCGCCAGCCCGGCATGGAGCAGGGGCCGCACGTTGACCGCGTGGACGACCTTCACCCCGTGGCGCCGGATGAGCGAGCCCAGCCTCCACACCACCTCCGGCCGGAGACCCGGCCGGAGGGACAGCACCTCGATGGGGATGCCGCGCTCGCGGAGGCGATCGGCCAGCGGGCTCGACTCGGCTCCCAGCGAGCAGAAGACCGGACGGAAGCGGCGGGGATCGACGTGGAGCGCCACGTCGATGATGCCCTTGGTTCGGCCGGAGAGGCCCAGGGTCTCCAGGACGTAGAGCACGCCTCGCGGCCCGGTGGCGGTGCGTTCGCTCACGAGGCCAGCCAGTGCTCGTACCAGCCCGAGAGGTTGATCAGGCACCACAGGTCGAAGGAGTGATCGGCCCGCCCCTCGCGGTGGCGCCGCCAGAGCTCGAGGATGTGGTCGAAATCGAGGATGCCGAGCTCGCGGAGCGGGGAGCGGCGCAGGAGATCCCCGGCCCATGCCGCCAGCTCGCCGCGCAGCCAGGCGGGCAGGGGCACCCGGAAGCCCTGCTTCGGGCGCTCCACGACCTCGCGGGGGAGCCATGCGTGGGCGGCGTCCTTCAGCACCGCCTTGGTGCGGGTCCCGTCCATCTTCATGGAGGCCGGCAGCGACAGGGCGTAGGTGGCGAGCTGGTGGTCGAGGAAGGGCGCGCGGGCCTCGAGGGAGTGCGCCATCGAGAACTTGTCGACGCGCATGAGGAGCAGCTCGGGGAGCCGGTTGCGCAGCTCGACGTAGGACATCTGCTGGCTGAAGTCCGCGCCCGGCCGCCGCTCCCGGATCTCCCGGTAGTAGTCGCCGACGGTGTCGGCGGCCCTGTGGGGCATGGCGCGCCGCCCCGCCGCGGTGTAGAGCCGGGCCTTCTCCCAGTCGAAGAACACCACGTCCAGGCCCATGTAGAGCGGCTCGTCCTCGGCGGCGCGCCGCAGGACGTCGACGCGCCCGCCGGGGGCGCCGGCCAGCTCGGCGCCGGCCTTCACCGCGCGCCGCAGCACCCGCGGGAGCTTCCTGAGCAGCGCCCACGGTCCGTTGAAGGTCCGCAGCAGCGCGGGGAACTCCGGATAGCCGCAGAAGACCTCGTCGCTCCCCTCGCCGACGAGCACCACCTTGATCCCGGCCTGGTGGGCCGCGCGCGAGACGAAGTGCATCGGCAGGCAGGCGGGATCGCCGAGGGGTTCGTCCTGCTTCTGGACCATCTGGGACAGGAACTCGGTTGCCTCGCGCGCCGTGACCTGGACCTCGGTGTGGCGGCAGCCGAACATCGAGGCGACCTGCCGCGCGTACGGGACGTCGTGGAAGTTCTCGGCCGGCCCGAACCCGGTGAACTCGACGGTGAACGTCTGGAGCGGCGCCGACGCCAGGCGGCTCATCAGGGCCACGTTGGTGGAAGAGTCGACTCCGCCGCTGAGGAAGGCGGCGACCGGGACGTCGGCCATGAGCCGCTTCCGCACCGCCTCCTGGACGAGGTCGCGAACCCGCTCCACGGCCTCGCGGCGATCGCCCGGTGCCGTCCACGCGCTGCCGTCGAGCGGCGACCAGTAGCGCTCGACCGCGACCGAGCCGTGTCGGTCGCAGACCAGGTAGTGACCAGCGGGTACCTTCCGGATCCCCTCGAACAAGGTCCGCGGCTCCGGGACGTTCGAGAAGGTGAGGTACTGGTTCAGGGCGGTGAGGTCGAGTCGCCGGGCGACGTCGGGGTGCTCCAGCAGCGCCTTGACCTCGGAGGCGAACAGCAGCCGGCCGGCGGCGATGGTGTAGTAGATGGGCTTCTTGCCCATCCGGTCCCGCGCCAGCAGCAGCCGCTGCCGGGTCGCATCCCACAGGCCGATGGCGAACATCCCGTCGATGGCATCCAGGACGCCGAGCTGCCGTTCCTCGTAGAGGTGGACGATCACCTCGGTGTCCGTGCGGGAGCGGAACCGGTGGCGATCGTCCAGGCGCAGGCTGCGGCGGACCTCGGCGTGGTTGTAGATCTCGCCGTTGAAGGTGATCCAGACGGTGCCGTCCTCGTTGGCCATCGGCTGGTGCCCGGCGGCGCTGACGTCGACGATGCTGAGCCGCCGGTGCCCCAGGACCAGCCGGCCGTCCGCGCTCTGCCACAGGCCGCTGTCGTCCGGGCCGCGGTGGGCGATGCTGTCCCTCATCCGCAGGACGCGGGCCCTGTCGCGCTCGGCCACGTCGGCGCCGGCCGGACTGCCGAAGTTGTACTGGCCGACGATGCCGCACATCCGAGGTCGACGCACCGTAACACGTATTCAAGGGCGCGATCTCGTCCGCGGCCGGCGGGACAGGACGCGCTGGTAGAGCTCGAGGTAGCCGCGCCGCATCCGCTCGGCCGAGAAGCGCTCCATTGCGGCGGCGCGCGCCCGGCTCCCCAGGGCGCGGCCCAGCTCGGGGTCGGCGTGCAGCCGCGCCACCCGCTGGCGCAGCGCCTCCTCGTCCCCCACGGGGACGAGGAACCCGCTCCGGCCCTCGTCGATCACGGTGGGGATGCCGCCGACGCTGGTCGAGACCACGGGCAGGCCCGTGGCCATCGCCTCGGGCAGCACCAGCGGCAGGCCCTCGGTGTTCGAGCACAGCGCGAACGCGTCGAGGGCGTTCAGCACGTCCGGCACGTCGCGCCTGGCCCCGAGGAGGTGCACGAAGGCCGCGATTCCGAGGGCAGTCGCCAGCTCCGACAGCGGCCCCAGGAGCGGTCCGTCCCCGGCCACCAGGAGGCGGGTCCTGGGCCCCAGGAGGGGCGCCACGGCCCGGAGGAGCAGCGCCTGGTTCTTCTCGACGGCGATTCGACCCACCGTGCCCACCACCCAGCTCGCCGCGTCGATTCCCAGCTCCCGGCGGACCCGCTCGCGGGCAGCCGGCGCGGGGTGGAAATGGCCCAGCTCGATGCCGTTGGGGATGACCGAGAGCCGCCGCTCGTCGACCTCACGCCTGCGCCTCGCGAGCTCGGCGATCTCGGGCGAGACGGCAACGAAGGCATCGACGCACCGCGCTGCCAGCCTCGCCGCGGCCAGCCGCGTGCCCCCTTTCGGGTTGGTGCCGTGCTTGGTGTGCACGACCGCCGCGCCGGCGAGCCACCCCGCCGGCGCTCCGTAGATGAGCGCCATGCGGTTGTGCGTGTGCGCCAGGTCGACGCCATTCCGGCGGAGCCATCGGGCCAGGCGGACGACGAGGAGCGGGTCGACTCCCGGCCTGGACCGCGCCACCCGGTCCGTTCCGCCGCCCGCGGCGCGGAACTCGGCGGCCATCGGGCCGTCGGGCGGGGGCGCCAGGGACAGCGCCGTCACCCGGTAGCCGGCCCGGACCTGGTGGGCCACGAGATCGAGGGCCACCCGCTCCTGGCCCCCCATGTCGAACGACGACAGGATGTGGGCGACGTGCAGCCCGGCGGTCGCGCGGTCGTCGCTCATCGGCTTCCGGGGAACGGCACGGCATCGCTTCCGTCGACTCGCCCCCCGAGGGTGGGAACGGGCGGCGTCTGCCGGTCGCTGGCATAGCGGACCGTGATGCCGACGAGGACCACCTGGGCCAGCGACGGGGCCAGCCCGCCCCCCTGGCCGAACTGGTAGGCCGCGCTGTAGGTGGCGGTGGCCAGGACCCAGCTCCCCAGGCCCCAGAGGAGCCGGACGTCGCCCTGCACCGCGTTGCCCGTTCCCGCGGCCACCTGGGAGGCCGCCTGGCCCAGCGGCCGGGCGTGCGCGAAGCCAGCGGAGATCCCCAGCACGCGCGGCTCCACCGGGTCGAAGCTGAAGATTCCCCGCGCCACCACCGCGTCGCTCATGGACACCGTGCCCGTCTGGAGGTTGGTCGTTGCACCGTGGGTGTACGTGAGCGTGCCGGCCCCGCTGGCCGCCAGGTACCGCGCGGTCAGGCTGCCGGTGGGAACCACGGCCAGCGGATAGCTGCCCGCGAACGTGAGCACCTGCTCGACGCCGGCCGTGGCCTGCCCGTTCCAGCTCGGATCGAAGTCGTGGTTCCAGCTGCCCAGGAGCGCGTTCGTGGTGTTCAGGTAGTGCTGGCCGTCGGGGGCGCAGAGCACGGACACGCTGGGGCGGAGCTCGATGCCGATGGCGTCCTCCTGGAAGAGGCGATCGAGCCCCAGGGTCCCGATGGCCGAGGCGCTGTACAGGTCGAGCGCGTCCTGGGGTGCGCTCGCCGTCGCGGCCAGGCCCTGTCTCACGCGGAAGGCCGGCGCCGCCTCCCAGCCCAGCGCCTCCGTGAGCGTCGCCGAGACCAGGTCCGGGTTCCCGGCGGCGCGGAAGCCGGGCTGGCTCGTCTCCAGCGCCCGCTGGCTCAGCTGGAAGGCGGTGCCGCCCTGGGTGGCGCTGGCGCTCAGGGTGAGGGTGCTGCGGCTGGTGAGCTGTGCCGCGAGGGAGAGGTCCACTGCGTTGGAGTAGGAGCTGGGGCCCGAGCCATCGATGGTGAAGCTGCCCGAGAACACGTAGCCGGTGCGCCACACCAGCCGCGGGGACCCGAACTGGAGGGCCAGGCCCGGGCGGACCTCGGTGTAGAGCTGGGAGCTCGAGGGGTTGCCCGTGACCTCGCTGTAGCCGAGGTTGGCGGTCCCGTCGAGCTGGATCGCCGTTTCGGCCGCCGCCGGCCGGGCCGCGCTGATCGCGAGGAGGGCGATCGTCCGGGCGGCGAGCGCGGCTCGGTGACGCCGGAAGCGCGGGCGCGGCACGGTGGCGCGGATCTCCTCGGTCGGCGAACTCTAGCAGATGACAGCCGGGGCTCGCTGGCGGCTCACGGCGGTCGGATGCTAGGGTACCGCCTGGGTGGCCTCGAGACCACAGCGCGTGTGCCGGTTGACGCTCGGTCTCCTCGCCCTCGCGTGCGGCTGCAGCCGCGGCTCGGCCGCCTCCACGCCGGCGCCGGGTGGCCAGGTCGCGGCGCGGCTGCCGGCAAACGCCGGACCCCTCATGATCCCCCCCGGGCGCCTCGCGGCCATGCGAGCCGCCGCCGAGGCGAGAACGCCCGAGTGGCGAGCGCTCAAGGCCAACGTCGACACCAACCTCGGGAAGGTCGCCTTCGGAGACAGCAGCCTGATGAACGTGGCGGTCGTCTACCTGGCGACGGGCGACCGCCGCTACTGCGAGTCCCTCGCCGCCGAGGCCCGCCGGATCATGGGCGCGGCGGACCCGCGCCGCGACAGCTACTACGACTACGCTGGCATCATGGGGGCGCTGGCGACGGTGCTCAACCACTGCGGGTCGCTCCTGGACCCGCCCCTGCGCGGCGACATCGCCAGCTACCTCGACAGGTGGACCGACGAGCTCTGGTTCCACAACCGCGGCTCGGGCTGGGGCCTGAAGGACCCGGGCAGCAACTACCACATCTCCTTCCTCCTCGGGACGGCGTGGGCCGGTCTCGCCCTGCACGCGGTCGGTCACGCGAGCGCGCCCAAGTACCTCGACATGGTGGCCAGGGGGATCGAGGAGGAGCTCGCCTACGTCGCCGAGCGCTGCCCGGGTGGCGGGTGGATCGAGGGCACCAACTACGGCGAGGGCTCGAAGGGGCGCCTCGCCGACCTCCTCTCGCTCGTCGCGGCGGCCGGCATCGGCAACGGGTTCCAGGCGAGCGACTACTTCCCGGCGGCGCTGCGCTACGCGCACTACCAGCTCCAGCCCGGCAACGCCTACCTCTATCCGGCCGGCGACATGGCGCGCGTGTCCGACATGGCCGCCAACCCCTATGACCGCCAGTACGTGCAGCAGATGGTCTACTGGCTCGCCGACTCCGACGCCCGGGCGGCCGGGCAATGGTACCTGGAGCACGTCGTGCCGAACTACCGCACCGGGTTCGCCTACCCGCAGGTGCTCTGGCGCGACCTGGTCTTCAAGCTGGACATCCCGGCCCGGCCCCAGAGCGCGCTGCCCCTCGCCTACTGGGCCAAGGGGGACAACTTCGTCTCGATCCGGAGCGGCTGGGACCCGCATGCGACCGCGCTCATGGTGTCGGGTGCCTCGAGGATCGACCAGGGGCACGCCCACCACGACACCGGCGGCTTCACGCTCTGGCGCGAGGGGTGGCAGGTGGTGGATGCGGTGACCTACAGCCACTCGGGACTGCTCTACGAGCCGGGTGCCCACAACACCATCAGCGTCGCCGGCGCCCGGAGGGTCCCGGTGACGCCAAAGGGGTTGCTCCGCTTCGCCGACGACCCCCGTGCCAGCTACCTCCAGATCGACGGAACCGGGCTCTACGCCGCCGGCGACTCGACCCGCCCGAAGAATCTCCTCCTCCGCGAGTTCACCCGCGAGATGGTCTACCTCAAGCCGGACACCGTGGTGGTGTACGACCGGGTGGAGCCGGCGGCGCCGGGCACGGCCTTCGACTGGCGGATGCACTTCCCGGCCCGGCCGGTGGCATCCGGCGGGACGATCCAGTCGATCAACGGCAAGGGCGCCGCCACGGTGGCGCTCCTGGTCGGCGACCCGCCGGAGATCCTGCCGGACACGGACCTCGCGCCCGACGGGAGCAAGAGCTGGCGCGCCCAGGCGACGACCCGGACCGGCAGGTTCCTCGCCGCCGTCCGGGTGGGCGCGGGGAAGCCGCCCCCGCTCGCCGCCACCGCGGTGAAGACGACCGGCGACATGGAAGGCCTCGCCGTGGGGAGCGACGTGGTGCTCTTCAGCAAGCTTCCGTTCGGGCGGGCGCCGGGGCTGGGCTTCCGCTACACCGTTCCGGCGCTGGCCGGGCGGGTTCACACGCTCGCGAACATGACCGGAAGCGTCGGCGTCGCCGTGCGGCACGAGGGGGCCGACACCGTGGTGACGATCACCGCCGGGTCGGACCAGGTGGCGAGCCCCGAGGGCCTGATCCGCTTCACGGAGCAGCCACCTCGCTGATGATGAAGCGCGCCTTGCCCGCCGGCGTGCGCGGTATCGAGTCCACGTACCGGATCTCGATCTCGGCGCCGACGCCGAGGTGCTGCCGGAAGATGCGGTCGATCTTGGGCTCCTCCGCCGCGGCCGCGTAGCCCGGCAGGCGCACGATGGCGATCGCGACCTGCCCGGGCCGCCGCTGGACGATCTGGAACTGCTCGACGCCGTCGACCATCTTGAAGGCGTGAGGCCCGATGGCCCCGGAGATCGCGTCGCCTCCGGTGGTGTAGAGGACGTCGTTCACCCTGCCGTCGATGCGCGTGATCCGTCCGAGGGTGCGGCCGCAGCGGCACCCGGGCGGGCCCAGCGCGCCGGCGTCGCCGTTCCGGTACCGGATCATCGGCAGGGCGTGATTGTCGAGATCGGTGACGAGGAACGGCCCCTCGCCGACGAGGCTGGCCCCGCCACCCGGGGTCTCGACCTCGATGACGGAGTGCTCGTCGCAGGTGTGGTAGACGGGCGCCTCCGCCGCCGGACAGCTGTAGCCCAGTGACTGGATCTCGCCGCAGCCGTAGTACGGCAGGACCGCGGCTCCGAAGGCCCGGGCGATGGTGTCCCGCCAGGAGTCGAGGAGCGGCTCGGCGGTCGGGAAGACGGCATCCAGCCCCAGGCGCACGCCGCTGCGCTCGGCGCGGCTCGCGAGGAGATAGACGGCCGAGGTGTAGCCGATGAGGAAGCGGGCCCGCGACGCCCGGATGGCGTCGAGGTAGCGAGCCACGCTCTGCGGCCCGAGCTCGAACGCGGGCAGGAAGTGCTTGCCGGAGAACCAGCTCCGGGCGCGCTCGAGCCGCCTCGCCCGGGCGACCCCGAGGGTGCCCCCGAAGAGCTGGACGAAGGGCTCGCCGAGCCGCAGCCCGCCCCAGCCCAGGCCGCGCCAGTAGCAGCCGCGCTGCCAGACCGAGCCGGCGCGGTCGCGGACCACACGGATGGGGCTTCCGGTGGTTCCCCCGGTGGCCGTGGTCTCGAGGGCGACGTCGCCGCGAAGCCGGAGCGCCTCTCCGTGCTCGCGGAGGACGTCCCTCGTCAGGACGGGAAGCCTCGGCAGGTCGGCGAGGCCCCGGACGTCGGCCGGGCGGACGCCACGCTCCTCCATCATGCGGCGGTAGTGGGGGCTGGCCGCGTAGGCGTGCTCGACGAGGCGGACCAGCTTCCGGTCGCGCAGCTCCTCGAGCCGGCGGCGCTCCCAGCGCTGGCTCTCCAGGAGGAGCCGGAGCGCCCGGGTGAGGCCGAATCCCGCGGCCCGTGAGCGCGCCTCCCAGTGAAGGCGGTAGAGGGCTGCCCGCGGCGATGTCATCGTCGGCCGCCCGACAGGATATCATCGGCCCCGCCGGGGGAGCGAACGTGCCAGACTGGCTCGCGGTGGACGGCACATCGGAAGCGCGCGCGTCGCCGCTCCGGCAGCGGGTGCGGCGCGGCATGGCGGCGGTCCTTCCCCGGCGCCTGTTCATGACCTGCGGGCCGCCCGGGAGCCGGAAGATCGCGCTCACCTTCGACGACGGCCCCGACCCGGCGCATACCCCCGAGGTCCTCGACCGGTTGCGCGCGCTCGGCGTGCGCGCCACCTTCTTCGTCATCGGCCGCAGGGCCGAGGCGCATCCCGACCTGATCGCCCGCATGGCCGAGGAGGGCCACGAGATCGGCCACCACTCGTACGACCACACGCCGCCGCACCAGACGTCTGCGGTCAGGCTGGTCGCCGAGGCGCGCCGCGCCTCGGCGCTCCTGGCGCGCCTGCTCGGCAGGCCCACGCGCCTGTGTCGCCCGCCCTACGGCAAGCTCACGCCGGGCAAGCTGCTCGGCCTGTGGGCCCTCGGCCAGACCGTCGTGCTGTGGAACCGCGATCCCAAGGACTTCGCCTGCGGGAGCGCCGACCCGATCCGGCGCTGGTTCCAGACCGAGCCGCTCGCCGGCGGGGACATCCTCCTGCTCCACGACGTGCACGCCCACGTGGCGCCGGCGCTGGATGCGGTGGTCGAGCGCGCCGCTCGCCTCGGCCTCGGCTTCGGCACCCCGATGGAGTGGCGCCTTGGGTGAGACGCCGACGATCCTGTACTTCGGCAACGACTGGGCGGCCGAGAACCGCACCTCCAGCCATCACGTCGCGCGCTGGCTGGCGGCGCGCTACCGGGTGATCTACGTCGAGTGCCCCGGGATGCGCGCGCCTCGCGCCACCGGGCGCGACCTGCGCAAGGTGGCCGCCAAGGTCCGGCTGGCGCTCGCCGGCCCGCGGCCGCAGCCGGAGGGGCTCGCGGTGCAGACCCTCCTCCAGATCCCGCTGCACCGCTTCGCGCTGGTCCGCTGCGTCAACCGCTCGCTCATCCGCCTCTGGCTGAAGCTGCTCGTCAGGCGCCTCGGCGTGCACGCGCCCGTGACCTGGTTCGTGGCGCCGCATCTCGCCGGGGTCGCCGGCCGGCTGGGCGAGCGGCTCACCGTCTACTACTGCACTGACGATCATGCCTCGCTCCCCGGCGTCGATGCCGAGGCCGTGCGCTCCATGGACGACGAGCTGACCCGGCGCGCCGACCTGGTGTTCGTCGCCTCGGAGACGCTGCTCGACCGGAAGCTGCGCCTGAACCCGGAGAGCTACGTCGCGCCCCACGGGGTCGACTTCGCGCACTTCGCGCGCGCCCAGGACCCGGCGCTGCCGGTCCCCGACGACATCGCCGCCCTGCCGCGCCCCATCGTCGGCTTCTTCGGCCTGATCGAGCGCTGGATCGACCTCGGGCTGGTGGACTGGCTCGCCGGGCAGCGGCCCGGCTGGACCTTCCTCATGATCGGCCGCCTGGCCGTTCCCCAGGCCGAGGCGCCCAGGCGCCCCAACCTCGTCTACCTCGGAGCCCGGCCCTACGAGGCGCTGCCGGCCTACGGCAAGGCCTTCGCCGCGGCCATCATCCCGTACCACCTCACGCCGCAGGTCCTGCACGCGAACCCGCTCAAGCTGCGAGAGTACCTCGCCATGGGCAAGCCCATCGTGTCGGTCTCGACGCCGGAGATCGACAAGTTCGCCGCCCACGTGCGGATCGGCCGCAGCCGCGAGGAGATGCTGGCCCACCTCGACGCGGCGGTGGGGCTCGGACTGACGCCTGGCGAGCGGGAATCGCAGACCGCCCTGGCATCGACCATGAGCTGGGACGCGAACATCCGCCGCGTGATGGATCGCGTCCTGGCCCGCCTGGAAGGCCGCTGAAGGCGCGCCGGAACCCCGGGGAGGGAAAAGGGGCGCTTGCGCATCCCATGGCGGGAAAGGTGCGCTCCTGCGTCCGGCCGCCGTCGGAGGCGCACAGGCGTGTCCCCCGTTCTCGGGAAGCGCGGCGTCGGCCAGGTGTTACCATTCGACCGCCGGCCCCGAGGCCACCTTCCCCGCGAGGAGAGCCGAATGCAGCTGACGCCATCCGTCCTGGCGCGGGCCGCCGCGCTCGCCTGCGCGCTGGGAGCGGCCCGCGCGGCCGCCGCTCCCCCGACGCCCAGCGGGCCGCACCCGCGGCTGTTCCTCGCCGGGGCGAACCTGGACCGGGCCAAGGCGAACGCACAGGTGAGCGGCTCCGCCTCCCAGGCGCTCGTCGCCCGCTGCCAGCAGACGATCGACAGCCCCCAGTACTACACCGGCCGGGGCGGCGCCGACGGCGACAACTGGCCCGGCGCGGCGGTGTCGTGCGCCTTCGCCTACCTGGCGACCGACAACGCCGCGTACGCGGCCCAGGCGATCAAGTACTGGAGGGCCGCCCTGGGCGACGATCAGAGCATCGGGGACGGCCTCGGCTGCGTGCCCGGGGTCGATACCAACTGGCGGGCCTGGACCGGCAGCGGGCCCGTGCCCCCGGTCATCATCACGGTCACCCACGACACGGGCTACCCCATGCGCTGGTACGGCCCGTACGTCGCGCTCACCTACGACTGGCTCCACGACGCGCCCGGCGTGGACGAGGCGCTGCGTGCGCAGACGCGCGTGTGCCTGACCAGCTGGGTGGACTACTACACCGCGCGCGGCTACCTCGCCGGCGAGCCGGGGGCGAACTACAACGCCGGCTACGTCGCGGGCAAGACGATGGCCGCGGTGGCCATGGGCGGCGAGAACGGCGCCGACGGCGACCGCCTCTGGACCGAGACGGTGGACGGGGTCTTCGGGCAGCTCCTCGTCGGGAAGGGACTGGCCGGCGCCGCCTCGGCGGTGGGCTCGCCGGCCGGCGTGCTGGTCGGGGGCGACTGGGGGGAGGGGTGGCAGTACGGGCCGCTCGGCGTCCTCGAGTACGCCGCCGCCGCCCGGGTCGTCGAGGAGAACGGGGCGGCCCTCCCGGATATGGACGAGTGGACCAACAGCCTGATCGTCCGCTACGTCCACGGCACCGTTCCCCATCTCGACGGGCAGTGGGTCGGCGGCGACTTCGACTCCAGCCGGGTCTACCAGGCGCCGTCGCAGAACCAGCTCGACGCGGTGATCCTCGGCCCGTCGAGCGACCAGGCGGCCGGGTGGGCCGCGGGGATGAAGCAGCTGCAGGCGCCGGGCCGCTCGGCGTTCGTCTGGAACGCGCTCGCCGAGCTGCGCCCGGTGACGCCCGCGGACTACCGCCAGCAGACCCCGGCGCCACCGCTGTGGTACGTCGCCCGCGGCACCCGCGCCGTCTACGCCCGCACCTCCTGGAATCCGGACGCCTTCTGGGCCGTGTTCTCCTCCCCGCCACAGGTGAACAGCGATCACCACCACCACGCCGCCGGCAACTTCGTCTTCACCCGGGGCGGCGATCACCTGGTGGTCGATCCCTCGAACTACGGGGAGCCGGGCACGCTCGAGACCAACGCCGTCGGTGCGGACTCGCCCGGGGTGTCCGGCGTCTACGCGCCGAGCCAGACGCCGTGGAGCAAGGCGGAGCTCGCCTGGGCGCGCGGCACCGACGACGCCGTGTACGCTGCGCGCAGCGACTTCGCCCGCGCCTTCGACTTCTCCAGCAACCCGAGCGACATCCCCTACGCACACCGCGAGTGGGTGCTCCTGCCCGAGGGCGAGGTCGTGACCATCGACCGGGTGCGCACCGCCGACGCCTCGCACTTCATGTACCTCAGCTTCCACACCAACACCGCCGGGACGCTGGCCCTGTCGGGCGGCACCGCGGCCGGGGCCGTCGGCGGATCGGCGGTGGAGATCCACCCGGTGGTGCTCTCGGGCGGCAGCCCCTCCATCATCCGGCCGGCGGTGACCAACACCTACGCGTTCCCCTGCGGCTCGTGCACCAACGCCCGCTTCGCCGTCGACGACTACGTGGTCAAGGTTCCCGGCCCCTGGGCCGTCGCCGTCCACGTCATCGACGGCCTCGCCGCCGGAGAGGCCCCGGCGCAGGTCGGCTCGCTGAACGACGACGCCTACGACCCGGCGCCCAAGCAGAACGCTGGCGTCGTCGGGGCCGCCGTCTACCGCGGCTCGAAGCAGACCTTCGTGGTTGCCTCGAGCGGCGTCGACGGGCAGGCCGGCGCGGCGATGACCTACGGCGTTCCGGGCGGCTCGGCGGCGCGGCACGTGGTGTTCGACGCCCCGGAGGACGGCAGCGGTCGGTCGGCGGTGACGGCCACCGCGGACTCCGGTCGCTGCCGCATCCAGATCGCCGCCGGAGCCGGTCTGGCCGGGAGGCCGCTGATGTTCTCGGTGGGGACGGCGCAGGACGGGTGCCCGGTGGCGGAGAGCACCGACGTGGCGCCCGGAGCTCCACCGCCGGGCGGCGGCGTCCCGCCGGGTGGGGGGGGTGGGGGCGGTGGCGGGGGTGGCGGCTCCCCGGCGGGCGGCAGCTCCGTGACCGGGGGCTGCTCCTCCGGGCCGCCGGGCTCGCCGGCGCTGGACGCGCCGCTCCTCGCACTGCTCTGGCTCGCCACGGGCCGCTCGGGCCGCCGAGCCGGCGGGGAGAGGAGGCAGCCGTGACCAGCCCTTCGAGGTCGGCCGCGTCCATCGGCGTGGCGCTCCTCCTCGGCTGCTCCGCCAAGGCCGGCGGTACCGGCCCGGGTGGAGGAGGCGGTGGGCCCCCGCCGGGAGGCTCCCGGCCGATCATCGCGCGCTTCTCCGCGACGCCCCCGACCCTGCCGGCCGGAGGCGGCAGCGTGACGCTGTCGTGGCAGGTCAGCGACGCCGACAGCATCAGCATCGACCGCGGCATCGGGGTGGTGGCGGGACAGAGCCGCGACGTCGCCGTGACCGCGACCACCATCTTCACGCTGACCGCCACCAACGCGGCCGGCACGTCGACCTCGTCGACCGCCGTGGTGGTGGGCCAGAACCCGTCGTCCAGCGGTGGCCGCTACGTCGCCATGGTGGCCCCGGTCGCCGGCGAGACCTTCACGGCGCCGACCACGCTGCGGCTGGTGGGGGTGGGCCGCGATCCCGGCGTCGACACCAACTTCCCCACGGCGGGTCACGGGGGCAATGCCGCCAAGCTGCAGTTCTTCGTCGACGACGGCCTGGTGCTGGAGGTGGGCGGCGACCAGGCCGAGTACTGGGTGTTCAAGGGCTTCGTCGACGGCGTCGCAGGGGGCCAGCGGCGGGTCTGGGCCCGCGCCATCTACACCAACCCCGATCTGGTGCTGGACAGCAGCCCGGTGCTGATCGCGGTGGCCGATCCGCCCGCCTACTCCAGGACCGTCGACCTGGCCGCCGATCTCACGGTGTCCGGCGCCAGCTACGACCTCGTCGGCACGCCCGGCGGCCGCGTGCGCGTCAACGGCAACGGCTACAACATCGTCGCCGGCGCCGGGACCTCCACGGCCATCACCTTCCAGTACGTCGACTTCTTCGACGTGGGGAGCCGCACCTCGACCAGCTCGCCGGGCGTCGATCTCACCACCAGCGGCAGCCTGGTGGTCGAGAACTGCAACTTCGACAGCAGCAACACCGTGCGGTTCGACGTCCAGGGCTCCGCGCCGGCCAGCATCCGGGGCAACACCTTCCGCTCGAACATGCGCCAGCCCATCGGACAGCAGCCGGACACCTCGTTCCCCGCGGCGGTCTTCCGCGGCATGTCGACGGGAACCAAGGTCTTCCAGGGAAACAACGGCGCAGCCGGCTGGATCCTCTTCGAGGCCACGCGGGGCTGGCTCGTCGGCGGCGACACCGCCGCCGACGGCAACGTCCTCATCGGGCCCCGGGTCGGCATCCAGGCCGACCCCGCCTCGCAGGACATCCAGATCCGGCACAACTACACCCACCACGTCTACTACGGGGGCTGGAGCCAGGGCAGCAACTACGAGCTCGGCGGCATCCCCACGCTCGTCGCCGAGCACAACGTCATCGCGGGGAGCTCCTGGCCGGTCCGGGGCGTCGGGGGCGAGTTCCGCTACAACCTGGTCCTCGCCGCCGGCCACCAGTGGCTCTGGGCCGACCACGACGGCGCCAACGTCCACCACAACGTCTTCATCGGCGGCGATGCCGACATCGGGGGCATCTACGTCCTCTACGGCCCCACGGGCGTCCGCATCCAGAACAACACCATCGACGGCCTGAACGGGACCGACGAGGTGACGGCCATCAAGCTGTCGGCGGGCGACGTCTCGCTCACCTCGAACCTGTTCCTCAATCTGCCCAGGAACCCGGTGAGCGTCGAGGGCGGCACCCTGGCCGCGGATTACAACCTCTTCTGGAACTGCGGCTCGCCCGCGTACTCCGACGGACGGACGCCGGCCCACGATCTCGCCCAGGATCCTCTGCTCGGCAATCCCGCCAGCGTGGTCTACGATTTCGACGAGACCATGCTCTGGACGCGCGTGCTCGGCGTCCCGGACCTCCTGGCGCAGTACCGCGCCCGGTACGCCCCCGGGGCCGGGAGCCCGGCGCTCGACACCGGGGATCCCGCCGGCGGCGCCGGGAACGACATCGGCGCCATCGGCGGCGGGGCCCCGAATCCGGCGGACCTGTTCGGCAAGTAGCGCCGCCAGCCGCGGCGGCCGGCCGGTCGCTCCTCGTGCTACGGTGCGGCATCTCGTTCCGCACCGCGAGGCTCCTTCGCCGGCCCGACCGGGGAGGTGGACGGTGAGCGGCAAGCTCCTCACCCCGGAGGAGGCGATCCGCCGGACCCTCTTCGACGGGGCCCGGGTGATGGTGGGCGGCTTCGGCCTGGTCGGCTGCCCGCTCACCGTCGTCCGTGCGCTCAACGAGAGCCCGGTGAAGGATCTCACCGTCATCAGCAACAACCTGCCCGACCCCGGCGTGTACCTCGGCCGGACCCTGCTCCTGGGCAAGGTGCGCCACGCCATCGGGACCTACTTCACCACCAACCCCGACGTGGGTCGGGCCCACGTCGCCGGCCAGCTGGAGGTCACGCTCCTGCCCCAGGGTACCTTCAGCGAGGCCATCCGCGCCGGCGGAGCCGGCCTGGGCGGCTTCTACACGCCCACGGGCGTGGGCACGCTGCTGGCCGAGGGGAAGGAGGTGCGGGAGATCGACGGGCGCTCCTACCTCCTCGAGAGGCCGCTCACCGCCGACGTGGCGCTGGTGCGGGCGCGGCGGGCCGACGCGCTCGGCAACCTCGTCTACGAGAAGACGGCGCGCAACTTCAACCCCATCATGGCCACCGCGGCCCGGACGGTGGTCGCCGAGGTCGACGAGGTGGTCGAGACGGGCGCCCTCGACCCGGAGCAGATCGTGACGCCCCACCTCTTCGTCGACCACCTGGTCATCGCCCGGGAGCGCCTGTGAGGGATCGGGTCGCCCGCCGCGCCGCCCGGCTCCTGCGGCCGGGGTGGGTGGTGAACCTGGGCATCGGCATCCCCACGCTGATGGCCCGCCACCTCGACCCCGACGCCATCCACCTCCAGAGCGAGAACGGCCTCCTGGGTGTGGGTCCGCCCCCGTCCGCCGCGGAGGCCGATCCCAACCTCATCGACGCCAGCAAGCGCCTGGTGACGCGCCGGCGCGGCTCCAGCTTCTTCGACAGCGCCACCTCCTTCGCCATGCTGCGCGGGGGCCACGTGGACGCGGCCGTCCTCGGCGCCCTCCAGGTCGACGAGCGCGGCCGGGTCGCCAACTGGGCGGTGCCGGGGGAGCCGGTGCTGGGCGTGGGCGGCGCCATGGACATCCTGGCGGGCGTGCGCACCGTGATCATCGCCATGACCCACGTCACCGGCGAGGGCGCGCCCAAGCTCGTCCCCCGCTGCACCCTGCCCATCACCTCGGTGCGCCCGGCCGACTGGCTGGTGACGGAGCTGGCGACCTTCCGCCACGGCGGGAGCGGGCTGCGGCTGGTGGAGATCGACGAGGGATCCTCGCTGGCCGAGGTGCGGGCCCGGACCGCGGCGGCCTTCGAGGTCGATCCGGAGGCGGGGCTTCGCGAGGAGGGGCTGCCATGAACGGCGCGGAATCCCTGGTGCGCACGGTGCACGGCGCGGGGGTGGAGGTGTGCTTCGCCAACCCCGGGACCACGGAGCTGGCGCTGGTGGCGGCCCTCGACGCAGCGCCCGGGATCCGCGCGGTGCTGGGGCTCTTCGAGGGAGTGTGCTCCGGCGCCGCCGACGGCTACGCCCGCATGGCCGGCAAGCCGGCGCTGGCCCTCTTCCACCTCGGCCCGGGCTTCGCCAACGGCATCGCCAACCTCCACAACGCCCGGCGCGCCCGCTCGCCGGTGGTGAGCCTCGTCGGCGACCACGCCACCTGGCACCGCGGCGCCGACGCCCCGCTGGCCTCCGACATCGAGTCGCTGGCCCGGCCGGTGTCCCGCTGGGTGCGCACCTCGACCTCGGCAGCCGGCGTGGCGCAGGACTCGGCCGAGGCGGTGGCGGCCTCGGCGGCGGGCGGGGTCGCCACCCTGATCCTGCCCTCCGACTGCCAGGGCGAGCCCGGGAGCGGGCCGGTTCCCGCCCGGGCGGCGGGCTCCGCCCCGCGCGCACCGGCTGGGCGCGTCGAGGCGGTGGCGGCGGAGCTGCGCCGGGGCCGGCCGGGCGCGCTCTTCCTGGGCGGCCGGGCGCTGCAGGAGCGCGGGCAGCGGGCTGCGGCCCGCGCCGCCGCCCGGGCCGGCTGCCGGGTCGTGGCCGAGTGCTTCCCGGCGCGTGTGGAGCGCGGCGCCGGGATGCCGAGGCTCGAGCGGATCCCCTACTTCCCGGAGCGGGCCATGGCCTTCCTGGAAGGGCTGCAGCTGCTGGTGCTGGCCGGCGCGCCCGAGCCGGTCTCCTTCTTCGGCTACCCCGGGGTGCCGAGCCGCCTCGCCCCGGGCGGCTGCCGGATCGACCTGCTGGCGGAGCCGGAGGAGGACGTGGAGGCGGCCCTGGAGGATCTGGCCGACGCGCTCGACGCGCCGGCAGCCGGGCCGGGGCCGGCGTCCTCGCGCCCGCCCCCGGCCGCGCCCCAGGGGCGGCTCACGGCGGAGGCGGTGGGAGCCGTCCTGGCGCTCTGCCAGCCGGAGGGGGCCATCGTGGTGGACGAGTCGGCGACCACTGGCCTCGCCTACTTCTACCCCGCGGCGGGAAGCCCCCGGCACACCCTGCTGACGCTCACCGGCGGATCCATCGGCATGGGCCCGGCCTGCGCCGTCGGCGCGGCCGTCGCCTGCCCGGACCGGACGGTCGTGAGCTTCCAGGGGGACGGCGGAGCCATGTACACGCTGCAGTCGCTCTGGACGCAGGCGCGGGAGCAGCTGCACGTGGTGACGCTGATCTGCGCCAACCGCAGCTACAGGGTGCTCCAGGTCGAGCTGGAGCGCGCCGGGCTCTCGCAGCCCGGGCCGAAGACCCGCTCCCTCACCGATCTCTCCGGACCGGCGATCGACTGGGTGCTGCTGGCCCGGGGGATGGGCGTCCCGGCCACCCGCGTCGACGAGGCCGAGGGGCTGCGCCGGGAGCTGGCGCGGGCCCTGGCCGAGCCGGGCCCGCATCTCGTCGAGATGCTGCTGTAGGCCGGCCCGGGCCGAGCGGCGCCGGGGCGGCGGCGGTCACCCCCGCCTGGCCTCGGCCGCCTCCCGTTCCTGGAGCAGGCGCCAGGCCACCTTGCCGGTCGGCGACTTGGGCAGGGCCTCGACGAACCGGAAGAGCCGGGGGATCTTGTAGGCTGCCATCCTCTCGCGGCACCAGGCGGAGATCCCTTCCGCGTCGGCCTCCGCCCCGGGCCGCAGGACCACCACCGCCTTCACCGTCTCGCCCCGGTAGTCGTCGGGCGCGGAGATGACGCAGCACTCCTGGATGGCGGGGTGCTCGTAGAGGGTGGCCTCCACCTCGGCCGGCCAGACCTTCATGCCGCTGCAGTTGATCATCCGCTTGAGCCGGTCGGAGAAGAAGAAGTAGCCCTCGGCGTCGACGTAGCCCAGGTCGCCGGTGCGGAAGAAGCGCTTGCCCTCCAGCTCCAGGAAGGCCGCGGCGGTCTTTTCCGGGTCGTTCCAGTACCCCTGGAAGACCTGGGGACCGCGGATGACGATCTCGCCCGTCTGGCCCTGCGGCACCTCCCGCAGCGTCTCGACGTCGACCACCCGGGCGTCGACGCTGTAGATGGGGATTCCGAGGCAGTGCTTCTTGGGCCGCGCGAACGGGTTGATGTGCGTGGGGGCCATGGTCTCGGAGAGCCCGTACCCCTCCATGTACTCGAGGCCGGTCAGCTCCTCGAGCCTCCGGGACACGGCGGCGGGCATGGCGGCGCCGCCGCCGGTGATGACGCGCAGGCTGGAGAGATCGAAGTCCTCGACCCGCGGGTTGGCCAGGAAGTCCACCACCATGGTCGAGATGTTGATCCAGGACGAGACCCGGTAGCGGCCGATGAGCCGGCCGGCGACTTCCCGATCCCAGCGGGGGAGGATCACCAGCGTGTGGCCGGCGAAGATGGAGCCGTTCATGACCGACTGCATACCGGTGACGTGGAAGAAGGGCAGGCAGGCCAGCACGGTGGTGTCGGGCGTGAGGGAGCCGATCCAGGCGGGGCCGGCGACCGCGGTGAACATCACCGAGCGATGGGTGTGGATGCAGCCCTTGGGGCGGCCGGTGGTCCCCGAGGTGTAGGGCATGACGGCCTGGTCGTCGGGGCCGGCGCGGTACGGCTCCGCCGCCAGGCCCGCGTCCAGCGCCGCCTTCCAGGTAACCAGGCCCTGCTGGTCCGGCACCTGGCGGGGCGCGCGGATGAAGTCGGGCACGTCGAGGTCGGTGGCCGCGCCGAGGTAGTCGGAGTAGGTCGCCACCACGGCGCGGGCCAGCGGGCCGGACCCGACCAGCGGCGCGATCCGGGGGAGCAGCTCCTGGGCCACCACGGCGGTCCGGGCGCCGCTGTCGGCGACGAAGTAGCGGAGCTCCTCGGCGACCAGCGCCGGGCTCACCGGGACCACCACCGCGTCGGCGCGGAGGATGGCGTAGAAGGCCACCACCCACTGCGGCGAGTTCTGCATGTCGAGCAGGACCCGGTCTCCGCGCCTCACCTGGCACTCCCGCTGCAGGTACCCGGCCAGCCTCTCGGCGTCGTCCCGGAGGCGGGCATAGGGCAGCACCGAGTCGTAGAAGACGGTCGCCGGCCGGCCGGGGTGGCGGAGCGCCGTCACCTCGAGGTTGGCGTAGACGCTGGTGGCGGGCGGCGTCAGCTCATGGGCCTGGCCCGCCGGCCAGTGGGCGAAGTGGGCGGTGTTCATGGATGGCGGGTCCTCGTGGGTGGCTTCACGCCGCGTCCGGCGGCCGTGGGGCTGGGGTCTTGTCCGGGGGCAGCGACTTCGGGGATACCCTGGAAGCCATGAGCGTCTCCAAGACCATCGGCCGGCACGTCCCCTTCGCGGAGCTCCTCGGCGTCACCGTGGCCCACCACGAGCCCGGGCTCGCCCGGCTGGAGCTGGCGCTGCGCCCCGAGCTGATGAACAGCTTCGAGAACGCGCACGGCGGGGTGGTGATGACGCTGGCCGACATCGCGCTGGCGGTCGCCGCCATCACCCAGGACGGGACGGCCCGGGGCGCCCGGACCATCGAGCTGAAGCTGAGCTTCATCGGCCCGGGAACGGGCAGGCTGTTCGCGGAGGGCCGGTGCCTCAAGGCCGGGAAGAGCATCGCCTTCTGCGAGGGGGAGATCCGCGACGCCGCGGGGAGCCTGGTCGCCAAGGCGCTCGGGACCTTCAAGCTGCACCGCGGGCGCTCGTCGGGAGACGCGGTCGATCCGGCCCGGGCCGAGCGCTGAGGGGCGGCCTGCCAGGCCGTAGGGGGTGTCGCTGGCGATGCGGATGGCCTCCAGACAAGACTCCTGCGCGCGTTCTCCGGCGCCGGCCAGTTCCTCATGGGGGCCGGAGCCATGGCCCTGCGGGTCGGCCGATCCGGCGGAGCGCAGCGGGCAGTCCCGCGCAGGCGGGTCGCACCTCGCCGGGGCGCACCGCGGACGCGAGCTTCAGTACGGCTCCGTCCGGTCGAGCTCGACCTCCTCGAAGGCCCAGCGGGCGTACGGAACGTCCCGGCCATCGACCCGCCAGCCGACCTGGCTCCGGAACGGGATCCGGAGGCCCCCCACCTCCCGGTAGTCCCCGTACTCGCCGCTCCAGGGGGTGAGGACGCTTCCGCCGTCGACGTCGCGGAAGCGCTCGGCGTCCAGGCGGGCGGGCAGGCCCTCGGGGCCGAAGCGGATGGTGGCGGCGACCTCGCGGCCGCCGACGCGCAGCGTGGCGCGGGCGCTCGTCGCGTCGACGGGCGCCCAGCCCACGTACCGCTCGTCGAGGAGGGCGGTCGGGATCCAGACCAGCTCGGCCAGGAGCCGCAGCAGCGCCGCCTGGTCGAGCTCGGGGCCCCGGGCGTCGGCGAGGGTCCAGGTGGAGGCGGCCCGGACGAGCATGCTTCCCTCGCCGCCGATCGAGCGGTCGCACGCCTCCACGTAGAGCCCGGGCGCGACCCGGATGCGCCCCCACCAGACGAACCCCGGCGGATCCGCGGCGAAGTACTGCACCCCGCGGATGGGGAGCCACCCCCCGTCGAGCGCCGGCCGGAAGGTGCCGCCGTGGCGGAGGCGGACGGCGCGGACCGGGTCTCGCCGCGCGGCGCCCGAGACCTCCCGGTAGCGGCGCACCGGCTCCGGCAGGCCGTCGACCGGGCGGGGCGCGGCCGCCTGTGCTCCCGGCGAGGCCCACAGACGGCGAGCCTCGCCGGCCACCCGCCTCTCGAAGCGCATCCCCTGGACCGAGACCAGCAGCGCCACCGCGCCGGCGACGAGCGCGGCGATCCCCATCGACGTCCAGAGCATGCGGATCCCCCTCGCTGGTCGCATGGCCTCCCCCGCGCCCGGCACGGGGCCGAGGCCGCACCCTAGCAGCGCCGGGCCCGGCGAGGCCGGCGCATCGTGCCGCGGGCGCCGGGCGCGGGCGCCGGCTATCATCCCACCGATGCCGAGGACGCAGACCTGTCCCGCCTGCGGCAAGGCCGAGGGCTCGAACGCCCGCTGCCGGTCCTGCCGCACCGCCGCCGCGCGGGAGCTCGCCGACCACGCGCGCGACGTCACCGAGGAGTCCCTCGGCGACCGGGCCGCGCAGGGGGAGCGCTTCGCCGCCCGCCCGCCCTGGTACGGGCGCCTGGCTCCCGGGCGGCTCCTCGCCCAAGTGCGGCTCCTCTCCTGGGCGCTGCGCGACTTCCGCAACGGCGCCTACCGCGACATCCCCTGGGGCTCCATCGCGCTGGCCGCGGCCGCGCTGGCCTACGTCATCTCGCCGCTGGACCTGATCCCCGACTTCCTCGTCCCGCTGGGCTGGACCGACGACCTGGTCGTGCTGGCGCTGGTGTGGCGGTCGGTGAAGGCCGACCTCCGCGCCTACTGCGCCTGGAAGGGGCTGGAGCCGGCGAAGTTCGGCCTGTAGCCCGGCGCCGGCCGGGCTCACCGCTCAGCGGGCCAGCAAGGCGCGGCCGGTGACGATGCGCGTGATCTGGTTCGTCCCGGTGTAGATCTGGGTCAGCTTGGCGTCGCGCATCATCCGCTCCACGCCGTGGTCCTTCATGTATCCGTAGCCGCCCAGCACCTGGACCGCGTCGGTGGTCACCCGCATGGCGGTGTCGCTCGCCAGGGTCTTCGCCATGCCGCCGTACAGCGCGCCCTGCCGGGCGTCGCCCTGGTCGAACAGGGCCGCGGCCTTCCGGGTGAGGAGCCGCGACGACTCCACCGCCGCGGCCATGTCGGCGACCATCGACTGGATCACCGCCAGGTGGGCGATGGGCTTGCCGAACTGGACCCGCTCGCGCGCGTGGGCGATGGCGGCGTCGAGCGCCCCCTGCCCGATGCCCACCGCCTGGGCGGCGCAGAAGGTGCGGTTCATCGAGAGGGTCTGCAGCAGGTTCGCGAACCCGCCTCCCTCCTCGCCGACGCGGTTCGCGGCCGGCACGCGCATCCCCTCGAAGAAGAGCTCGGAGTTGACCGATCCGCGCATCCCCATCTTCGACTCGTTGCGGCCGTACGAGAGCCCCGGCGTCCCCTTCTCCACCACGAAGGCGCTGATCCCCTTCGCCCCCCGGTCCGGGGCGGTGTAGGCGTACACCACCAGGATGTCGGCCACCGAGCCGTTGGTGATGAAGCACTTCTGGCCGTCGATGACGTACTCGTCGCCCCGGCGCACGGCGCGGGTCTTCATGGCCAGCAGGTCGGACCCGGCCGTCGGCTCGGTGGCGGCGAGCGCCGTCAGCAGCCGTGAGCCTCCGCCGAGGCGGCCCAGGGTCCTGGCCTTCAGCTCGGCGCTGCCGCCGTGGAGGATGGGGAGCATCCCGTCGCTCTGGGCGATGAGCAGCAGCGCCGTCGAGGCACAGGCGCGCGCGACCTCCTCGATCACCAGCACCGTCGTCAGCATCCCCATCCCCGATCCGCCGTACTCGGCCGGCAGGAGCGGGTTCAGCAGGCCCAGCTCCGCGAAGATCCGCCCGGCGTGGTCGGGGAAGAGGGACTTCTCGTCGAGCTCCCGGGCCCGGGGCGCGATCTCCTGGGCCGCGACCCGGCGCACCATCTCGACGACGCTCTGCTGCTCCTCGGTGAGCTGGAACATCTCAGGCCGCCTCCTTCAGGATCTCCCGGGCGATCACCAGCCGCTGGATCTGGTTGGCGCCCTCGAAGATCTGGGTGAGCTTGGCGTCGCGGAACATGCGCTCCACGGGGTAGTCCTGCATGTAGCCGTACCCGCCGAACACCTGGATGGCGTCGGTGGTGATCTTCATGGCCGCGTCCGAGGCGAACACCTTGGCCATGGAGGCGAGCTTGGTGTTGCGGCGGCCCTCGTCGAACAGCCGCGCCGCGCCGTAGACCAGCCCGCGCGAGGCCTCGATGAGCGTGGCGCTGTCGGCGATGATCTGCTGGATCATCTGGTGCTCGCACAGCGGCTTGCCGAAGGTCCGGCGCTCCCGCGCGTACCGCACCATCTCCCCGAACGCCCCCTCGGCGATGCCCAGGGCCTGGGCGCCCACGGCGGGCCGGGACATGTCGAAGTCCTTCATGGAGAGCAGGAAGCCCTCGCCCTCCGCGCCCAGCAGGTTCTCCGCCGGCACGCGC
The DNA here is from genome assembly GCA_035455425.1 of Anaeromyxobacteraceae bacterium. Classification (GTDB taxonomy): domain Bacteria; phylum Myxococcota; class Myxococcia; order Myxococcales; family Anaeromyxobacteraceae; genus JACRMN01. The sequence continues at coordinate 19,640 of DATIFE010000149.1, read as the reverse complement.
ACGCCGTCCAGGATCACCTCCGCGGTGTTGGAGCCCCGCTGCCCGAGCTTCTTCTCGACCTTGCCGACCGAGAGCCCGGGCGCGCCCCGCTCCACCAGGAAGAAGGACAGGCCGGCGCTCCCGCCGGCGGGCGACGTCCGCGCCAGCACCGCGTACACGGAAGCCAGCGCGCCGTTGGTGGCGAAGCACTTGGTCCCCGAGAGGACCCATTCCCCGCCGTCCCGGGTGGCGGTGGTGCGGATGGCGCCGACGTCGGAGCCCGCCGAGGGCTCGGTCACCAGGTAGGCGGCCAGCTCCCGGTTCTCGACCATGCGCGGCAGGAGCCTCCGCAGGAGCTCGGGCCGCCCGCCGTGGAGGATGGGGAAGCTGCCCACCGCCTGGATGATGAGCAGCAGGGCCGAGGAGGCGCAGTGCCGCGCGATCTCCTCCACCGCCAGGCACAGCGCCGTGCCCTGGTCGCGCTCGGCGCCGCCGTGCTCGGCCGGGAAGGTCAGGGTCATGAGGCCCAGGTCCCAGCAGAGCGCCACCACCTCGCCGTCGAGCTCGGCGGCCGCGTCGGCCGCGCGCGCCCGGGGGGCGATCCGCTCCCGGGCGGCGCGGCGGACGGTGTCCCTCAGGGTGCGCAGCTCGTCGGTTCTCGCGAACAAGGGCTCTCCGATCGTTCGACGGCGGGTTCTCGACGCTCCAATAATCGACCGACGCGTCGGTCTAAGTCAAGCCCCAGGTCGCCCCGTCCCGGGGCCGCGCTAAGGTTTCAGGAATTCCGATGGCTTGCGGGAACGAGGCGGACCCGGGAGCCGCAGGGGTCGATCAGCCCGGGCTGCGGACCGTGCCGGCCCGACCCACGGAGGCCAGGCCGTCGAGGAAGAGGTGGTAGATCGCGTCGGCCATCTCGTCGGGGCCGAGCGGCCCGGTGCTCCGGTACCAGACCTCCGTCCAGTTGAGGAGGCCGAAGAGCAGCAGGGTGTAGGTCCGGTGGTGGGAAGGGCCCATCCGCCCGAGCGCCGGGTTCACCTGCGCCACCAGCTCGGACACGCGATCGATGAGGCGCCGCGCCACGTCGCCGACGACGCTCCGCTGGCGCTTGGGCAGGAACTTGTACTCGTACATCAACACCGTGATCCGGGCGCGCGCCTGGGTCGCCTTCCGGATCCACATGGTCACGAACTCGCGGAGCCGCTGCTCGGGAGGGGAGGGCAGGGCCACCACCGCCTCGGCGGCCTCGAGGTAGCTCTGCACCTGCTCCTTCATGATCTCGAAGAGCACGTCCTCCTTCTTCGAGAAGTAGTGGTACAGCATCGACTTGGACGCGCCGCAGGACCTGGCGATGTCCATCATCTTCACGTTGGCGTACCCCGCCTGCGCGAAGAGCACCGCGGCCGCGTCGAGGATCCCCTGCCGCTTGTCCTGGTAGTCGTCCGCGCGGACCCTCGACATCGCTCCCTCCCCTCGGGAAGACGCCCTCCCGCGACCGGACGCGTGGCCGCTCGGCTACGCCTTCTACGGCAAGGAATCCCGGGCGGCAAGCTTCGGCGCGCGGGAGTCCCGTCGCGGGCGGCGCGGCTGCCGGCTCCGGCGCGGCGGGGCGAGCCAGCCCGCGATCCGCGCGTACACCTCGGGCCGGCTGAGCAGGTCGAGATGGCCCATGCCGTGGCCGACCCACCTCCGCGAGCTCGGGAGCGGCAGGGTCAGGGCCGGATCGCGGTGGCGGCCGAGCGCGCTGTCCAACGGCACGATCCCGTCGCCCGGCAGCGCGCCGCGGCGGCCGGCTCCCCTGGCGGCGGTCGTGGCGGCGATGGCGTAGCACCGCGCACCGGCGGGCAACGGCACCGGGCGGCGGCGGTCCGGGGCGTGCTCGAACCGGCTGCGCCCCTCCCAGTCCTCGTCGAGCAGGCTGCCGTGGCGAAGGTCGGTGACGCCCGCGCTGCGGAGCCTCGCCAGGCGGGCGATGGGCGCGGAGTAGGGGCTGATCCCCAGGAGGACGTTGGCGAGGTTGCCGACGCGCTCCAGGCCCGCGCCATGGTGCGGGGTCCCGAGGAAGACCAGCGCGCGCAGGTGGCCCGGCCAGCGGTGGCCGGCGGCGGCGCCCTGGTGGCAGGCGCTTCGCGCCACCAGCCCGCCCAGGCTGTGGGCCAGGATCACCAGCTCCTCGACCTCCGCGGGCCACTGCCCGACCAGGTTCTCCAGCAGATCGGCGAGCTCGCGCCCGTTGACCGAGACGTGGAGGCCGCTGTTGTAGCGGAGATAGAGGGGCGTGTACCCGAGGTCGCGCGCCAGCGCCAGGCCGTGGTCGTGCCCGAGGCGGCGCCATCGCAGGTCGTCCATGCACAGGCCGTGCGCCAGCACCAGCAGCCTGTGCCCGGGCCGCCGGATGGCGGCGGCCAGGCGCCGCCTCTCCAGCCGGAGGGCCCTCCCGTTGCGGCGGAGGCCCATGGGGATCGCCAGCGGGCTGCCGCTGGCGGCCAGGTGGTCGCCCACCACGCCGTTCAGCACGGAGATCAGCGACTCCCAGCGGGGCGACGGGCGGGCCTGGCCGAGGACGGGATCGAGCTGGGCCAGCAGCGCGTCGAGCCCGCCGCCCACCAGCCGGGCCATGCCCCGGACGCTCCGGTAGGTCAGGCCGGTGATGCCGCGGGTCCGGCCACGCGGCGGCGTGCCGAGGATGCCCGGGGCCCGGGCGATGGCGTGGTGCATGGCCTCCACGGCGTCTGTCACGCCGGTCGTCGCCTCGACGGCGAGCCGGCTCAGGCCCCGGAGATCGGCGATCGGGTTTCGCCCGCTCATGCCCGGCCGACGGGGCCTCGCCCCCCGGGCCCCCCGAGCACCAGTCTCACCTGGTGAACGCGGCCGTCGTCGACGAGCGCGATGGCGTGGGAGTCGACCGGCTCGCCGTCCACCTCCGCGGTGGCGATCCCCCGGCAGAGGCGATCCGGGTTGGCCACCAGGATATCGTAGCGCGTGCGCCCGACGCGCCAGGTGATGCGGTACTCGGGCCACGACGCGGGAACGCAGGGATCCACCTCGAAGGTCGCGCCGTGGCGCCGGAGGCCGAGGATGCTCTCGAGCCCGGCGCGGTACATCCAGCCGGCCGAGCCGGTGTACCAGGTCCACCCGGCGCGGCCGGAGTGCTCCGGATGGGCGCAGACGTCGCCGGCCAGCACGTAGGGCTCGCCCCGGTAGCGATCGACGTCCGCGCGCCCGCGCGTGTGGTTGATGGGGTTGAGCATGTGGAAGAGCTCCGCGGCCTCGTCCCCGCTGCCGAGCTGCGCCAGCGCCATGACGATCCAGGCGGCGGCGTGGGTGTACTGGCCGCCGTTCTCCCGGACGCCGGGCGGGTAGCCCCGGATGTACCCGGGATCCTGCGCGGAACGGTCGAAGGGCGGCGTGAAGAGCAGGATGACCCGGGCGCCCCGGCGGACGAGGTGGGTGCGGACCGCGTCCATGGCGCGGTCGGCGAAGCGCGCCGGGGCCACTCCCGAGAGGACGGCCCAGGACTGGGCGATCGAGTCGATCCGGCACTCGTCGCTCTGCGCCGAGCCGAGGGGCGCGCCGTCGTCGTAGTGGCCGCGCAGGTACCACTCCCCGTCCCAGGCCCGCGCCAGAGCAGCGGCCAGCCGCGCCGCCTCGCTCCGGTAGCGCTCGGCCCGGGCCCCGTCGCCCCGCGCCGCGCAGATGGGTGCGAAGTCGCCCAGCGCCGCGTGCAGGAAGAAGCCGAGCCAGGTGCTCTCGCCGCGCCCCTCGCGCCCGACCCGGTTCATGCCGTCGTTCCAGTCCCCGCTCCCCATGAGCGGGAGGCCATGGGCGCCCGCCGTCAGGCCCCGGTCGAGGGCCCGGGTGCAGTGCTCGAAGAGCGAGGCCTGCTCGTCGGCGACGTGAGGCTGCCCGTAGGCCTCCTGCGCCTCGGGGGCGAGCACGGTGCCTGCCAGGAACGGCACGCTCTCCGCCAGCACGCCGGCGTCGCCGGTCGTCCGGACGTAGTGCGCCACGGCATAGGGCAGCCAGATCAGATCGTCCGAGCAGCGCGTGCGCGTGCCCCGGCCGCTGGGCTCGTGCCACCAGTGCTGCACGTCGCCTTCCTGGAACTGGCGGGAGGCCGCCCGCAGGAGGTGCTCGCGCGCCAGCGCCGGGCGGGCCAGCGCCAGCGCCATCACGTCCTGGAGCTGGTCCCGGAAGCCGAAGGCCCCGCCTGGCTGGTGGTACCCGGAGCGGGCCCAGACCCTGCACCCGAGGTCCTGGTAGAGGAGCCAGCGGTTCATCAGGAGGTCGAAGGAGTCGTCGGGAGTCCGCACCTGTACCGCGCCCAGGGTCTCGTCCCAGCCGCGGCTCGCCCTCTCGAGCGCAGCCTCCGCCGCCGCGACGGTCCCGTGCCGGCCCACCAGCTCCCGGACGTGCGCCACGTCCTTCCCCTCGCCGAGCAGGAGGACCAGCCGCCGGGTCTCGCCCGGAGCGAGCGCGAGCGGGATCTGCAGGCCGGCGCACGGGTCCAGCCCCGCTCCGAACCGGCCCGAGAGGGATTCCTGGAGGAGGGCGGCCGGCGCGGCCACGGAGCCGTTGCGCCCCAGGAACGAGGCGCGGTCGCCGGTCGCCGAGCGCGGGGCCTGGCTGGCGTGGGCGAAGGCCACGCGACCCGCGAACTCGTGGTTCCAGGGGTTCGTCGCCAGGATGGCCCCGGTCGCCGCGTCCCGCTGCGTGACCACGTGCAGGTGCTGGCCCTCCTGCGGCGGGCCCAGCACCCACTCGCTGTAGCCGAAGACGCTGAGGCGCCGCGGGATCGGGCTCTCGTTGGTCAGCGCGAGGAGCGAGAGCTTGACGGGGTCCGCATCGTCCACGAAGACCGCCAGCTCGTGCCGGATGCCGCTCGCGGCGTGCGCGAAGCGGGTCACGCCCGCCGCATGGCGGATCACGTGGCGCCCGCCGGCAGCGGTCCGCGGCAGCGGTCCCGGCGTGGGAGACCAGGCCTCGCCGGTCTCGTCGTCGCGGACCAGGATGGCCTCGGACGTCGGGTCGGTGACCGGGTCGTTGGCGAAGGGCGTGAGCCGGTTCTCGCGGCTGTTCCCGGACCAGGTGTAGGCCGAGCCCGACGCGGTGACGATGGTCCCGAAACCGTGGTTGGCGATGACGTTGGCCCAGGGGGACGGAGTCTCCTCGTCTCCCTCCAGCACGATGACGTACTCCCGGCCGCCGTCCGCGAACCCCCCGAGCCCGTTGGCGAGGGCCAGGGGGGGCACCGCCGGGGGGGAGGACGGCGCCGGCCGGGGGCCCGGTCCGCGCACGCTCGCCGGATCCGGCGCCGCCGCCTCGGTCCAGGCAGGGGCGGGACGGTCGAGCTGCTGCGCCAGCCCGCCCCGGTCGGCGCTGACGATGGCCCGCGCCACGGTCGCGAGCAGGAGGTGCTCGGCCTCCGGCATGCGGTCGCGCCGCAGCAGGTACGCCCCGCCCGGCCGATGCTTCCACGCCCTCCAGGGCCCGTCGTCGAGCAAGGCCGCCAGCGCGGTGTGCACCTCGTCGAGGTAGCTGACGGGGTGCTCGTTCAGGACGACGACGTCGGCGCGGAGCCCCTTGAGGCGCCAGTACTCCTGCGCCTGGAGGACCTGGCGCACCAGCGCCAGCCCGTCCTGCGCCACCACCCGGACCAGCAGGATGGGGACGTCGCCCGAGATGCCGTGCGGCCAGAGGCCCTCCTGGCCCAGGGTGTTTCGCGCCAGCAGGTCCGGGGCCGCCCGGAGAGAGGCGTCGCCGCCCAGCACGCGGGAGGCCAGCCGCTCGAAGAGCAGGGCCTCCTCGCTCGAGATCCCGAGGTGCCGCAGGGTGCTGCGCGCATGGGCCGAGGCCAGGGCGAAGGTCCGGGCCGTGGCGCTCGGGTCCCGGTACCGCTGGGCCAGCGCCAGCGCCGTCTCCCGGCTGGACGACATCCCGGTGGCGAAGGAGATCCGGGCCACGCCGCCGGGGGCCAGGCGGATGCGCTGCCGCAGGCTGACGATGGGGTCGAGCAGGACGCCGGTGGTCCCGGTGAGCGGTCGCCCGTCGAGCGCCTGCGGGTTCCGGGGGCTGCGCCCGCGGCCCAGGAAGCGCGCCCGATCGGTCTCCCACTCCACCGGCCCCTGCGTCCGGCCCTCCTGGCAGATGACGTGCACTCCCCAGGCCGCCGCGTCGTCCGGGGCGCGCGGCCGCCGGTGGCAGAGCAGCGCCGCGCTGTCGGGAACGTACTCCGACTCGACGAAGAGCTTGCCGAAGGCGGGGTGGGCCAGATCGTCGGCCGGCGGCGCCAGGACCATCTCGGCGTAGCTCGTCACCTCGATCTCGCGGGCCCGGTCGCTGTGGTTGGCCACCACCAGTCGCCGCACCTCCACGTCGTCCTCGGGCGAGACGGCGATGTCGAGCTGCGTCCCGATGTCGTCCTCCCGCCGGTGGAAGGTGGCCCTCTCGACCGCGAAGGTGACGAGGTACTCCTCCGCCTCGCTCCCCGTGGGATGGTGCGTGGCCGACCACACCCGGCCGCTCCGGACGTCGCGCAGGTAGACGAACTGGCCTCCCGGATCGCAGGTGGAGTCCAGGCGCGACCTGGTGACGGCGCGGCCCCGGCAGAAGCTGGCGCCGCCGCCGGCGTTGGTCACCACCGAGGTGTAGGTGCCGTTGGACAGGAACTGGGAGTGCGGGTAGGCGGTGTGCGGGGAGCGGAAGCGGCGGATGGCCACGGCGGGAACCGGCGGGGCCATCCTCGCCTCGTCGGGGCGCGGCCGGGCGAAGGGCGCGTGGCGCGGCGCCCTCTCCTGGAGGAGCATCTCGGTGGCCCGCACCCGCGGGTCGGCGTGGAAGCGCTCCACCATCCGGTTCCCCTGCAGTGCGTTGGCGATCGCCGTCAAGGTCATCCCCTGGTGGTGGGCCAGGTAGGTCCGCACGATGGCGCCCGGGGCGATCCCGTCCCCGGGGGCGGGAGCCCCGGGATCGTCGGCGCGGCGCCGGGTGAAGTCGACGGCGTCGTAGTAGCCCCACTCGCCCTCCAGGCCCTCCGACGCCAGGCGCCGCAGGTTGCCCACGGCGCCCGCGGGATCGACCAGCACCGCGAGCGCGGTGGCGTAGGGCGCCACCACCAGCTCGTCCCCCAGCCCGCGCCGGAGGCCGAGCCCGGGCACGCCGAACGCCTTGTACTGGTAGTTGTCGTGGCGGTCGACCAGGTCGTAGGCGGACTCCGAGATCCCCCACGGCACGCCGCGCTCCGAGGCGTGGTCCTGCTGGCGGCGGACGGCCGAGCGGCAGCTCTCCTCGAGGAGGGTTCCCGGGTAGCTCCGCATCACCAGCAGCGGCATCAGGTACTCGAACAGCGTCCCGCTCCAGGACAGGAGCGTCGGGACCCCGTGCACGCCGGTGACCGTCCGGCCCAGCCGGAACCAGTGCAGCTCGGGCAGGTCTCCCTTGGCGATGGCGATGAAGCTCGCCAGCCGCGCCTCGGAGGCCAGCAGGTCGTAGTGGGACGCATCGAGGCGGCCCGGGCCCTCGGCGTCCGCGGCACGATAGCCGATCGACAGCAGCCGGCGCCGCGGGTCGTAGAGGAAGCGGAAGCTCATCTCGTCGGCAAAGGCGGCGGCTCGCGCCGCCAGGCCCTCGAGCCGCGCGGCGGCGTCGCCGGCCTCCGGCGGCCGCGCCTGGCGCGCCAGCCCCCGGAGCCCCTCGGCGAGGGCGATGAGCGCGCCGGCGAGGTTGCCGCTGTCGACCGTCGAGACGTAGCGGGGCGCCAGCGGCGCCAGGCTCGCGGTGTCGTACCAGTTGAAGAGATGGCCCTCGAGGCGCTCCAGGCCCTCCATGGTGGTGAGCGCCGCGTCGATCCGCTCGATCAGCTCGGCGGTCCGGATGAAGCCCAGGTCGTGGGCCGCCAGCGCCGAGAGCAGCCCCATGCCGATGTTGGTGGGCGAGGTGCGGTGCGCCACCCTCGGCTCGGGGACCTCCTGGAAGTTGTCCGCCGGCAGGCCATGGTCCCCCGGCCCCATGAAGGCCTCGAAGTACGCCCAGGTCCGGCGGGCCACCGCGAGGAGGAACTCGCGATCCGCCGGGCCGAGGGGGCGCCGGGACACGGGCCGGCTCAGGGCGTAGGCCACGAACGGCGCGGCGGCCCACAGGGCGAGGACCGGCGAGGCGACCGCCAGGGCGCCCGGCCGCACCAGCCAGACCAGCGCCAGGCCCAGGAGCGCGATCGCCGGGCTGGCCGCCATCTCGGCCAGGAAGGGCCGGGGACCGGCTCCTCGCGCCTGGCCTGCCCCCCGGGCCGCGCTCGCCGCGGCGGTCTCCCACTCCAGCAAGCCGCGCTGCGTGACCCCGAGCCGGACCAGCGTGACGAGCAGGGCGTGCAGCATCTCGAAGGCCTGGTTGGCCAGGAAGGTGACCTGGAGGGAGATGCGCGCCAGGCCGCTGCCGGCGTCCTCCCGGAGCCCGCGCAGGAAGGCGCGCCACGGCTGGTGCGCCCTCGGCCCGGAAGCCGCCTCGAACGCCAGCGGGAAGAGCGGGAAGGCGGTGGCCGCCAGGACGGCCGCCGTCCAGAGCGCCGGGCTCCCCGGCAGGACGGTCCAGGCGCAGAGGAGGAGGGCGATGGTCGCGGGGGCGAGCTGGCTGCGCCGCAGGTTGTCGAGGATCTTCCACCGCGAGAGGATGGGCAGCCGGTTGCGCCGGAGGCCGGCGCGCGTCGGGACGAAGGGGAAGAGCCAGGCCAGGATCTGCCAGTCGCCGCGCGCCCAGCGGTGCTGGCGGCGGGCATGGGCCAGGACGCTGGACGGGTAGTCGTCCACCACCTCCACGTCGGTGACCAGGGCCGCCCGGGCGTGCACCCCCTCGAAGAGGTCGTGCGACAGCAGGGCGTTCTCGGGCACCCGGCCCGCCAGCGCCGCGGTGAAGGCGTCCACGTCGTACAGCCCCTTGCCGGTGAAGGTCCCCTCGCCGAACAGGTCCTGGTAGGTGTCCGAGACCGCCGTGGTGTACGGATCGACGCTGGTGTGGCCGGCGAAGATGCGGGCGAACCGGGAGCCCGCGGCGCTCGCCGTGGTGACGCTGACCCGCGGCTGCAGGATCCCGTAGCCCTCGGTGACGCGCCCGCAGGCCGGGTCGAAGCGGGGACGGTTGAGCGGGTGCGCGATGATGCCGATGAGCTTCCGGGCGGCGTCCCGGGGCAGGCGGGTGTCCGAGTCCAGAGTGATGCAGTAGCGCACGCCCGGGAGGACCTTCAGGTCCCCGACCTGCACCGCGAAGCTGGTGTCGGTGGCGCCGCGCAGGAGCCGGTTCAGCTCCTCGAGCTTGCCGCGCTTCCGCTCCCAGCCCATCCACACGCCCTCGCCCGGGTTCCACAGCCGCACGCGATGGAGCAGGAAGAACCGGTCGCCGCGCCCCTCGCCGAGGCGGGCGTTCAGCGCCTCGACGCCGTCGCGCGCCGCGGCGAGGATGGGTGCGTCCTCGACCGTCTCGCGGGTGTCGGCGTCGGCGAAGTCGCCCAGGATGGCGAAGTGGATGCGGGGGTCGAGGTTCCCGAGCGCCAGGACCTCGAGGTGCTCGAGGAGCTCCTGCACCCCGGCCAGGCTCGAGAGCAGCGTCGGCACCACGACCAGGGTCCGGGCGTCCTCGGGGATCCCGCTCTCGAGGTCGAGGCGCGGGAGGCGCCGCGGCGGCGCGAGCGGAGCGGCCAGTCGCTGGATGCAGCTGATGGCCAGCTCGCTCGCGGGCAGGAGCAGGAGCAGCGCCGCGCCGATCTGCACCCGGAGCGAGCCGCCCTCGAGCTGGACGTAGGCCATGCCGGCGGCCACCAGCCCCGCCGTCGCCACGGCGATCGCGGCCAGGTAGAGGAAGGGGGCGTGGGCGAAGGCGAGGCGCCGCAGCCCCCGCCGCAGCCCCGGGCGCCAGGCCACGTCGGCCTCGAGGTCCCGCCGGCCCTTCCCGATGAGGTGGTGGCCGACATGGGCGGCGCGCGCGGCCGGCCCCTCGACCTCGGCGGCCTGGCGTGCGCTCTCCACGGCGCGCAGGGCCACCCGCACCTGGCCCTCCCCGGTGGGCTCGGCCAGCTCCTCGACGGCCTGCCGGTACCGGTCCCGGCTCAGGAACTCCATGCGCCCGTGCACGCCGGCGGGGTCGCGCTGCAGGACGCGCTCCACCAGGCTCACCGACTCGACGAACTGGGGCCAGTCGATGTCGGAGCAGAGGCGGAGGCTGGTGATGGCGTTGGCCACCGATACCTGGGCCGCGGCCTCGCGCTGGTGCTCGCTGCGGATCGCCTCCTCCGCCGTCAGCCCGCCCCGGGCGAGGTGCGCCTCGAGGTCCCGGTGGACGGCCGAGAGGCGGGGACCGTACTCGCGGACGCGCTGGAGCAGCTGCACCACGTGGGCAGCGTGGAGCGCGCGGGGAAGCGGCGGCAGGGCGCCGTCCCGGGCCGCGTCCATCCGCGCCACGTAGGCGTCGGCTGCGCCCCGCGCCGCCCGGGCCTCCAGCGTCTCCTCCGCCAGGCGCCTCAGGTTCTCGATGAGGGCCAGCTTCAGCATGCTGGGCCAGGCCCAGAGCTCCCCGATCGTCAGCGGGGCGACCGCCTGGAACCCGTCGAGGAATCGCGCCAGCTGCTGGCGGTCGAGCCGGCTGTCGCTGTGCCGGATCAGCTCGACCGCCAGGGAGTAGACGCGTGCATTGCCGGCGAGCTCGCGCGCCGCGAGCTTGGGCAGCTCGCGGTAGTAGCCGCGCGGGAGGTTCTGGCGCACCACCCGGATCTCGGAGTCCAGCAGGTGGTAGTTGTCGAGGAGCCACTCGGCCGCCGGCGTGACGAACTCGCCCCGGTGCGCGTCGCTGGCCAGGGCGCGGTATGCGTATCGCAGGAGACGGGCGTTGTCGTCGAAGCGCGGGAAGACGCTCCGGGCGCCGCGGCGAGCCGGGTCCACCGTGAAGCGGGCGGCGAGGGCGCGGGCCCGCTCCTCCAGGCGCTCGATGCCGAGCAGCTCGTCGCGGAACGGCTCGGCCCTCGGCACCCGGCGGGGCCGGCCGCCGGGCAACCAGGAGTTGAAGGTCAAGGCCACGAACACGTCTGCTCCCTGGAGGGAGTCAGCGCGTCATCGACGGAGATGCGTCGGCTGGCTCGATGGGGGTCTGGAACGGACTTCTCTGCGGCCCGGCTTCCGGGCATCTCGCGGCGGGCTATTCCCTCTCGCCCTCGAGCCGGATGCCCAGGGCCTCGGCCCTGAGGAGCACGCCCGCGTGCAGCGTGCAGAGCGCCTCGGCCTCGGTCATGCCGTCCTTGACGCAGAGGGCGAGCGCCAGGGTCAGCGGATCCCCCGGAGTGCCGGGCAGTCGCCGCCGCCCGATGTGGATGATCGACTGCATGATCCTCATCCGGGGAGCGGGGTCTGGGAGCGCCCCGGCTTCGACGGGCGCGAGCTCCCGGCGACGAGCCGCGAGGTGCTCGCGGCGAAGGCGCGACGGCGCGGCAAGGCCCCCGGGCCCGGCACCACCTGCAGGGCGCGCCCGGCGTCGCCGGTCCGCACGCCCTGGCGTCGCCAGAGCCGCTCGGCGGCCTGGGAGATGAGCTTGCGTCTGAGCGCCCTGTCGAGTGCTTCGGCCATGACCACTCCTTTGAGGACAGCAGACTCGCACCTTTGCATGGCCCGCGCCTGCGCTGAACGGGGGGCAGCCCGCCCCGGCGCAGTTCGTGCGCCGCCTCTGCTCGCGGCGGCGCGCATGCAGGACGCTACCGGGGGGGCAACCATGGCCGGACGGGTTCGGTGAGCGGTGCTCGACGGTCGAACCTCGGGATGACCGCCACGCCGATGAAGCAGGCGATCATGACCACTCCCAGGAAGGCGACCAAGCCCAGGAAGAGGACCGTGGTCAGGATCACCTGGACCCCCGGCCGTCCGAGGTCTGCATGGTTCCCCTCCTGCCACGCGGCAGCGATCGGTGCAGCCGGCCGCGCACCGGGTGCATCCACGCCCGGACCGGTCGCGCCCAGGGTGGACGGGAGAGGAGAAGACGAGGGAATCTCCTACCATCCGGGGAGGCCGCGCGCCCGGGTTTCGGCGAACGCCCTGATCGGGCGCGCCGCCCGAAGGAGTGGTTCAATGGCGGCGCGAGCCATGCGCGCCCGCCTCAAGAGCCTGCGCAGCGACGAGATCGCGGATCTCGCCCACTGGGCTCCCCCGGACCCCGAGGAGTTCGCCCTGCCCCTCGTGCTCGAGGTGGGCGTGCTGGGGGCCAAGGGCCGGGAGCGCTTCGAGCTGCTCGTCGCCACGCCGGCGTGGCTGCGCCGGCGCCACGGGAAGCACGGCGCCGTGGTGGGCACTGGCCTGCTCCTGGTCTTCGAGTGGAGCTACGAGCGGCTCCGGTCCTTCCTGGCTCGCGAGGTGGAGCGCTGCTCGGGCGAGACCTGGCCGGAGGTGGCGCGCCAGGTCGGCCGCATCGCCGAGTGGGAGGGCGGCGAGAAGGTCGTCGGGCTGAAGTAGCGGCGGGCTTTCTCCGCGCGGCCCCTGCGGCACGTGGTCGCAGCGGCGTTTCTGGCTGCGCCCGCCCCGGTCGCCTGCGGCGAGAGTGGCCCACGGGGACGAGGTTGCCGAATGGCTGCGGGGGCTTCACCGGGGGCCGGCCCGTCCGGAGCGGGCGCCGACGTCGAGGTCCTGGGCGGCGAGGTGCGCTGCTCGGGTACCTGGACGGTGGATCGGATCGATCGGGTGGAGGGACGTTTCCCGGACCTGGCCCGGCGGGCCGGGAACGAGATCGTCGTCGACGGGTCCGCGGTGACGGCCATGGACACCGCCGGGATCTGGCTCCTGCACGCCACGGCGCTGGCGCTGGAGCGGCAGGGGCGGAGCGTGGAGCTGCGGCTCCGCCCGGAGCACCAGGCGCTGCTCGAGCTGATCCGCTCCCCCGCCCTGGCGCTGGCGGAGCCGGCCGCCGGGCGAGGGGGCCTGCTCCCGCGGGTGGGTCGATGGGCGCTGGGCGCCCTCGATCAGGCCCTGGCGATGGTCTCGTTCGTGGGCGAGAGCGCCATCGCCGGGACCCGCTCGCTCGCCCGGCCCTCCCGCATCCGCTGGCGCTCCGTGCTGCAGAACATCCAGACCGCGGGCTTCGAGGCCCTCCCCATCGTGGGCCTGCTCGCCTATCTCCTGGGCCTGGTCATCGCCTACCAGGGCGCCGGGCCGCTCGGGCGCTACGGCGCCAACGTCTTCGTCGCGGACCTGGTCGGCCTGGCCATGCTGCGGGAGCTCGCGCCCCTGCTCACGGCCATCGTCGTGGCCGGGCGCTCGGGCTCGGCCTGGGCGGCGCAGATCGGGACCATGAAGGTGACGGAGGAGATCGACGCGCTGCGGACCGTCGGGATCGCGCCCCTGGAGCTCCTCGTCCTGCCCAAGGTCCTGGCCCTCTCCGTCGCGCTCCCGCTCCTCACCGTGTTCGCCGACGCCCTGGGGGTTGCGGGCGGGATGACCATGAGCCGCTCGGAGCTGGGCGTGAGCTTCCAGGACTTCCTCGACCGCTTCTCCCAGGCGGTGAGCCCCGCCGACTTCCTGGTCGGCGTCGGCAAGGCACCCGTGTTCGCGGCCGTCATCGCGCTGGTCGGCTGCCACCAGGGGTTCCAGGCGAGCGGCGACGCCGAGAGCGTGGGCCGGCGCACCACGGTGAGCGTCGTCCAGTCGATCTTCGCCATCATCGTCGTGGACGCCCTGTTCTCCGTGGCCTTCAGCAGGCTGGGGATCTGACCATGGCCGGCGCCGACCCGGCGGAGGCCGTCCTCGAGGTCCGCGGCGTCTGCACGCGATTCGGGAACGCCAGGGTCCACGACGGAGTGAGCCTGGAGGTGCGACGCGGGGAGGTCTTCGCCCTGGCCGGGGCGAGCGGTTGCGGCAAGTCCACCCTCCTCCGCGAGATCATCCTCCTGCACAGGCCGGACGCCGGGTCCATCCGCCTGCTGGGCCAGGAGGTCGTCGGCCTACGCGAGGAGGAGGCGCTCGCCCTGCGCCGCCGGTGCGGGGTGATGTTCGAGCGCGGCGCGCTCTTCGGGGCGCTCACCGTGGCCGAGAACGTCGGCGTGCCCCTGCGCGAGCAGACCCGCCTCAGCGGCCCGCTGGTGGAGCAGATCGGCGCGCTCAAGATCGCCCTGGCCGGGCTGCCGCCCGGCGCCGCGTCCCTGTATCCGTCGGAGCTCTCCGGCGGGATGCGCAAGCGCGCGGCGCTGGCGCGGGCCATCGCCCTCGACCCCGAGGTCCTCTTCCTCGACGAGCCCACCGCGGGCCTCGACCCGCTGAGCGCCAGCGGCTTCGACGACCTGATCCGGCACCTGAAGGCGCTGCTCGGGCCCACCATCGTGATCGTCACGCACGATCTGGATCTCCTGTGGCGCGTCGCCGACCGGGTGGCGTTCATGGCGGACGGGCGCATCGTCGGCGTCGGGACCATGCAGGAGCTCTCGAGGACCGAGCATCCGGTGCTGCGCCAGTACTTCGTCGGCCCGCGAGGGCGCGGGGCCAGGGAGCAGTCATGGAAACGAGGGTGAGCCAGGCGGTGGTGGGCGCGTTCGTGCTGGTGCTCGGCGCGGCAGGCATCGCCGCCGTGCTGTGGTTGAGCTCCGGTCGATTGTCCCAGAAGGAGCGCGGAAAGTACCTGGCCTACTTCACCGAGTCGGTGTCGGGGCTCAACCTCCACGCGCCGGTGAAGTACCGGGGCGTCGCGGTCGGCTCGGTCCGGGAGATCGCGCTCGATCCCGCCAACCCCGAGCGGGTGCGGCTGGTGCTGGAGATCGAGCAGGGGACGCCGGTCAAGGAGGACACCGTGGCGATCCTGGGGGTCCAGGGGCTGACCGGGATCGCCTACGTCGAGCTGGAGGGCGGCAGCCGCGGATCCCCGGCGCTCCGGGCGAAGGCGGGCGAGCCGTTCCCGGAGATCCGCACCGGCCCTTCGATGATGCGGCGCCTCGACACGGCGGGAACGACGCTGCTGTCGGACCTCGACGAGTCCACCCGGCGCATCAACGACCTGCTCGACCAGGACACGCGCACCGCGGTGCGCAGCACGGTCTCCGACCTGCGCCGGGTGACCGAGGCGCTCGCGCGGCACTCGGCCGACATCGAGGCCGTCGCGGCCAGCACGGCGGTGCTGACCCGGAACGGCGCGCGGGCCAGCGCCGAGCTTCCCCGCGCGATCGAGCGGTTCGACCGCAGCGCCGCGGCGGTGGAGAGGATGGCCGATTCGCTGGCGCTGGCCGGGCAATCGGCCAGGACGGCGCTCGACGGGGCCCGGGGCGCGGCGACCGGCGCCGACGTCGCCGTCCGGCGCCTCGAGGGCGAGGCCCTTCCGGAGATCGGGCGCCTGCTCGCCGAGCTCCGGACGGCTGCAGCGTCGCTGGGCCGGGTCTCGCGCGAGCTCGAGCAGAACCCCGGCTTCCTGCTGCTGGGGCGGGCCCCGGGGCCGGCGGGTCCCGGAGAGTGAGATGAGGCACGCCTCCCGGCTCGCGGCCGCCGCCGCCCTCGCCCTCGGCGCCTGCCTCTCGCTGCCGAGGCCCGAGCCCGTCGACCTCTACACCATCGCCCCCCACCTCGGTGGCAGCCCCGTCACCGGCTCCGGCCCGCCGGTGCTGGTCTCCGCTCCGCGCGCCGGTCCCGGGCTGGACGGCCCGCGCATGGCCTACGTGAAGCGGCCGAACGAGCTCCGGTACTACGCGCGCAGCCAGTGGGTGGAGCCGCCGGCCCGCATGCTGGGGCCGCTGCTGGTGCGGGCCCTGGAGAGGACCGGGCGCTTCCAGGCCGTCACCGAGGTCGCCCTGGGATCCGCGGCGGGGCTCCGCCTCGACAGCCAGGTCGTCCGCCTGCAGCAGGAGTTCACGGTCCGGCCGAGCCGCGTGCGCTTCGCGCTGCGCCTGGAGCTCACGGACGTGGCAGCCCACCGCATCATCGGCACGCGGGAGATCGAGGCGGTGGAGACGGCGCCGTCCGACGACGCGCCGGGCGGGGTCGCCGCCGCCAACGCCGCCGTGAAGCGTGCGCTGGCGGACGCCGCCGGCTGGTGCGCCGAGCTGGGCGAGCGTCCCGCGGCCCCGGGCGGGAGCCCCGCCCCGCGGTGATGCGCTAGAGCCGGACCTGGATCTCGTAGCGGCGGTTCCGGGCCTTCTTGGCCGGGGTGTCGTCCGGCTTGACCAGGAGCTGCTCGGCGCCCCGGCCCACGGCGATGATGTCGCCCTCGGGCACCCCCTTGGCGACCAGCTGCCGCCGGATGGCCTCGGCCCGCCGCTCCGACAGGGCCTTGTTGTGGCCGGGGTCGCCCGAGCTGTCGGTGTGGCCGGCCACCTCGAACTTGAAGTTCTTGACCCCCGCGGCGTTGAGCCGCTTCTTGGCGTCCACCACCGCGTTGGCGAGGCGCTTGGCCTTGGGGTCGCAGCCGGGGGCGAGCTTGTCCGAGTCGACGACGAACGAGCACTGGTTCTTCCGGCTCTCGTCGAGGAGGCGCTTGTTGATCTGCTTCTCGAGCTTGCCGACGGTGGCCTTGCCGACGGCCTTCTTGGTCAGGTCCCAGGGGTTCTGCCCCAGGGCGGGGGACGCGAGGAGGAGGCCGATCAGCGCGAGGGTCTTCATGTGGGCTCCGGAACGCGGGTGTCCGGGCGCAGCATACGCCGCCTTCCCCCGGCGGGGGTGCGCGAAGCGGGGCCGCGGGGCTAGGAGATCCCGGCGGGGCGGCGCCGCGCGTGCGCGGCCCCGACGCCGAACGCCAGGGCGCCGAGGGCCGCGTGCCCCCAGCCGACGCCCGGCCGCCAGCCCTCCGGGACCAGGTAGGCGAGGGCGTAGCCCGTGGCGACCAGCGCCGCGCCCAGCGCGCAGAGGGCCAGCCCGCTCGCCCGCTGCAGGCCGAGCCGCCATCCCCCCTGCACGTGCCCGGCCGCGACGATGCCCAGGGCGAAGAGGCCCGCCGGGGCCGAGAGGCCATGCCAGCGCATCAGCCAGGCCTCGAGCGGATGGGGCAGGCCGCCGGCGCCCGCGCCCCACAGGTGGTGGACGGCCAGCCAGAGGGCGCCGCTCAGGAGAAGGGACCAGGCGGCCAGGGCCACGGTCCGCCGTTGCCACGGCTGCAGGGAGTTGTCCGGCTCCGGTCGCATCACGGATGCCGGACGGGATGGAGCCACGCCACCGCGCCGCGGCGCGCGAGCAGGGGGTGATCGGGGCGACCGGAGAGGGCCACCACCTTGGTGAGCCCGTCGCTCCAGAGGCAGCGCGGGGACACGACGCTGACGTGCCGCTCGCCGGCCGGGTCGGCCCCGCTGAGCCGGGAGCGAGCGGCCGGGCCGTAGTGGCTCGTGGCCAGCGCGCCGTCGCACAGCTCCAGCCACGGCCTCGCGCCTCCGCCGCGCTCGTCCCGGAGGAGGACCGGAAGGCGCACCCCGTGGACGCGCAGATCGCCTCCGGCGTTGACCCACCAGGCCATTCCGCGGTGGCCCCGGAGCCGGCTCGCGAGCGCCTCGAAGGCCCGGTCCACCGCGTGGCCCTTGGCCAGCCCTCCCAGGTCCAGCCGAACGGCCCCGGCGTGCTTGCGCAGGAACGCCGCGCCCTCCCGCCGGCGGAGCGACCAGGCGTCGGGCCCCGTTCCCAGGGAGACGTCGAAGAGGCCGGCGCTGCCCCGTTCCAGCCAGCGCGCCGCCCGCAGGACGCCGGCGGTCTCCGCCCCGACGGGTATCGAGTCCCCGCGTCGCGCGCGGTTGAACCGCCCGACGTCGCTCCCGGCGTCGAACGCCGACATGGTGCGCTCCACGGCCGCCAGGGCCCGCCACGCCAGCCGGAAGAGCGGCTCGGCCCATCGCGCCGCCGAGCCGGCCTCCACCTCCTCCGGCACGCGCAGGCCCACCTCGGCGAGGGTGCCGAGCGCCGGCCGTGCGCGGCGCAGGAAGCGCGGCGGGCTCACGGCAGCGCCCCGGTGCCGCGCAACCCGTCCACCACGGCGACGATCCGGCGCACGCCGTCGGTGACGTGCTGGCAGGAGAGCGTCGCGCCGCTGATGTTGGCGACGTCCTCGCCGAGGCGCAGCGGCGACGAGGCGGTCTTCCCGACGAACTGCCTGCGCCAGGCGGGAAGGCGGACCTCGTGCCCGTGGCTCTCGCGGTAGGAGAGGATCTCGACTCCCCGCACCGCGCCCTCCGCGCCGATGCCGACCGCGTAGGTGATCCGCTCGAACTTCCCGACCACGTCGTCCACCGCGACCGCGCCGAGGACGCGGCCGGCGCGCCGCGCCAGGCGGAGCTGCCACCGCTCCCGCGGGAGGGAGCCGAGGCGGGCCCGGAGCCGCTGGCGGAGGGCCGCGTCGAGCGCGAGATCGCGGGTCTCGAACGCGTCGGCCTCGGGGAACAGGATCTGCTGGGCCTGCTCGGCGGTGAGGTAGTCGACCGCGAAGGCCGGCGCGGGGGCGACCAGGGCGCCGGCCGGGGCGATCATCGCCCAGGAGACGGACCAGCGTGTGCCGCGCCAGCGCACTAGAAGCTCCAGCCGACCCCGAGGTCGACCCTGTTCCTCCCGGTGGCGGCGCGAAAGCGCTGGACGTCCGCCTTGAGGACCACGCCAGCCGTCAGGTGGAAGCTCAGCCCGGTGGTCAGGACGCCCTCGGTCTCCAGCGCCGGGGGGGTGAGCCCCGGGCCGAGGTCGGCGTAGCGGCTGCCGGTGTTGAAGCGCTCGTAGCGCAGGAAGGGAGCCAGGGCGAGGTTGCCCTGCGACCAGGCCCGGACCGCCGCCTGGAGGTACCAGCCCTGGAAGGCCGCCGGGATGAGCGTCGGGTTGCCGACCAGCGGCGCGTTCAGGGCGGCGGTGCCGGATATGGAGCCGCGGGCGTAGAGCGCGGCCAGGTCGAGGCGCCAGGGGGTCCAGCGCGCGTGCACGTCCCACAGCACCACGGTGGCCCGGGGCGTGCCCGGCTGGCCCTGGCTGGCGCGGCCCGCGAAGGCAGCGCCGCCCAGCTGGAGCCCGGGGATCCCCCGCCAGTCCAGGGCCGCGAAGCCCGCGACGTCGTGGGCGCGGGCCAGCTGCATCTCCTGGTGGACGGAGCCGAGGGGCGACTCGCGGCCGTCGCCCGACGCGGCATCCCACTGGTTGAGGTCGAAGCTGGTGCTCACGCCCGCCTGGAGCGTGAGGCCGTTCTCGAAGGCCCCCAGGATCTCCAGGGCGCCCTCGCGCCAGGTGGTGGGAATGATGGCGGTCTCCACGAAGTTGCGCTCGACCCCGTAGTAGGCGGTCGGCTCGTGCGTCTCGTTGAGCAGGCCCATGGGCATCAGCACCAGCCCGGCGCGGGCCGCCCAGGCGGCGCCGAGCTGGTACTCGACGTAGGCCTGCTCGAGCGCGACCTCGCCCTGGTCGCCGCTGGAGGCCACGGCGTGCTCCAGCTCCACCTCGGAGACGAGCCGGGTGCGCTCGTCGAAGCGGTGGTGGATCCCGAAGACGAAGCGCCGCAGGTCGGCCCGGGCGTCGCGCGCGGCCGAGGGCCGGTTCACGTTGATCTCGCCGTAGCCGGTGATGACCGTGGAGGGGTCGGGAGGCTCCCCGGCGGCGCCGGCGGGCCCGGGGGCCTGCGCCCGCGCCTCGGGCGCGCCGCAGAGCAGGATCGCCAGGGCGAGCCGGGAGAGGAGTCGCGGGGCGGTTCGGGTCACGGCATCCCTCCATTTCAATAATGAT
>DATIFE010000148.1:0-5057 GCA_035455425.1 Anaeromyxobacteraceae bacterium | reverse complement strand
CGGTGCGCGCGGCTCCCCCGGCGCCGGCCCGCCCCGCGCCGGCGGCCAAGAGGGCCGAGCCCGCCGCCCGGAGGCAGGAGCGCGGCGAGGCCAAGCCCTTCCGCGCCCTCGACGAGGACCAGTACGACATCCCCGCCTTCCTGCGCCGCGGGGGGCACGGGGTGCCCGAGTGATCCCCGGCCCCGGGGTGACCGGTCCATGGGTCGAGGTAGGCCCGTGTCGCATTCGCGGCGCCCCGCGCTCCGCCCTATGATCCGGCCATGATGCGCCCTCGCCTGCTCGTCGCGGTCCTCGCACTGGCCGCCGCCTGCGACGTCGTCGACCCCACCCTGGGCCCGACCTTCACCCCGGGCCCGGCGCCGACGCCGACCGCCCAGGCCTGGCTCGACGCCCACAACGCGGTGCGCGCCGGCACCTTCCCCGGGGTGACGGTCTCGCCGGTCCCCTCGCCTCCGCTGGCCCCCCTGGGCTGGTCCGCCTCCGCCGCCGCGGTGGCCCAGGCGTGGGCCGCGAACTGCGTCTACGCCCACAACGCCGGCCGGGGGAGCCTGGGCGAGAACATCGCCGCCACGGCCCCGACCGCCCTCCGCAGCTCGACCGACGTCGTCGGGCTGTGGGCCAGCGAGTGGTCGGCCTACGACTACGCCACCAACACCTGCTCGGCCCCGCCCTGCGGCCACTACACCCAGCTCGTCTGGCGCAGCACCGTCAACGTGGGCTGCGCCCTGGTCACCTGCTCCACCAACTGGCCGTTCGGCGGGACGCCGCCGGCCGACCCGCGCTGGGACTTCTGGGTGTGCGACTACGAGCCGCCGGGCAACTACGTCGGCGAGAGGCCGTACTGAATGCACCTCGGGCCTGCGAGGCAGGCCCGAGGCCTGTCTCGATCGAAGCCGTCGGCTGGGGGGCACGCCTCCGAGCCCTATATTCCGCTCGATCCCTCCGCCACCGCGTCGGCCGCCACCGCGCCGGGATGCGCCCGCCAGGCGGCGACGTCGCCGATGGAGAGGATGCCCAGCAGGCCGCGCTCGCCCATCACCGGCAGGTGGCGGAAGCGGCGGACGCGCATGAGCTGCTCCATCCGGTGGATGGGCTCGTCGGGCGGGACCATCACCACGTCGGGGCTCATCACCTCGGCGACCCGCGTGGCCGAGGGGTCGCGGCCGGCGGCCACCACCCGGGCCAGCACGTCCCACTCGGTGAAGATCCCCTCCACCCGGGCCTCGCGGGTGACGAGCAGCGAGCCGATGCGCCGCTCCAGCATCACCCGGCAGGCCTCGAGGACGCTGGCCTCCGCGCCGATGGTGTAGACCACCGAGCTGTTCTTCTCGGCGAGCAGGTCGCGCGCGGTGGCGGGCATCCGGCCCCCCGGCTAGCGCTCCCGCGCCAGGAGCCCCTCGGAGCGGGCGGAGAGCTCGGCGGTGCGCGAGAGGAGGAGCTGGACCTGCCCGAAGAGCGCCTCCGCCTCGGCGTCGCGCCGCGGCCGGACCTCGGTGTCGTCGAGCCGGGCCACCAGGTCGGAGACCCGCACCAGGTGCTGGTGGGCCAGCAGGAGCTCGCGGCCGAGGCGGGCGCCCTGCCGCGTGAAGATGAGTCCGCTCTGGAAGAGCCGGGTGAGGGCGCGCCGGTTCCCGTCGGCCATGGCGCCGAGCCGCGCCCGCGCGTCCCTCAGGCGGCGATCGCCTCGCGCCGCCGCGAGGTCGACCACTTCCGAGGAACAGGACTCCCGTCTCTGCGTCGCTCGCGTCGTGGTCCGTCCCTTTCGCCGCGGAATGGTAGGTCCGCCCGCGCACCGGGGTCAAACGGCGCGGGCGCCGCGCGAGCGCCGATCGGAAGCCACCCCTTGACGCGAAGGCCGATCCGCGCTCCACGCCGCAGCGGAAGATCAACGCGCCGCGGCGACGAGCTCTCGAACGCGCTCCAGCGCCCGGTCGAGGCCCGCGGGATCGGACCCGCCCGCCTGCGCCAGGTCCGGCTTGCCGCCACCCGAGCCGCCGACCAGCCGCGCCGCGTCCTTGACCAGCTCGCCCGCCCGGAGCCGGCCGGTGAGGTCGCGGGTCACGGCCACCAGCAGCACCGCCTTGCCCTCGCTCTCCGCGCCCAGGGCCACCACGCCGCTCCCCAGCCGCTCGCGCAGCTTGTCGGCCAGCTCGCGGAGCTGCTTGCCGTCGCCCTGCACCCGGGCCACCAGCACCTTGACGCCGTTGACCTCGCGGGCCTGCGCCACCAGGTCGCCGGACTGGGCCGCCGCCACCTTCGACTGCGCCTCCTCCAGCGCCCGCTCCAGCTCCTTGATGCGCCGCTGGGTCTGCTCGATCTTCTGCGCCACCTCGAAGGCGCCCGCCTTGAGCAGCGAGGCGGCGCGGTGGAGCTCCTCGTCGGTGCGCTGCACCTGCTCCAGCGCCCGCGGCCCGGTGTAGGCCACGATGCGCCGGACGCCGGCGGCGATCGACTCCTCGCTGGCGATCTTGAAGAGGGCGATGTCGCCGGTGCGGCGCACGTGGGTCCCGCCGCACAGCTCCTTGGAGGGGCCGAGGCGCACCACCCGCACCCGGTCGCCGTACTTCTCGCCGAAGATCATCATGGCGCCGGTCCGGCGGGCCTGCTCCAGCTCCAGCACCGAGGTGTCGGTGGCCGCGTTCTGGCGCACCAGCTCGTTCACCGTCTGCTCCACGTCGCGGAGCTCCTCGGGCGCCAGCGGCTGGAAGTGGCTGAAGTCGAAGCGCAGGTGGTCGGGCGCCACCACCGAGCCGGCCTGCTTGACGTGCTCCCCCAGCCGCTCGCGCAGCGCGTAGTGGAGCAGGTGCGTGGCCGAGTGGTTGGCGCGGATGAGGTCCCGCCGCGCCTCGTCCACGCCGAAGTCGGCCAGGTCGCCCACCGCCACGCCGCCCTCGACCACCTCGCCCAGGTGGACGGTGAGGCCGGGCACCGGGCGGACCGTGTCCCGCACCACCACCCGGCCCTGGGGCGCGCGGATCTCCCCGGCGTCGCCCACCTGCCCCCCGGACTCGCCGTAGAACGGGGTGGCCGACGCCACCAGCTCCACCCGGTCGCCCTTCTCCGCCCGGGCGGCGCGGACGCCGTTGACCACCAGCGCCTTGACCTCCGCCTGGGCCAGCGTGGTCTCGTAGCCCAGGAAGCTGGTCTCGCCGAACTCGGCCGCGATCTGCTTGTGCAGGTCGGCCACCGCCGCCTCGCCCGAGCCCTTCCACTCGGAGCGGGCCCGCTGCTCGGCCATGTGGCGGTCGAAGCCCGGCTCGTCCACCCGGAGCCCCCGCTCGGCGGCGATCACCCGGGTGAGGTCGAGCGGGAAGCCGAAGGTGTCGTAGAGCTGGAAGGCCACCTTGCCGGGGATGACCTTGTCCCGGGCCGCCGCCAGCCGGCTCATCTCGGTCTCGAGGATGCCGAGCCCCTTGTCCAGCGTCCGGCGGAAGCCGTCCTCCTCCTGGGCCGCCACCTTCTGCACGAAGGCGCGGTTGGCCTCGGTCTCGGGGTAGGCGTTCCCCATCTCGTCGAGCACCGCGCCGCAGACCTCGGCCAGGAACGGCCGCTCCAGGCCCAGCCGCTTCCCGTGGCGGATGCCCCGGCGCATGATGCGCCGCAGGACGTAGCCGCGCCCCTCGTTCGAGGGGAGCACCCCGTCGCCCACCAGGAAGGCGGTGGCGCGGGCGTGGTCGGCGATGACCCGCATGGAGACGTCGTCCTCGGGGCTCTTGCCGTAGCGCTTCCCCGCCAGCCGCTCGATGGAGCGGATGATGCTCTGGAAGAGGTCGGTGTCGTAGTTGGAGCGCTTCCCCTGGGCCACCGCGGCCATGCGCTCCAGCCCGGCTCCGGTGTCGATGGAGGGCTGGGGGAGCGCGGTGAGGTTGCCGTCGACCCCGCGCTCGAACTGCATGAAGACCAGGTTCCAGATCTCGAGCCAGCGGTCGCAGTCGCAGGCGACGCCCAGGCACTTGCGGCCGGCCTGCTCCTCGGCGCAGGGGATGTCGTCGCCCTGGAAGAAGTGGATCTCGGAGCAGGGTCCGCAGGGGCCGGTCTCGCCCATGGCCCAGAAGTTGTCCCTGGCGCCGAGCTGGTGGATGCGGTCCGGCGGCAGGCCCTGGCCCCGCCACAGCTCGAAGGCCTCCTCGTCCCAGGGGAGCGAGCCCTCGCCGGCGAAGACGGTGGCCGCGAGCCGCGCCGGCGGGAAGCCGAGCCACTTCGCGCCGGTGACGAACTCCCAGCCCCAGGCGATGGCGTCCTTCTTGAAGTAGTCGCCGAAGGAGAAGTTGCCCAGCATCTCGAAGAAGGTGTGGTGGCGCGCGGTGAAGCCCACGTTCTCGAGGTCGTTGTGCTTGCCGCCGGCCCGGACGCACTTCTGCGCGGTGGTGGCCCGGCGGTAGTCGCGCCGCTCCCGGCCGGTGAAGACGTCCTTGAACTGCACCATGCCGGCGTTGGTGAAGAGCAGGGTGGGGTCGTTCTGCGGCACCAGCGCGGAGGAGGCCACGCGCCGGTGCCCCCGCTCCTCGAAGAAGCGCAGGAAGGCCTCGCGGATCTCGGCGGCGGTCGGGTTCTTCATCTGGGCGCTCCGGCGGGAGCCGGGCCCTCGTTGATAGCATCGGCCCCGGCGGAGATCCACACGCGCGGCGGCTCCGGTTCAGCGCTCGGGCAGGTCGATCCTCCAGCCGCCGCCCTGACCGGCGGCCTCGGGCCGCCCGCCGGGCCACGGTGGATCTCCCCCGGAACCTCTGTTATCTACAGCGGTTCCGGAGCGCCCCGAGACCATGAAGACCCCCACCGCCGCCGAGATCCGCGAGGCCTTCCTGCGCTTCTTCGAGGAGCGGGGGCACCGACGCGTGAAGAGCTCGTCGCTCGTGCCGCAGAACGACCCGACGCTGCTCTTCACCAACGCCGGCATGGTGCAGTTCAAGGACGTCTTCACCGGCCGCGAGAAGCGCGACTACCGCCGGGCGACCACCGCCCAGAAGTGCGTCCGTGCGGGCGGCAAGCACAACGACCTCGAGAACGTCGGGTTCACAGCCCGTCACCACACCTTCTTCGAGATGCTGGGGAACTTC
>DATIFE010000147.1:0-7772 GCA_035455425.1 Anaeromyxobacteraceae bacterium | reverse complement strand
CCGGAACCGCGCCCTCGGCGCCCGGAACCGCGGCCACCGGAGCCACGACCTCCTCCTTCTCGGGGACGGCGACGAAGGCCACGACGTAGTCGGTGGCGTAGCGGAACTTGCAGCCCTCGGGGGCCTTCACCTCCCCGATGTGGATCGACTGGCCGATCTTGATGGGGGTGACGTCCACCTCGATCTTCTCCGGGATCTTGTCGGGCAGCGCCTCGACCACCACCTCGTGGGCGGCGATGGAGAGGATGCCGCCGGCGACGACGCCCTCGGCCTTGCCGACGGTGACCACCGGCACCTCGACCTTCACCGGCCGGTCGAGCGTCACCTCGAGGAAGTCGGCGTGGAGCAGCTGCCGGCTCACCGGGTCGACCTGGTAGTCCTTGAAGAGGACCAGCTTGTCGCCGTCGGGCGTCTTCAGCGTGAGCAGGGTGTTGAACTTCCGCGGGGTGGCGATGGCCATCTGCAGCTGGGCCGGGTCGACGGCCAGGTGCGTGGGCGCCTTCTCCAGCCCGTAGACCACGGCGGGGATGAGGCTCTTCTGGCGGAGCCGGCGCGCCGGACCCTTGCCCTTCTGGTCGCGCTTCTCGGCCTGTACGACGGCAGTCGTGGACATCGTTCCTCCCAGCGGACTCGCCGCTCCCTCGCGGCGAGGGGCCGGTCATGGAACGCTCCGGCCCTGGGTCTTCCCGGGGACCGCATCGCTGCAAGGTCCCGAGGGAGCGCGGGATCTAGCGGAAACCCCCCGGAACGTCAAGGACGGGGCGAGGGGCGGGGCCCAGCCCCGTCTAGACGAACAGGCTGGAGAGCGAGTCGGCCTGGTGGATCCGCTTGATGGCCTCGCCCAGGAGCCGCGCCACCGAGAGCTGGTTGATCTTGGGGCAGGCGGCGGCCTGCGGGGAGAGGGGGATGGAGTCGGTCACCACCACCTCCTCGATCGGGCTGCGGGCGATGCGCTCGACGGCCGGGCCGGAGAGGACCGCGTGGGTGGCGTAGGCGTAGACCTTGGCCGCCCCCTTGTCCATCAGCGCCATGGCCGCCTGGGTGAGCGTTCCGGCGGTGTCGATCATGTCGTCGAGGATCACCGTCACCTTGCCCTGGACGTCGCCGATGACGTTCATCACCTCGGCCACGTTGGCCTTCACCCGCCGCTTGTCCACGATGCCGATCTGGGCGCCGAGCCGCTTCGAGTAGGCGCGGGCACGCTCCACGCCGCCGGCGTCGGGCGAGACCACCACCAGCTCCTCGGTCCGCCCGTCGAAGCGCTTCTTCATGTGCTCGAGGAGGATGGGCGTGGCGAAGAGGTGGTCGAAGGGGATGTTGAAGAAGGCCTGGATCTGGTTGGCGTGCATGTCCATGGAGACCACGCGCGTGGCGCCCGCGGCCTCGAGGAGGTCGGCCACCAGCTTGGCGGTGATGGGCACCCGCGGCGCCACCTTCCGGTCCTGCCGGGCGTAGCCGTAGTAGGGGATGACGGCGTTGATGGAGCCGGCCGACGCCCGCTTCAAGGCGTCGATCATGATGAGCAGCTCCATCAGGTTCTGGTTGGCGTCGGTGCAGGTGGACTGGATGATGTAGGTGTCCATCCCGCGCACGTTCTCGCCGATCTCCACGGAGATCTCGCCGTCGGAGAACCGCCCCACCTTGGCCTCGGAGAGGTTCCTCTCCAGATAGGCCGCCACCTGCTCCGCCAGCTTCCGGTTGGAGTTGCCCGAGAAGAGCATGTAGTCCGGCAGGTAGCCGTTGCCGTTGCCCATGGGATGCGTCCTCCGGCGAGGTGGCGGTGCGGTGACCCCTGGGCTTCTAGCAGAGCGGGCTGACGGCGGGGAGGTGACGCCTCCCCGTCGGCTAGGTGTCGGTCCCGGTGGCGCGCGGGGCCGGCGCTCCCTTCTTCAGTTCCCGATCGTACTCGGCCAGGATCTGCTTCTCCATCCGTTCCCGCGTCTCGGTGTTGAGCGGGTGGGCGATGTCCTTGAAGGTCCCGTCCTTCCGGCGCTTTGCCGGCATGGCGACGAAGAGGCCGGTGGTGCCGTGGATGACCTTCAGGTCGCGCACCACGAAGCAGCCGTCGAGCGTGATGGTCACGTAGGCCTTCAGCTTTTCCTCGTGGACCGGGAAGACGCGGACCTCGGTGATATCCATGGGGTCACCCCCGGCTGCCTGTGCACCGTCCGCGCGAGGTGGACCTCGAGTCCCGACTCGCCAGCGCCCCGGATCACCGAGGCCGCGCGGAGGGCCTCTGCCCGCCGCGAGAAGACCCCGAGGAACGTCGGACCGCTTCCCGACATGATAGCCGAAGTGGCCCCTGCACCCACAACGGCGGCCCGGACGTCCCGGAGGGCCGGCCTGCGGCTCATGCAGGGCTCCTCGAGGTCGTTGGCGAGGTGCCGGACGTCGATCATTCCGTAGGATATCCGGCGCCTTGATGGTCGAGCGCGGCGTTCCCCGGAACGCGCCCTGGCCTCGTCGAGCCAGCGGTAGGCGTCGGCCGCGCGGATGGCAAGACGGGGGTCTCGCGGGTAGGCGAGGAGCAGATGAATCGTTGGCACCCGGACGGGGACGAGGCGCTCGCCGCGGCCCGAGGCCCATGCGGCCCCGCGCCCCAGGAAGAAGGGAACGTCGGAGCCCACCGAGAGCGCCACCTCCGCCAGCGCCGGCCGGTCGCGGGCCCCGTAGGCGCGCGCCAGGCAGCGGATCACGGCGGCGGCGTCGGAGGAGCCTCCGCCCAGGCCCGCCGTCACCGGGATGCGCTTGTCGATGCGGATGGCGACGGCGTCGCGCACGCCGAAGCGCAGGCGGAAGGCCAGCGCGGCCCGGGCGGCCAGGTTCCCGGGGCCGTCGAGCTCGGGCCGGCCGGGAACGCGGCAGGTGACGGCGCCCGGCCGGCCGCGGCGGATGCGGACCCGGACCAGGTCGCAGAGGTCGAGGGGCGCCAGCAGCGACTCGATCGGGTGGTAGCCGTCGGGCCGCCGGCGGCCCACGCGGAGCACCAGGTTCACCTTGGCGGGCGCGCGCGCCGCGAGCTCGATGGGTCCCCGGGCGCTCACGCGGCTCACCAGATCCGGCAGGGCCTCTCGCGCACCAGGGGCTGGCCCGGCCGGCAGTCGAAGGCTCTCGCGAACTCGGGCATGTTGGCGACGACGCCGTCGATCCGCCAGCGCGGCGGGGAGTGGGGGTCGGTGAGCGCCCGGAGCCGCAGCGCCTCCGGCCTCTCGCTGGCGCAGGCCCACTGGGCCAGGCCGACGAAGAACCGCTGCTCCGGCGCCAGGCCGTCGCGCGGCTCCAGCGCCTGCCCCCGCGTCGCGGCCTTCCACGCGTGCCAGGCGACGATGGCCCCGCCCAGATCGGCGATGTCCTCGCCCAGGGTGAGGCGGGAGTTGATCCGGATCCCGTCCACCACCGGGTACTGCGCGTACTGGTCGGCGATGCAGGCGGCCCGCTTCTCGAACTCGGCCGCGTCCGCCGGGGTCCACCAGTCCTTCAGGTTGCCCCGGGCGTCGAAGCGGCGCCCCTCGTCGTCGAAGCCGTGGACCAGCTCGTGGCCCACCGTGCCGCCGGTGTTCCCGTATCCGGGCGCCAGGTCCATCCCCGGGTCCCACAGGGGCGGCAGGAGCACGCCCGCGGGGAAGTTCATCTCGTTGAGCGAGGGGTCGTAGTAGGCGTTCACCGTGGGCGGGGTCATCTGCCACTCGCCGCGGTCCACCGGCCTGCCGATCTTGCGGAGCTGCCGCCCGGCCTCGAAGCGCGCCGCACGCTCGACGTTGCCGGCGAAGTCGCGGCGGTCGATGGCCAGCGCCGAGTAGTCCCGCCACCTGCCCGGGTAGCCGATCTTGTTGCGCATCGTCTCGAGCTTCTCGAGCGCCGCCCGGCGAGTGCCCTGGCCCATCCAGTCGAGCCCGAGGATCCGCTCGCGCATGGCGTCCTCGATCCTTCGGACCAGCGCCTCGACGTCCCTCTTCACCGGCTCCGGGAAGGCCCGGGCCACGAAGACCCTGCCGAGCGCCTCGCCCAGGTCGCGGTCGGTCCAGCTCACGCACCGCTTCCAGCGCGGGCGCTCCTGCTTCATGCCGTGCAGGAAGGCGCCGTAGAAGGCGAAGCTCTCGCGCTGGAAGGGCCGCGACAGGTAGGGCGCGCGCGCCCGGACGAGGTGCCAGCGGAGGTAGGCCTTCCAGGCCGCGATCGGCTCGCGCTCGAGGAGCCCCTCGACCGCCCGGAGGAAGTCCGGCTCCTCCACGTTGAGCCAGTCGAAGGGCGGGGCCCCGGAGGCCGCCAGGTACTCGTCCCACCGGAAGGAGGGCGTGAGGCCCGCCAGCTCCGCCCGGAGGGTGCGGTGCCAGATCCGCCTCGGGTCCCGGCGCTCCACCCGGGTGAGCGAGCCGCGCGCCAGCGCCGTCTCGATGCGCATCACCGTCCGCGCCGAGGCCGCCGCGGTCGCCCGGGCCTCCCCCAGGAGCCCGAACATGCGCTCCAGGTGCGCCCGGTAGGCCCGGCGCGTCTCCCGCGAGCGGGCGTCGCCGGCGAGGTAGAGGTCGCGATCGGGAAGCCCGAGCCCGGCCGGCTGGGCGGCGGCGACCACCTGGTCCGCGTCCTCGAAGGACTGCTGGCTGCCGAGGCCGAGGAGGGCGCCGCTCACGGCCTGCAGCCGGCCCAGGACCCGGGCGACGTCTCCCTTGCCCTTCATCCCGGAGATGGCGGCCAGGTCCGCCCGCAGCGGCCTCGCGCCCGCCTCCTCCACCGCGCGCTCGTCCATGCAGGCGGCGAAGTAGTCGCCCATCTGCCGCTCCTCGGGCGAGCGCGCCGGCCCGGGCCTGGCCGCCTCGTCGAGCAGCCCCCAGAGGAACTGCTCGTTCTCGTCGGCCAGCTTGGCGTAGACGCTCCAGCTCGCCTGGTCCGGGGGGATGGGGTTCCGCTGCTGCCAGCCGCCGCAGGAGAAGGCGTAGAGGCTGGCGCAGGGATCGGCGCGCCGGTCCATGGCCGCGGGATCGAGGCCGGGCGTGTAGGGGATCTGCGGGAGCGGGCGGGGCTCCGGGAGGGGCGCGCTGGCCGCGAGGCCCAGCGCCGCGGCGAGGATCCTCGTCATGGCGTCCTCATTTAGGCGCGAGGGCCGGTGCACCACAAGCGCGCCTTGCGCGCCTCCGCACCCCGGTGGCACGATGCCTGCCCGCGCATGTCCCCCCCGCAGCCCCAGAGGCGCGTCGAGGTGCTCATCCCCGAGGAGCGGATCCGCGCCCGGGTGGCGGAGCTCGGCCGCGAGATCGCCCGCGACCACCGGGGGAAGCCGCTCACCCTGGTCGGCGTGCTCAAGGGCAGCTTCGTCTTCCTCGCCGACCTGTGCCGCGCCGTCGACCTCCCGCTGCAGATCGACTTCCTCGGCGCCGCCTCCTACCAGGGAGCCGAGACCACCGGCGAGGTGCGGCTCACCCGCGACCTGTCGCGTCCGGTGGAGGGGCGGCACCTGGTGCTGGTGGAGGACGTCCTCGACACCGGCCTGACGCTGCGCCGTCTCCTCGATCACCTCTCGGCCCACCGGCCGGCGGGCCTCAAGGTCTGCGCCCTGCTGGAGAAGCGCAACCGGGCGCGGGTGCAGGTGCCGCTCGACTACCGCGGCTTCGCCATCGGCGACGAGTTCGTGGTGGGCTACGGGCTCGACCAGGACGAGCTGCACCGCAACCTCCCCTTCGTCGGCGTCCTCCGGGGCGCGGCCGCATGAGGCCCGCTGCCGCAGGGGCCGGATCCGCCGGCCGCAAGCTCCTCGCCTGGATGGCCATCCTGCTGCTCGCCGGGGTGGTGATCTGGCTCCTGGCGGAGCGGAACTCGCGGCAGTACTTCCTGGTCGTGGAGGACGGCATGCTCACGGTGAAGAAGGGGCTCCTGGCGCCGGTGGGCCGCCAGCCCTTCCGGACCGACGACCCGCAGCTGCTGCAGGCCTACGCGCCCTTCCGGCCGCCGCCCGGGGCGCAGGTCCCCGCCGAGCAGGCCTTCGACGACCGGGCCGGCCTGGACCAGGCGCTCTACGAGCTCCTGGCCCGATGGGCCCGCGACGACATCGCCAGCCAGAAGCCGGAGCTGCTGGAGCGCGGCATGGGCTTCGTGGCCCGGGCCGAGCGGCTGGCCGGCATCAGCGCCGCCCAGCGGGAGGACCTCAAGGCGCTGCGGGCCGAGTCGGGCTTCTTCGAGGCGCGGGCCCTGCTCGACCGCGGCGTGGAAGCCATCCGCCAGGCCCGGGAGCGGCTGCGGCTGGCGGCGCAGTCGTCCTCGACGCACGCCGGCGACGCCGGGGAGGCGCTTCGCTCCCTCGAGCCGGTCCTGGAGCAGCTCCACCAGACGGCGCGGGCCCTCGCCCCCGCCGGCAACCGGCGCGCCGAGCCCGGCCCGGCGCCCGCCCCGGCGCCCGGCAACGCCAAGTAGGTCCCGCTCCCACGCGCCCGTCCTCCGGGGCCGGGCCGATATCGCGATCCGCCATGGGGACGACGGCCCGGCCCCCTGTTAACATCGGGCGCGGATGGGCTTCTACGCGCGGCACGGCGCGGGCGACCTGCGGGCCCGCTACAGCTTCGTCGAGCCGCTGGTGGCGGGCCGCCGGGTCCTCGAGCTCGGCGGGGCCCGGGCCACCCGCGGCGAGAGCGCCCTGGGGCTCGTCGAGCGGGGCGCGGCGGCGGTGCTCTCGGTCGACGACGACCCGGCGGTGATCGACGACGCCGCGGCGCGGAGCGCGCATCCCTTCGTGGAGTACCGCGCCGCCCGGCTCGACGACCTGCCCCGCCGCTCCTTCGACCTGGTGCTGCTCGCCGACGGCGCGCCGCTGGCCGCCGACCCCGGCCGCGCCGCCGGGCTCGCCGAGCTGCTCTCGCCCCGGGGCCACCTGGTGACGGCGCTCGCCGTCCCGGAGGCCGCCGGGCTCGCGGACCTGGCGGGCGAGGGGCCCACCGGGGCCCAGCCCGGCTACGAGGCCTTCGTCTCGGCGCTGCAGCAGCACTTCCCCTCGGTGGAGATCGTCACCCAGGCCGCCGCGGTGGGCTGGGTGCTCGCCCCCGCCGGCGCCGAGGACCCGGAGCTGTCCATCGACGGCGCGGCCTCCGGCCCGCCCGAGGCCGCCGCCTACCTGGCCGTCTGCGGGTGGGAGCCAGCGGGCCTCGACGGCATGCTGCTCGTCACCCTGCCCCACCGCCCCCTGGCCGACGTGGCGCGCGCGGCCCAGGAGGCCGCCCGGGACCACGCCGGCTGTGCCGCCCGCGAGTCCGATCTGCGCGCCGCCGCCGGCCGGCTCGGAGAGCGCGAGGCGGAGCTGGCGCGCCTCGAGGAGGAGGTGGCGCGCCTCTCGGCCGACCTGGAGGCCGCCCTGGGCCGGGCGGCCGAGGCCGAGTCGGGGCGCGAGGGGAACCGCGGGGAGCTGGCCGGGGCGATGGCGGAGCTGGAGCGGCTGCGCGCCGGCGAGGCCGAGCGGCGGGGGGAGCTGGAGTCGGTCCGGGCGCTCCTGGCCGAGAAGGGGGCGCAGGCCGAGCGGAGCGCCGAGGCGGCCGCCGCGGCGCAGGCCCGCCTGGCCGAGCTCGACACCCTGGCGCGCTCCCAGGCCGCCGAGGCCGAGATCGCCCGCAACGACCTGTCGCAGGAGCGGGCCGATCGGGCGGCGGCCCGGCGCGAGGCCGAGGAGGCTGCCCGGCAGGCCGGGGAGGCGCGGGCCCGCGCCGAGGCCGCGCGCTTCGAGGCCGAGGCCGCCCGCAGCGGGCTGGAGGCGGCCCGGCGCGAGGTGGAGGAGGCGCGGGCCGAGGCCGACG
>DATIFE010000146.1:0-48911 GCA_035455425.1 Anaeromyxobacteraceae bacterium | reverse complement strand
AGCGGGCGATGTTCTCCAGGAACTGGCCCGAGCCCGAGGCGCACTGGCTGGTCATCTTGTAGGCCAGCACCTTGCCGCGCGGGTCGACGCGGATGGCCCGCCCGTGCAGCGCGCCGATGTCGAGGACGCCGCGCGTGGCCGGCTCCAGGTGGATGGCTCCCCGGGCGTGGGTGGTCATGGAGTAGAAGTGCCCGGTGGTGAAGGAGAGGTTCTCCCCGTCGCCGGTGCTGGCGGCGTAGGCCACGTCCGGGCGCGAGAGGCCGGCCTTCCGGAGCAGGGCGTCGTAGGTGTCCGCGGCCAGCTGGTAGGGGTCCCGCTGGCGGATGCGCTCCACGCTGCGCTCGAGCCAGCGCGCGCCGCCCTCGCCGTGCTCGAAGAGTACGACCTTGACGCAGCCGGTGCCGACGTCGATGCCTGCGGTGACGATCATGGGGGATCTCCGGGAGCGGCGCTCAGTTGGCGACGGCGCGCCGGGCGAAGGCCGCCGCCCCGAGGGCGCCGGTGTAGATCGAGTCCGGGTTGATGTTGATGGTGACGTCGCCGTAGTTCTCGCGCACCAGCTTGCTGAGCTCGCGCACCGCCGCCTCGTTCTTGGCCACGCCGCCGGTGAAGGTGAACTGGTCGCGGATGCCGCCGGACCGGGAGATGATCGACATGGCCCGCAGGATGATGGCCCGGTGCAGGCCGGCGAGCACGTCCTCGCGCTTGTCGCCCAGGGCCAGCCGGTCGCGCAGCTCGGCGCCGGCGAAGACGGTGCAGGTGGAGTTGATGCGCAGGGTGCGGGTGGCCTTCATGGCCATGGGGCCCAGCTCGTGCAGGCCCATCTGCATCTCGTCGGCGATGTAGCCCAGGTAGCGTCCGCAGCCGGCGGCGCAGCGGTCGTTCATCTGGAAGTTCTCGACGATGCCCTCGCCGTCCACCTGGATGGCCTTGGTGTCCTGCCCGCCGATGTCGAGGACCGTGCGCGTCCCGGCGTACATCATGTGGGCCCCGAGCCCGTGGCACAGGATCTCCGAGCGGATGTGCTCCTTGGGGAAGGGGAGGCGGACGCGGCCGTAGCCCGTGCCGACGACGTAGGCCTCCTCCAGCGGGATCTCCAGGGCGGCCCGCACCCGGCGGCCGACCTCCTCGGAGCCCATCTCCTGCCCGCCCGAGGCCAGCGTCCGGTCGAGCGCCCGCAGGAACTTCCCCTCCATGGCTCCCGCCGGGGGCCGGTTCTCCACCTCGATGATCGACTTGTCGTAGACGTTGAGCAGGAGGTCGAAGGAGAGCCCGGCGTCCTTGCAGACCCCGTCGGCCAGCGCCATGAAGCGCGAGCCGGCGATGTCGCGGAAGAAGTCGGACCTCCGGCGGGCACCCGGCGCGAAGATGCCCTCGGACTCGCCGCGCAGGAGCTGGAAGACGCGGGCCAGGGCCTCGGCGATGGCCTTCTGCTGGCCCATGAAGCGCAGCCCGCCGCCGTTGCGGGCGCAGGTGGCCTCCAGATCGTCGAGCTGCTCCAGGAACTGGACGTGGCGGAAGCTGCGCTCCAGCTCCGCCAGGAACCCGTCCACCTTGCCGGCGAGCCCGGCCACGCCGGCCAGCCCGCGGCGGAACAGGGTGAAGCGGGCGTCGATGAGCGCCTCCTGCTTCGAGACCGCCGCCGCGGTGTCGTAGTTGGAGCGCGAGTTGGTGATGCCGCGCCCGAGCTGCTGGGTGTCCTCGTCCATCACCACCGCCTTGGTGGTGGTCGAGCCGAGGTCGATTCCGACGAAGACCTTCATGGGCGTACCTCGCTCAGGCGGCGACCGTGGCCACCTTCCGCTTCTGGTCGATCATCTGGAAGTAGCTCTCCAGCCGGTTCTTCACGTTGGCGGCGGAGAAGTAGCGGGGGTCGACCAGGTCGGTCTCGATGAAGGCGCCGGGCTTTCCGGTGCGCTTCTCGATCTCGCGCAGGATCATGAGCTGGCCCGCCGAGAAGCTGTTGCAGCTCTTGATGGAGTTGATGAGCAGTCCGTCGGCCTGGTACTCGTTCATGTACTTCTCGAGCAGCTCCACGCGCTGCGGCAGGTTGCGGTTGGTGTAGCAGCCGAGGCAGTACTCGGCGAGCGACTCCAGCGGGTGGTCCGGGTCGTGGCGGAAGCCGAGGTCGTAGGTGCCGCCCACCTTGGTGTAGCTGGACGCCACCACCACCGCGCCCTCGTCGTAGAACATCTTCCAGAACTCGCGGAAGCTGGTCCAGTTGGGCGGCCCCTCCACGACCAGGCGGTACTTCTGCTCCCGCATGTCGCCCTCGGGGGTGATGGGCCCGAGCCCCCGGCGCAGCCGCTCCTCGATCTCGCCCCGCAGCAGCCGGTAGTACTCGGTGGCGTCCGGGGTCCCGCGGAAGGCGGTGAAGATGGGCCCGATGTAGTAGACGCCGCCGAAGTAGGCGTCGATGGGCGAGGGCCGGGACTTGGCGCTCTCCAGCATCCAGACCAGGTCGTCCTCGGCCCGGGCCGACTCGCGCATGTACTGGCGCAGCCGGTCGATGTCGAACTTCACCCCCGACACCTTCTCCAGCGTGGGGATGACCTCCTCCTGGAGCTGCTTCACGATGTAGTCCCGCATGTTCTTGGTGACGCGGCCGTCGCCCTGGTAGGGCACCTGCAGCATCACCGTCGGGCACTTGTACTCCTCGCGAACCAGCTCGAACCACTTCATGAAGGTGAAGCAGCCGGTGTAGGAGAGGAGCAGCACGTCGGGCTTGGGCAGCGGCTTGCCGTTGGGCGCCAGGTTGCCCTTGGCCATCATCCCCAGGTCGGACTTCACGTAGGTGCAGACGTCCTCGGAGTGGCCGCGCTTCTCGGCCTCCAGGATGTAGTCGCCCGAGAGCTTCTTCATCCCGTTCTGGATGGCGTTGATCTCCGGCAGGTTGTTGAGCAGATCGAAGCACATGATCAGCTCGTTCAGGTTCCCGGGGACGAAGGTGGCGGCCACCTTGCGGCCGTTCTCCGGGGCGCCGGTGAGCAGATCGTAGTTCCGCGCGATCATCTCCTTCTGCTTCAGCATCGACGCTTCCTTGACGACGTTGGTCTCGGCGGCGCTCATGGGTTGCTCCAGAGCTTGATGGAATCGGCGAAGGTTCCGGCCTGCTCGCGGACCGGCTGCATCTGGGCGGAGTTCTCGGCGTACTTGAAGCCGATGTGGGGGACGTCGACCCGGTCGAGCCGGTCCTGCAGCATGGGCCGCTCCAGCAGGGCCGGGTCGCAGAAGCTGGGCGCGGCGAAGATCACGCCCTCGGCGGCGCTCTGGCGGACCGCGTCGACGATGTACTTCCCCTTCTCCGCCAGGCTGGGCTGGTACTTGGCCGCCGTCTCCTCGGAGTGGTGCAGGAAGGCGGTGGCCAGGTTGCGGAGCGGGTCGCCGTCGACCGGGACGTCGCCGATGAGCCAGCGGTTCACCAGCATGAAGTCGTCGTCGACGATGTAGCAGCCGGCCATCTCGATGGCCTTGATGAGGCCGAGGGGCGGCTGCTCGCAGAAGACCCCGGAGAGGACGATGCGGGTGTTGTCCCGCACCGGGCGCTTCTCGGAGCGGGCCGCGGCCAGCCAGTCGCGCAGCAGCTGGCTGTGCTCCTCCACCGGGAGGACCTGGCCGGCGCGCATGAGGAGGTAGACCTCCGAGGACGGGGCCTGCCAGGGCTCGCGGGCCCGGTAGGCGTAGACCTCGCGCACCAGGGAACGGTTCTGGTTGTAGACCGCGATGGAGGCCCGCAGCGCCTCGTCGGTGATCTTCGCGCCGCCGAGCTCCTCCAGGCCGTGGCGCAGCTCCTGGAGCTCGTTCCCGTAGTACTCGTCGGCCATCCCGGCGGTGAAGTTCTGCGGCACGTCGAAGTAGCGAACGTACACCTTGGGGAACAGCAGCTTCCAGATGCCGGAGAGGTTGCGGATCACGTCGCAGAGGGAGGGGAAGAGGAACCCGTCCACGAAGTCGAGCCGCCCGGTGATGCCGAGCTCCAGGGTGGAGCGCGGGATCCGGCAGATGTAGCTCTGGTAGTAGGCGTCGCCGTGGATCACCTCCAGCGTCTCCCCGGCCCCGAGGATGCCGAGCGGCAGCATCCCGGCGGCGTGGAGCAGCTCGCGCGGCACGTAGATGGGCATGTAGGCGACCACCCGCCGGCCGGGCGCCGCCTGCTTCCAGCGGCGCGCAGCGCCGAAATCGAGGTCGTCGAAGAGCTCCTGGCAGCGCGCCACCAGGGGGGCGGTGGCGGAGGGAGCCGCGGCGTTGGCGATCATCGGTCCTCCCATCGGGGCGGCCGCTTCTCCAGGAAGGCCCGGAGGCCCTCGACCGCGTCGTGCGTCGCCATGAGCCGGGAGAGGTACAGCTCCTCCACGGCGGCCAGCTTCTTCCCCACCCGCTCGACGAGGTCCCGGCGCGAGGCCTCCACCGCCAGCCGCAGCGACGAGGCGGAGCGCCCGGCCAGGTGCTCGTCGAACCAGGCCAGCGCCGCCGCCTCGGGGTCGTCGGCCACCGCCTGCACCAGGCCCAGGCGGTGCGCCTCGCGCCCGTCGATGGACCGCCCCGAGAGGAGCAGGTCGTCGGCCGCGCCCGGGCCCACCCGCTCCGGGAGCAGGCAGGAGGCCGCCGGCGCGAAGACGCCGAGCTGGATCTCCGGCTGGCCCAGGCGGGCGTCGGGCGCCGCGAAGAGCAGGTGCCCGGCGGCGGCCACCTCGAGCCCGCCGCCCAGGCACTGGCCGCGGATGGTCACCAGGATGGGGAGCGGGAAGGCCACCATGCGCAGCACCAGCCCGTGCAGGGCCCGGAGCATGGCGGCGCAGCTCTCCGGGAGGTGCTCCTGCACGCTGGCCCCGAAGCTGAAGTGGGGGCCCTCGTGGTCGAGGAGGACGCCGCGGAGCGCCGGCGCCGCCGGGGCGGCCGCCTCGGCCAGCGCCGCGTCGAGCGCGGCGATCATCTCGGCGTCGACGACGTTGGCCTTGGGGCGGGCCAGCCGGAGCCGCAGCAGGCGGCCCTCGCGCTCCCGCGACACCCGGAGCGGGGACGCCATCAGCGGCCTCCCCGACCCTTGGCCGCCGGCAGGATGCTCTCGGTGAGCTCGTCGCTCCAGGGCGTGCCCCGGGCCAGGGCCCGGCGGAGCCCGACGAAGTCCGCCTCCCGGTCCTCCTTGGTGCCCTCGTTGAAGGCCCGGAAGCCGGCCCGCGCCTCGGTCATCATGTTGAGGGCCAGCCAGGCGCGGGAGCCCTCCTTGTTGGCGTTCCAGGCGGCGAGCTTGGGCTTGCGCAGCTCCTCGACGGTCTTGGCGGTGCAGTCGGGGAAGGTGAGGAGCAGCTTGCCGCACAGCTCCTCCACGCGCTGGTCGAGGAGCGAGAGGTCGACGGTGCCCTTCTTGAGGAGCGCCTTCCCCTGCTCCAGCGCCTCGCCGGTCTTGGGCTCGCCGTGGAGGAAGCGGCCGTGCTCGTCGAGCAGCCGGTCGGTCCAGACCAGGGGGTTGGCCACGAACCGGCCGTCGACCTTCAGCGCCGGGACCACGTCGGTGATCATCCGCTCGCGGTAGGCGCGGTGCGCCGACCAGGGCTCGCAGAGCACGCCCGACTCCATGGCGCGCTCGGCGCCGACGACCAGCGGGAGGAAGTCGGTGGCCCCGCCGATGGGCGCCGACCCGTGCTTGGGGCCGGCCTGGCCGAAGCGCGCCAGGTCCTGGGCGATGCTGAAGTCGCAGGCCATGCCGATCTCCTGGCCGCCGCCGATGCGCATGCCGTTGACGCGGCAGACCACCGGCTTGTCGCAGGCCAGGATGGCGCTCACCATGTCGTTGAAGAGCCGCATGTACTGCCGGTACTCCTGCGGGTTGCCGGCGTAGTACTCGGCGTACTCCTTGGTGTTGCCGCCGGTGCAGAAGGCCCTGTCGCCGGAGCCGGTGAAGACCGCCGCCACCACGTCGCGGGCGTTCGAGGCGGCCCGGAAGGCCAGGATCACGTCCTTCACCATCTGGGTGGTGTAGGAGTTGAACTGGGCCGGGTTGTCGAGGGTGATCCAGGCGTTGAACAGGCCGTCGGCAACGCTCCCGTCCGGGCGGCGCGCCGGGCGCTTCTCGAGGAGGACGCGCGGCGGCGCCGCGGCCGGGGAGAACGGCAGGAGGTCGTGGTCCTTCAGCTCGCGGCCGGGCTTGGCGGGGGCGGTCATGTCGGGCCTCCTCGGGTCAGGGAACCAGGATGGCGCGCCGGACGATCCTGCGCGCGTGCACGTCGTCGAGGACGCGGTTGATCTCGGCGAGTGGGTGGCGCTCGACGAAGGGCCGGAGCGCCACCTTCCCGTCGAGGACCATGTCGAGCGCGGCCGGGTACAGCTCGGGCGGGCAGCCCCAGTTGCCCAGCGCGCGCGCGTGGAAGGCCATGAGGTTCGAGAGCCGGATCTCGACCTTGTCCATGGTGAAGCCGACCACGGCCAGCGTGGCGCCGTGGACCAACAGGTTCCAGGCGGTGGCCTGGCCGGCCGCGGTCCCCGAGCACTCGAAGATGGCCCACTCGCGCGGGGAGAGCCCGCTGGCCCGGGCGAACTCGCCGATCTCCTTCTTGAGCGCCTTGGGGTCCACCTGCCCCGCGTTCCAGCCCCGGGAGACGCCGTGGGCGGAGAGCAGGTCCAGCTTCTGCGGGTCCACGTCCACGGCGACCACGTTGGCCCCCTGCGCCCGGGCGATCTGGGCGCAGTAGGTGCCGACGCCGCCGACGCCGATGACCACCGCCAGCTGGCCCGGCCGGATCCCCACCTGCGCCACCGCCTGGTAGGGCGTCGTGACCGCGTCGGCCACCACCGCCAGGTCGGCCAGGGACAGGTTCGCCCGGGCCAGCCGCGCCTCGTCCACCGGGCACAGCCCCCGCGCCGGCACGGCCAGGTGGCTGGCGAAGCCGCCGTGGACGTCGTTCCCGGGCATCTTCTGCGCGGCGCAGATGGTGCCCTTGCCGCGGCGGCAGGCGTCGCACTCGCCGCAGGGGATGACGGCGGGGACCACCACCGCCTTGCCCAGCCAGGCCTCGGCCCCGGCCCCGGCGGCGACCACGCGCCCGCTGATCTCGTGCCCCAGCGCCAGGGGCAGCGGCTGGTTGGTGCGCACGCCGTCGTAGAGGTAGCCGAGGTCGGTGTGGCAGACGCCGCAGCCGGCCACCTCCACCAGCACCGAGCCGGCCTCCGGCGGGCCCGGGGTGAACTCCTGGCGCTGCAGGGGCTTGCCGACGGCGGTCATCACCCAGCGGTGCGGCATCGCCTTCGCCTCCTCGTTGGCTGCGAGATGATCCTTGACGCCCGGGCCCTGAATTCGGTAAAGCAGTACCAGAATGCGCAGTGACCCGTCAAGGGCTGCCGCGCCGCCCGAGAGAGCCCCTCGCCGCCCCCGGAGCCCGCCATGCCCAAAGACGCCGCCTTCCGCTGGGAGGACCCGCTGCTCCTCGAGGAGCAGCTCGGCGACGAGGAGCGGCAGGTGCGCGCCGCCGCGCGCGACTACTGCCAGGAGCGGCTCATGCCGCGAGTGCTGGAGGCCAACCGCAGGGAGCGGTTCGACCGCGAGATCCTGACGGAGCTGGGCGCGCTGGGCATGCTCGGCTCCACCATCGACGGCTACGGCTGCGCCGGCGCCTCCCACGTGGCCTACGGCCTGGTGGCCCGCGAGGTGGAGCGCGTCGACTCCGGGTACCGCTCGGCCATGAGCGTGCAGTCGAGCCTGGTGATGCACCCCATCCACGCCTACGGCTCCGAGGCCCAGCGGCAGAGGTACCTCCCCCGGCTGGCCACCGGGGAGCTGGTGGGCTGCTTCGGGCTGACCGAGCCCGACGCCGGCTCCGACCCCGGGAGCATGCGGACCCGCGCCCGCCGGGTCCCCGGCGGCTACTCGCTCAGCGGCACCAAGACCTGGATCACCAACTCGCCCATCGCCGACGTCTTCGTGGTCTGGGCCAAGGGCGACGACGGGAGGATCCGCGGCTTCCTGCTGGAGAAGGGCATGAAGGGGCTCTCGGCGCCCAAGATCGAGGGGAAGTTCTCGCTGCGGGCCTCGATCACCGGCCAGATCGCCATGGACGAGGTGGAGGTGCCCGAGGAGCAGCTCCTCCCGGGCGCGGTGGGCCTGGCCGGCCCGCTCGGCTGCCTGACCAAGGCCCGCTACGGCATCGCCTGGGGCGCCCTGGGGGCGGCGGAGTTCTGCTGGCAGGCGGCGCGGAGCTACACGCTCGAGCGCAAGCAGTTCGGGCGCCCGCTGGCCGCCACCCAGCTCGTCCAGCTCAAGCTGGCCAACATGCAGACCGAGATCGCCCTCGGGCTGCAGGCCTGCCTGCGGGTCGGCCGCCTCATGGACCAGGGCCGGGCCACGGCGGAGATGGTCTCGCTGGTGAAGCGCAACAGCGCCGGCAAGGCCCTGGAGGTCGCCCGCACCGCCCGCGACATGCACGGCGGCAACGGCATCGCCGACGAGTTCCACGTCATCCGGCACGTGATGAACCTCGAGGCGGTGAACACCTACGAGGGGACCCACGACATCCACGCCCTCATCCTGGGGCGGGCGCAGACGGGCATCCAGGCGTTCTCCGGCTGAGCCGGCGCCAGGCTCTCAGTCGGCGGCGCGGACCGCCCGGGCCGCCGCGGCCGGCCGGCGCTCGCCCTCGGCCAGCCGCTCCTGGTGGATGAGCTTGCCCATGGTGGCGATGGTGACCGAGCCCAGCGTGGCCCGGGCGATCTGGTCGATCTCCTCCAGCACGCGCCCCAGGGCGCGCCCCTGCGGCGTCCGGCTCCCGGGCTCGCCGGCGTCGGCCGGGCCGTCCACGTCCTCGAAGAGCTGGACCACGTCGAGGAGGGTGATGCGCTTGGGGTTGCCGCGGAAGCGGTACCCGCCGCCGGCGCCGCGAAGCGCCTCCACCAGCCCGGCGCGGCCCAGCGTGCGGAGCACCTTGGAGAGGTGGTGCCCGGAGATCTCGAAGCGATCGGCGATCTCGCCCGCCGAGAACTGGCGCTCGGGGTTGCCGGCCAGCTCCAGCACGGCGTAGAGCGCGAAGCGGGTGGCCTTCTGGAGCCTCATGCGATCCCCTTCTCCAGCTCCACGAACGGACCGGCCATCATCCCCTGGCTCCGGAAGAAGGACATCACCAGCCGGTCGTCCTTGGCGATCATGGTGCGCACCTGCCGGGCCCCGGCCTTGCGGAAGCGATCGCAGATGGCCTCGAGGAGCAGGGTGCCGAGGCCGTGCTGGCGCTGGCCGCGGAGCACGTTGATGGCGAAGACCCAGCCGCTCGGCGGCGAGCCGAACTCCCAGGCCCGCACCTCGCCGACGATGAAGCCGATGACCCGGCGGCCGCGCTCGGCGACCAGGAAGAACCGGTCCTCCTGCCCGCCGCCGAAGCGCTCGAGCCGGTCCTTCCAGTAGTCCACCTTCTCCAGGCCGGTGGCCTCGGCGTCGAGGGCGATGACGGCCTTCAGGTCCGCCGGGCGCGCCGCGCGGATGTCGATGGGCGGCTCCGCGATCCCGGTATTCCGGTGCATCATTGCTTATTTCTACTCGCCCCCGCGTCACATGGCAAAGGCCTCGCGCCGCGGCGACCCGCCGCGGCGGCCCCGGGCCCGATCTCCGGGGCGCCGGGGCGGAAGCCCCCTATACTGGCGCCCTCCCCGGGCGAGCGAGCCAGGCATGAGCACCGTCTACCTCGAGCGGATGTTCCGGCCCCGTTCGGTGGCGGTGGTCGGGGCCAACAACCGCCCCCAGCGCGTCGGCGGCGTGGTCATGCG
The DNA here is from genome assembly GCA_035455425.1 of Anaeromyxobacteraceae bacterium. Classification (GTDB taxonomy): domain Bacteria; phylum Myxococcota; class Myxococcia; order Myxococcales; family Anaeromyxobacteraceae; genus JACRMN01. Next base: position 39,167 of record DATIFE010000146.1, on the reverse strand, counting down.
CAACCTGCTGGCCGGCGGGTTCGAGGGGCCCATCATGCCGGTGAACCCTCGCTACGAGGCGGTCGCCGGCGTGCTCACCTACCCCGACGTCGCCAGCCTGCCGCGCACCCCGGACCTGGCGATCCTCTGCACCCCGCCCGAGACGGTCCCGGACCTCGTCGACGAGCTGGGCGCGCGGGGCACCCGGGCGGTGGTGGTGGTGGCCCGGAACCTCTCGGCCGCGCGGGACGGCCCCAGCCTCCAGGAGCGGATGCTGGCGGCGGCGCGGGCCCACGGCGTCCGGCTGCTCGGCGGCGGCACCCTCGGCCTGCTCGTCCCCCGCATGGGCCTCAACGCCAGCTTCTCCCGGGTGAAGGCGCTCCCCGGCGAGATCGGCTTCGTGTCGCAGTCGGACGCCGTCGGGACCCTGGTCCTCGACTGGGCCCACCCGCGGCGCATCGGCTTCTCCCACTTCATCTCGCTCGGCGACGCCGCCGACATCGGCTTCGGGGAGGCGCTCGACTACCTGGGGAGCGACCCGGACACCCGGGCCATCCTGCTCTACATCGAGTCGCTCCGGGAGCGCAGGAGCTTCATGGCCGCGGCCCGCGGGGCCGCGCGCAACAAGCCGGTGGTGGCCATCAAGGCCGGGCGGCGCCCTCCGGGCCGCGGGCCGCCGGCGCCGCTCTCCTCCGACACGCTCTCGCTGGTGGAGCCCGACGACGTCTTCGACGCGGCGCTGCGGCGCGCCGGCATCCTGCGGGTCCGGGACGTGGAGGAGCTCTTCAGCGCCGTCGGCACGCTGGGCCGCGCCCGTCCCCGCCGCGGCCAGCGGCTGGCCGTGGTCAGCAACGGCGGCGGGGCCGGCATGATGGCGGCCGACGAGCTCCACGGCGGCGGCCTGGCGCTCCCGCCGCTCTCCGACGCCACCCAGGCCCGGCTGCGCCCGGCGCTCCCCGCCGGATGGGACGGCCAGAACCCCATCGACATCCAGGTGGACGCCCCCGGCTCCCGCTACGCCGAGGTGCTCCGGATCCTGATCGAGAGCCGGGAGTTCGACACCCTGCTCGCCATCCACACGCCGAGCACCCTGGCCAGCAGCACCGAGGCGGCGCGGGCGGTGATCGAGACCGCGGCCCGCCAGCCCTGCAACGTGCTCACCTGCTGGATCGGCGGCGAGATGCTGGCGGCGGCCCGCAAGATGCTGGTGGACGCCGGCCTGGCCACCTTCGACACCCCGGCCGACGCGGCCCGGGCCTTCCGCTTCACGGTGAGCTACGAGCGCGCGCGCGAGGCGCTCCTCGAGACTCCCCCCTCCGTGCCGGTGGAGTTCCGCCCCGACCCGGACGCGGCGCGGGCCGCCGTCCGCCGGGCGCTGGAAGAGGGGCGGGACTACCTCCGGGCGCCCGAGCGCACGGCGGTGTTCCGCGCCTACGGCATCCCGGTGGTCGACACCCAGATCGCCGACACCCCGGAGCAGGCCGCCCGCGCCGCCGCCGGCCTCGGCTTCCCGGTGGAGCTCGCCATCCGCTCCCCCGACGTGCGCCGCAAGCGCGAGGTGGGCGGCGTGGCCCTGTCGCTGGAGACCACCGAGGCGGTGGAGGCGGCGGCGCGCACCCTGGCCGCGCACCTCTCGGTGTGGCGGCCCGACGCCCGGCTGACGGGCTTCACGGTGCAGCGGATGCTCCCCCGCCCCCATGCCCGCCAGCTCTTCGTGGGCGTCGCCGAGGACCCGCTCTTCGGCCCGGTGATCCTCTTCGGCGAGGGGCGGGCCACCGAGGGCTTCGTCGACTTCTCGGTCGGCCTGCCGCCGCTCAACCTGCCCCTGGCGCGCGCCCTGGTGGCGCGCACCCGCGTGGCCCGGCTGCTGGAGGCCAGTCCCACCCGTCCGGCCGCCGACCTGGACGCCATCTGCCTGGCCCTGGTCAAGGTCTCGCAGCTCGTCGTCGACCTCCCCGAGATCGTGGAGATGGACGTGAACCCGCTGCTGGCCGACGAGGGAGGGGTGGTGGCGGCCGGGTCCTTCGTCCGGGTGGCCCGCGCCGGCCGGGGGGAGGACCGTCTCGCCATCCGGCCCTACCCGCGGGCGCTGGAGGAGCGGGCCAGGCTCCCGGACGGGCGCGAGGTGGTGCTGCGGCCCATTCGCCCCGAGGACGAGGCCTCGCACGACGCCTTCCTGGCGCGCCTCAGCCCCGAGGACAGCCGCTTCCGCTTCTTCCACTACGTGCGCTCGCTGCCGCACAGCGAGCTCGCCCGCCTGACCCAGATCGACTACGACCGCGAGATGGCCTTCATCGCCACCGCCCCCGGGCCCGGGGGCGAGCCGGAGACGCTGGGCGTGGTCCGGTCGGTGTCGGACCCCGACAACGTCCAGGCGGAGTTCTCGGTGGTGGTCCGCTCGGACCTGAAGCGGCGGGGGATCGCCACGCTCCTGCTGCGCAAGCTGCTCGACTACTGCCGCCGGCGCGGCACCCGGGATCTGGTCGGCGACGTCCTGGCCGACAACGCGGCCATGCTGGAGCTGGTGCGGCGCGAGGGCGGGGCGCTGGCGGGGAGCGCCGAGGAAGGCATCGTCCGCGTTGTCTTCCCGCTGCAGGAAGCCCCGCCCCCCGCGCCCGGGCGCTGACCCGGCTCCGCGCCGGCCGCGGCGGCCGGCTTGTGGCGAGAAGAACGATTATGGTACCGCTATACCATATTCCGCACCCGCCGCCCCGCGCGTCACGCCCCGAGCCGCACCCCGAGGGAGATGCCCGCCGTGACCCCCAGCGAATTCACCGCGCTCGCCGCCGGGGTGACGGCGCACCTCGCGGGCCGGCCTCTCGACCGGTCGCTCGAGGAGGACCTGCAGCGCCTCTTCCCGCCCGGCGGGCCCGTGTTCCAGTCGCTCCTCGAGGCCTGTCGCGCCGGCGCCGCCGCCGGCTGGATGTGCAACCGGGAGGCGGGCGGGATCCGCTACGGGCGCGTGGTGAAGCCCTCGGAGGCCACCCACGGGTTCAGCGTGGACGTGGTGGACATGCAGGAGGTCGCCGGCCCGCACCACCGGCACCCGAACGGCGAGATCGACCTGGTCCTGCCGCTCTCGGGCGAGGCCCGCTTCGACGGCCGGCCCGCAGGCTGGGTGGTCTACGGGCCGGGAAGCGCCCACCGGCCCACCGTGAGCGGGGGCAGGGCGCTGGTGCTCTACCTCCTCCCCGGGGGGGCGATCGAGTTCAGCAAGGACTGAAGGGCCGGGGCCGGCGCCCCGGCGGCAACCAGGAGGACACCGACATGAAGAAGACCCGACGACTCCCGCAGCTCTCCCTTCCCGCGCTGGCCGCGGCCGTCGCCGCCGCGGTGCTCCTGCCGTCCGGGGCGGCGCGGGCGCAGCAGCCCAAGCTCCGCATCGGCCTCATGCTCCCCTACACCGGGACCTACGCCGCGCTGGGCAACGCCATCACCAACGGCTTCAAGCTCGGGGTCGAGGAGCACGGCGGCAAGCTCGGCGGGCGCGAGGTGGAGTACTTCACGGTGGACGACGAGTCGGATCCGGCCAAGGCGCCCGACAACGCCAACAAGCTGGTGAAGCGCGACAAGGTCGACGTGCTGGTGGGCACGGTGCACTCGGGCGTGGCCCTGGCCATGGCCAAGGTGGCCCGGGACAACAACGTCCTGCTCATCGACCCCAACGCCGGCGCCGACGACCTGACCGGCGCGCTGTGCTCGCCCAACTTCTTCCGCACCTCGTTCACCAACTGGCAGCCGGGCTACGCCATGGGGAAGGTGGCCGCGGAGCAGAAGAAGAGGACCGCCGTGACCTTCACCTGGAAGTACGCCGCCGGCGAGGAGTCGGTGAACGGCTTCAAGGAGGGGTTCGAGGCCGGCGGCGGCAAGGTGATCAAGGCCATGGCCCTGCCCTTCCCCCAGGTCGAGTTCCAGTCCTACCTCACCGAGATCGCCGCCCTGAAGCCCGACGTGGTCTACGTCTTCTTCGCCGGCGGCGGCGCGGTGAAGTTCGTCAAGGACTACGCCGCGGCCGGGCTGAAGAGCAGCATCCCGCTCTACGGGGCCGGCTTCCTCACCGACGGCACGCTGGAGGCGCAGGGGGAGGCGGCCCAGGGCCTGCTCACCACCCTCCATTACGCCGACGGGCTCACCAACGCCAAGGACAAGGCCTTCCGCGCCGCCTACGCCAAGGCCTACAAGTCCGAGGCCGACGTCTACGCCATGCAGGGCTACGACGCGGCGCAGCTCCTGGCGGTGGGCCTGGCCGCGGTGAAGGGCGACACCGGCAAGCGCCCGGAGCTGATCGCCGCCATGGAGAAGGCCCACATCGACAGCCCGCGCGGCCACATGACGCTGTCGAGGTCCCACAACCCCGTGAACGACATCTACCTGCGCAAGGTGGAGGGGAAGCAGAACAAGGTGATCGGCGTCGCCGTCCCGGCGCTGGCCGACCCGGCCCGCGGCTGCAAGATGTAGGGCCGGGCGCGCGCGCGGGCAGGTGCCGCTCCTGCCCGCGCCCGCCGCGCCCGGCGGACCGGACCCGCGCGTGGACCTCTACTCGCTGCTGATCCAGCTGCTCAACGGCGTCCAGTACGGGCTGCTCCTGTTCCTGGTCGCCAGCGGCCTGACGCTGATCTTCGGCATCATGGGCATCATCAACCTGGCCCATGGCAGCTTCTACATGATCGGCGCGTACCTGGCGTTCACGCTCTCGTCGCTCACCGGGAGCCTGCTGGCCGCCATCGCCCTGGGGACCCTGCTCTCCGTGATCCTGGGCATCGCCCTGGAGTGGGCGCTGTTCAGCCGGCTCTACCGCCGCGACCACCTGCAGCAGGTGCTGCTCACCTACGGGCTCATCCTGGTCTTCGAGGAGATCCGCAGCCTGGTGGCGGGCAACGACGTCCACGGGGTGCAGGTGCCCCCGGCCCTCGACGCCTCGATCCGGCTCACCGACACGCTCAGCTACCCGGTCTACCGCCTCTTCATGTCCGGCGTCTGCCTGGTGGTGGCCGGGCTCATGTACCTGCTCATCCACCGCACGCGGGTGGGCATGATGATCCGGGCCGGCGCCTCGAACCGCGAGATGGTGCAGTCGCTGGGGCTCGACATCAACCTGGTGTACCGCCTGGTGTTCGCGCTGGGCGTGGCGCTGGCCGCCTTCGCCGGCATGATCGCGGCGCCGGTCTCCTCCGTCTACCCGGGCATGGGGACCCAGGTGCTCATCATCTGCTTCGTGGTGGTGGTGATCGGCGGCATCGGCTCGGTCTGGGGGGCGCTGGCGGCGGCCCTGCTCATCGGCCTGGTGGACACCTTCGGCAAGGTGCTCCTCCCGCAGGCCGCGGGCCTCGGCGTCTACCTGCTCATGGCCGTGATCCTGCTGCGGCGCCCCGAGGGCCTGTTCCGCCGCGCCTAGGCCGGAGCGAGACCGTGAACCGCGGAAACATCGCCCTGGCCGTGGCGCTGGCGCTCCTCGCGGCCTTCCCGGCGGCCGGGGCCACCTTCTACGTGGAGCTGGTCACCAAGGTGATGATCCTGGCGATCTTCGCCATGAGCCTCGACCTGCTGGTGGGCTACACCGGCCTGGTCTCCTTCGGCCACGCCGCCTTCTACGGCGTCGGGGCCTACGCCCTGGCCCTGTCGGCGCCGCGGTACGAGCCGGCCAACCTGTGGCTGACGCTGCCGGGGGCGGTGCTCCTGGCCGGCCTGGCCGCGCTGGCGGTGGGCTTCTTCGTGGTGCGCGCCCGGGGCACCTACTTCATCATGGTCACCCTGGCCTTCGCGCAGATGTTCCACTTCGTCTTCCACGACACCGAGATCGGGAGGGGCTCCGACGGGATCAGCATGAACTTCAAGCCGGTGGCGAGCGTGGCCGGCTTCGCGCCCTTCGACCTGGGAAAGGCGACCCACCTCTACTACTTCGTGCTGGCGGCGCTGGTGGCGGTCTTCGCCTTCCTGCGGCTGCTGCTGCGATCCCCGCTGGGCCGGACCTTCCAGGGCATCAAGAGCAACGAGCACCGGATGGTCTCCCTCGGGTTCCCCGTCTTCCGCTACAAGCTCGCCAGCTTCACCATCGCCGGCGCCATCGGGGGCCTGGCAGGCTACCTCTCGGCGCTCCAGTTCGGCTTCGTGAACCCGGAGCTGCTCTCGTGGCACCAGTCGGGGAACGTGCTCCTGATGCTGATCCTGGGCGGCCTGGGGCGGCTCACGGGCGGCGTGGTCGGGGCCTTCGCCTTCGTGGCCCTGCAGGAGGTCTTCCAGTCGCTCACCGATCGCTGGCAGCTCCTGTTCGGCGCCACCATCGTCCTGCTGGTGATCTTCCTGCCCGGGGGCGTGGCCGGCGTGGCCGACCGCTTCCGGCGGCCGCCCTCCCGGGAGCCGTTCCATGTCTGACCCCATCCTGGCGACGCGGGCGCTGTGCAAGCGCTTCGGCGGCCTCTCGGCGGTGGGCGACGTCTCCCTCGAGCTGCACCGCGGCCGGCTGCACGCGCTGCTCGGGCCCAACGGCGCCGGGAAGTCGACGCTCATCAACCTGCTCTCCGGGGACCTTCCGGCCACGAGCGGGGCCATCTCCTACCGCGGCCGCGACGTGACCTCGCTCCGCGCCGACCAGCGCTCGCGCATCGGCATCGGCCGCAGCTACCAGAAGACCAACATCTTCGGAGCCTTCACCGCCTTCGAGAACTGCCGCCTGGCCGCCCAGTCCCGCTTCCCCCGCCCCCTCCACGTGTTCTCCGACGCCCGCGCCTTCGCGCCGGTGCGCCAGGCGGCCGAGCGCGCGCTGGAGGCCGCGGGCCTGGCCGCCGCCGCCGACATCGTCGCCGCGGAGCTCTCCCACGGCGCGCAGCGCCAGCTCGAGATCGCCATGGCCCTGGCCACCGGGCCCGAGGTGCTGCTGCTCGACGAGCCGCTCGCCGGGATGGGCGCGGACGAGGCCGGCCGGATGGTGGAGCTCCTGAAGAAGCTGGGGCCGGACCACGCCATCCTGCTGGTGGAGCACGACATGGACGCGGTCTTCGCCGTGGCCGAGGTCATCACCGTGATGGTGAACGGCCAGGTGCTGGAGAGCGGGACGCCGGAGCGGATCCGGGCCAGCCCCGCCGTGCGCCAGGCCTACCTGGGCCACGACGGGCCGCTCGCCGGGGAGCCGGCCGGGGGGCGCGGCGCATGAGCGAGGCGCTGCTCGAGGCGCGCGACCTGCACACCTACTACGGGGCCAGCCACGTGCTCCGCGGCGTGGACTTCCGCATCGGGCGCGGCGAGACGGTGGGTCTCATGGGCCGCAACGGCATGGGAAAGACCACCCTGCTCCGGAGCATGCTCGGCCTGGTGAAGCCGCGCTTCGGCCGGGTGAGCGTGGCCGGCTCCCTGGTCACCGGCGCCGAGCCGCAGGTCATCGCCCGCCGCGGGATCGCCTACGTCCCCGAGGGCCGGGGCATCTTCCCGAACCTCACCGTCCGCGAGAACCTGGTCATGGCGGCGCGGGCCGGCCCGGGCGGGCGGCGCGACTGGACCCTGGAGCGGGTGCTGGAGACCTTCCCGCACCTGGCCCAGCGGCTGGCCCACGGCGGCGCCCAGCTCTCCGGCGGCGAGCAGCAGATGCTGACCATCGGCCGGGCGCTGCTCACCAACCCCGATCTCCTGGTCCTCGACGAGGCCACCGAGGGGCTGGCCCCGGCGGTGGCGCGCGACATCTGGCGCATCATCCGCGAGATCCGCGCCGGCGGGATCGCGGCGCTGATCGTGGACAAGAACTACGCCGCCGTCACCGCGGTGTCCGACCGCAACGTCATCCTGGTGAAGGGGAAGGTGGTCTTCGAGGGGGACAGCCCCACCCTGCTGTCGCGGCCGGAGATCCTGGCCACCCACCTGGGAGTGTGAATGCCCTTCGTCGTCGTCGCCTCGCAGCGCATCGAGTACCAGCGGATCGAGGCCGGGGGCCCGGGCCGGCCCACGCTGGTCTTCCTGCACGAGGGGCTGGGCTCGGTGGCGATGTGGAGGGACTTCCCCGAGCTCGCCGCCGGGCGGGCCGGCTGCGACGCGGTGGTCTACTCGCGCCTGGGCTACGGCCGCTCCGACCCGATCCCCGGGCCGCGGGAGGTGGGCTTCATGCACCAGGAGGCGCTCGAGTCCCTGCCCCGGCTCCTCGACGCGCTGGCGATCGAGCGCCCCGTCCTGGTGGGCCACAGCGACGGGGGCTCGATCGCGCTCGTCTGCGCCGGCGCCGGGGTGCGCCCGCTCTCCGGGCTGGTGCTGATGGCGGCGCACGTGATGGTGGAGGACGTGACGGTGGAGAGCATCGCCGCCGCCCGGCGCGCCTACGAGACCGGCGACCTGCGGGCGCGCCTGGCCCGCTACCACGCCGACGTGGACGCCACCTTCCACGGCTGGGCCCGCATCTGGCTCCACCCCGACTTCCGCCGCTGGAACATCGAGGAGTTCCTGCCGCGCGTCGCCTGCCCGGTGCTCGCCATCCAGGGGGAGGACGACGAGTACGGCACCCGGGCGCAGCTCGACCGGATCGCCGGCGCCGTCCCCGACGCCGAGATCCTGGAGCTGAAGGACTGCCGGCACTCCCCCCACCGCGACCAGCCCGAGGCGGTGCTCGCCGCCCTGGAGGCCTTCGTCGACCGCATCGCGGAGGGCGGGCGGTGAGCGCGCCGGCCCCGTTCTCCCTGGCGCGCCGGGTCGGCTTCGGCGACTGCGACCCGGCCCGCATCTTCTACGCCCCGCGGGCCATCGACTACGCGGTGGAGGCCGCCGAGGCCTGGTTCGAGGCGGTGCCCGGCGTCTCCTGGTCCGAGCTCCAGGCGCGGCACGGCCTGGAGGCCCGGCTCGCCAGCGCGGACTGCGAGTACTCGAGGTCGGCCTTCGAGGGCCAGGTGATCCAGGTCCGCGTCGCCGCCGCCCTGTCGCCGGACGGGGCGCTGGTCCTCGGCGCGGTCGGCGAGATCGGCCCGGGGGAGCGGAGCTTCCGGAGCCTCCTCGAGCTGCGCCTCGTCGACCGCGCCCGCTCCCGGCCGGTTCCCGTTCCGCCCCCCTGGCGCGAGCGCATCGAGGCCTACGGGGCGCGCTGGGGCGCGCCCGGGGCCCTGCCGGCGGAGCCGGCGCCTCGGCCGGGTGCCGAGGGGAGCGCGGAGCCCGGGCCGGCCGGGAGCGCGCCCTTCCGCCGGCGGCGCCGCGTGCTCTACGGGGACTGCGGACTGTCCGGCGACGCCCATCCACCCCGGGTCGTCGACTGGGCGGTGGAGGCGGCCGGCGAGTGGTACCAGGCCACCCTGGGCGTCTCCTGGCGGGAGCAGTGCATCCGCGGGAGGGGGACTCCCTTCGTCCGCATCCGCTGCGACTACCTGCGGCCGGTGGCGGCGGGCCAGGCCATCGACCTCGCCGTCCGCATCCCCCGGCTCGGCCGGGCCAGCATCGCCTACGACGTCTCGGGCCTCGACGCCGGGGGCTCGGCCTGCTTCGAGGCGCGGATGGCGGCCTGCTACATCACCGAGGAGGGCGGGCCGCCGCGGGCCATGCCCTTCCCGGGCGAGCTGCGCCGCAGGATCCTCGGCTACCAGGCGGCCTGCGGCCCCGGCCCGGCGAGCTAGCTAGCCCGCGGTGGCGCCGGACCGCTCGACGTCGGCCAGGAACCGCCGCCAGGCGAGCCGGACGCTCTCGAGCGTGAAGAGCCGGAGCCCCACCTTGGCCGTTGCCCCGGGCTCGCTCCAGCAGACGACCGCGCGGAACTCGTGGGCCTGGCGGCCCGCGCCGAGGCGCAGGCTCAGCGCCGCGCCGATACTCGGGGGTCGCCCCGGCCAGCGCAGGCCGCATCCCTGCTCCGACACGGAGAAGGCGCTCGTCAGGAGGCGCCCGCCGTTCCAGGAGACGATGGCCGGCAGGTTCACCAGGTAGCGGACGGCCCGGCTCCGGAACGACACCTGCTCGCCGCGGGCGACGGCGCACAGCATGTGCACCGCGCGCATGCTCTCCACCGCGGGCGCGATCTCGACCCGGCAGCCCGGGCTGGTCTTCTGCACGCTGACGGCGGTCCCCACCACGGTGGCGCGGGCCGGCAGGTCCGCGAACCGGACCTGGACCGCGATGCGATCGCGCAGCGGCGGGACGGCGGGGAGGTGCACCATGAGGCGGGAGGTCTCCTGCCGCCACGAGGAGGCGAGCCACTCGCCCGAGGGAACCTGCAGGGTGACGTTGCGCATGTACGATGGACCCCCTTGGAGATCGCCGACCACCGCTCGACTCTCCAACACCCGTGCCAGCTGCGGGTTTCGCCGCGGGTCCCCGGAGCACCCCCGCGAAGCGAACGCTTCCGCGCCAACACCCGGGATTCGCTCGGGGTGCACACTGTGGGCCGATATCGCCCCCGGCCGGGCGGGAGGCGAGTCGCCGGGCACCCGCGGCGGCGGGCACCCGGCCGGCGGCGTCGATCGCTCGCGCCCGCCCGCCGACGTGGTGCATCATCGCCGCCGTGGACGCCGCCGCGGAGAGCCCCTGATGCGCGTGCCGCTGGGCAGGGCCGACCTCCCCGAGGGCCACCTGCGCGGCGTGGCCGCCGGCGGGAGGCTGGTCCTGCTGGCGCGCCACGGGGGGCGGCTCTTCGCCCTCGACGACACCTGCAACCACTCCGGCTGCCTCCTCTCCGGCGGGAAGCTCGCCGGGGCGCTGGTGCGCTGCCCGTGCCACGCCATGGAGTTCGACGTGCGCACCGGGGGGCTGGTCTCGGTCCCGCGGCTCTGCGAGGACCAGCGGAGCTACCCGGTGACGGTGGAGGACGGCGAGGCGTTCGCCGAGGTGCCGGAGTAGGGAGCCGCCCGCCCGCGCCGGCGCTACTGCACGATGATGCGCGGGTCGAGCGGGGCGCAGCTCCCGGCCAGGACGCTGAACCCGTACTCCTTGCCGGGGTTGGGCGGGGCGTCGATCCGGAACGCGAACTCCCCGCCTCCCACGTTGATGAGCCCCCTCTTGAAGGGATCGAACTGGAGCTGGAACTGCGTCGGGGGCGTGGTGGCCGGCGAGGCGACGAACGCCACCGTGTCGCCCGGGCTCGCCCGCAGGCAGCTCTTCTGCAGCGGGCTGCAGGCCCCCTGGTCCACCTGCGCGTCCCGCGGGCACCCCTTGGCGTCGAAGTGGATGGTGAAGGTGTAGGTGGCCGGCGGGCCGGCCCTCCCGGCGGTGGCGCAGCCGCCGACGGCCATGGCCAGGCCGAGCGCCAGCGCAGCCCGCCCGGCGGGGCTTCCCGTCCCCCGGGGGTGATTCGCTCGCTTCCTCATTTGCCTCCTCCTCTCTCTGGTCCTTCGCTCCTGCGGTCAATCCCCGCGCGGCGCGGCCAGCGCCCGGAAGCGCATCTCCGGGCGCAGCGGGGCCAGCCCCGGATCCGGCGCCAGGAGCTGGCGCGGATAGCCGAGCTCGACGGCCCGCTCCAGCTCGCCGATGGCGGCGTCCGCCTCGCCCAGCCGGGCGCGCACCAGGGCGGCGTTGTAGTGCACGTACATGTTCCCCGGATCGAGCCGCCGCGCCTCGGCGTCGAGCCGCCGCGCCTGCTCCGGCTGGCCGAGGCTGGCGTAGTCGTGCGCCAGGTCCGACATGGCATCCGCGTCGGCGGGGTTGATGCGCAGCCGCTCCTCGCCGACGGCCACGGCCTTGCGGTACGCGGCCTCGGCCTCCCTCTCCCGCCCGCCGGCGTGGGCGTAGGCGTCGCCGAGGTTGCCCCACATGCGGTGGTCGCCGGGCGCGAGGTCCAGGGCCTTGAGGTACATGGCCGCCGCCTCCTCGAAGCGGCCCAGGTAGTAGTAGCTCGATCCGACGTTGGAGTAGGCGCCGGTGGTGGGGGCCAGGTCGAGCGAGGCCCGCCAGGCCGCGGCCGCCCTCTCGAAGTCCCCGGCCATGTAGTAGGCGGCCCCCAGGTTGTTGTGGGCGCTGGGATTGTCCGGCGTCCGCGCGATCTCCTCGGCGTAGCTCCGGGCCGCCTCGGCGTAGCGCCCGGCGTGGTAGAGGAAGTGGCCCAGCAGCTGGTGGACCCGCCAGTACCCGGGGTCGAGGCTCCGGGCCTGCTCGAAGGTCCGCTGCGCCGCGTCGAGCCGGTGCTGCGCCTCGTAGGCGCGGGCCAGCCCCAGGAGCGCGTCCACCGGGGCGCTGGCGACGGCCGCGGCCTGCCGGAACTCCTGCTCGGCCTGCGGGTACCGCCCCGAGGACAGGTGCAGGTTGCCGAGCGCGACGTACACCTCGCCGGCCTCCGGGTCGCGGCCCAGCGCCTGGCGGCAGGCCGCCTCGGCCCTCTCGAAGCTCGCGGCCTCCCGGTCGAGCTCGTAGCGGGCCAGCCAGGCGTCGCACAGGCCGGCGTACGCCTGGGCGAACTGGCCGTCGGCCGCGATGGCCTTCCCCAGGAGCGCCATCGCCTGGTCGAGCGCCTGCGGGGTGCTCGGCTGGCGCAGGAAGGCGCGCGCCCGGAGGTACAGGTCGTAGGCCGGCAGGTTCGTCGCCCGGGGCCTCCGGAAGGCCGTCTCGGAGGCGCGCGAGAGGACCAGCTCGAGCGCGCCGACCACCTGCCGGGCGATGTCGTCCTGGATGGCGAAGACGTCCTCCAGCCGCCGGTCGTACGTCTGCGACCAGAGGCGGAACCCGCTGTGGGCATCGATCAGCTCCGCGCCGATCCGCAGGCGGTCCCCGTCGCGGCGGACGCTCCCCTCCAGCACCACGTCGACGCGCAGGCGCTGCGCGACGTCGGCGACGGCGATCTTGCCGCCCTTGAAGGGCATGGAGGAGGAGCTGGCGGCGACGCGGAGCTCGCGCAGCCTCGTGAGGAGGTTGCGGATCTCCTCCGCCAGGCCGTCGCTGAAGTAGTCGTTGTCGGCGCTCTCGCTCATGTTCACGAAGGGGAGCACGGCGATGGCGCGCGGGTGGGGGGCCAGGCCCGGGGACATCCAGCTCACCGCCCCCAGCGCCCCCGCCCCGAGCACCACGCCGGCGGCCACCAGCCACAGGGCCCGCCGCAGCGGCGGCAGCCTGCGCCGCGCCGCGCCGGCCGCGCCCTCGACCTCGCGGAGGGGCTCCAGCGCCGCCAGCACCTCGGCCCCGTCCCGCGGCCGCCGGGTGGGGTCCTTCTCCAGCATCCGCGCCACCAGGCTCGCCAGCGCCGGCTCCGCGGGCACCTCCAGGGCCGGCGCCTTCCGGTCCGAGAGCACCGCCTTGCCGCCGTCGTCGGCGGGGAACGGGAGCTGGCCGGCCAGCATCCGGAAGAGCATCACGCCCAGCGAGTACACGTCGGTGCGCTCGTCCTCGGGGCCTCCTCGCCACTGCTCCGGCGCCATGTAGGCCGGCGTGCCGCCCTCCACCCGCCGCCGCCCGAAGGCGTGCGCCATCCCGAAGTCGAGCAGCTTCGCCTGGCCGCCCCGGCACAGGAAGACGTTGGAGGGCTTGAGGTCCCGGTGCACCACGCCCTGGGCGTGGGCGCAGGCCAGCCCCGCCGCCACCTCGGCCGCCAGCCGGACGGCCTCCCGCGCCGGCAGGGTGCCCCGCGCCAGGCGCGCCTCCAGCGTCTCGCCCCGGAGCAGCTCCAGGATCAGGTAGGGCCCGTGCTCGCACCGCCCCAGGTCGAACAGGGTCACGAGGTTCGGGTGCGACAGCTGGGCGATGACGTCTGCCTCGCGGCGCAGCTGCTCCTCGCCGATCTCCGGGCGCCCGGGCCGGACGAGCTTGAAGGCCACCGAGCGGCGCAGCTCCCGGTCGCGGGCCTCCCACACCACCCCGAAGCCGCCCCTGCCGATCTCGCGCACCAGCTCGAACCGGCCGATGACCGCCCCCGGCCGCAGCCCGGCATCCCAGGCCGGCCCGGGATCCTCCGCCGGGCTCCGGGCCAGCTCCTGGAGCAGGGCCGAGAGCGCGCCCGCGGCGACACCGGTAGCCGTCGGCTCATCCGCTGGCACCGGGCCGGCGACGCGTTGCCCGTCGTTCCCCTTCAAGGGCGAGCTCCCGGGGCGTGGGGGAGGCAACACGCTAGCAGCCCCGGGGGAGACGCTTCCACTCGCGGCCGGCGGGCGCGCGCCCGCCGCGCGGGTGAGCCGCACGGTGAACCCCCGCAGCTTTTGCGGGGCGCGCGGGGCCGCCTGCCCTCGGCTGCGCCCGCCCCGGGCCCGGCTCGCCGCCGCAGGCGCCCAAGCCTCCGGAATCCCTGGAGCGCCGATCTGGCGAGGGACGTGCATGCGTGGCCATCGCCGAACCGACGGCCCGGCAAGGCCCCGCGCACTGCGGCGCCGCCGGGCCCCCATCTTCGCGAGACCAGAGAGACGACATGGCGAACAAGATCACCGAGGACTGCACCAACTGCGGCGCCTGCGAGGCCGAGTGCCCGAGCCAGGCCATCACCCAGGGTGACGACTATTACGTCATCGACGCCGCCAAGTGCGACGAGTGCGCCAGCCACGGCGGCGAGCCGACCTGCATGACGGTCTGCCCGACCGACTGCATCGTCAAGCTCTGATCCGGCCGCGGGAAGGCCGGCGGCACCCCGCCGGGTAGCGGGCGGCCTCGACGGGACGGGCCGGCGCCCCACGGGATTTTTGCGCGAGCGCCCGGGGAGGTTATCGTGGCTCCCGAGGGGAGTCCGTGCGCCCGATCCGGCTCGCCATGGCGGCCCTGGCCGTCGCTCCGATGTCGGCCCTGCCCGGACCCGCCGGCGCGGCGGAGCGCCCCTATGCCTTCGTCCAGGGCGCGAGCACCCTCCCCGAGTCCGCGCTCGAGCTCGAGAGTTGGTTCGGCGAGGAGAAGCCGCGCACCGGACCCGCCGGCTGGGACTGGTGGCTGGGCCCGGTCCTGGGCGTCACCGATCGCGTCGAGGCCGGCCTCTTCGCCATCCTCGGCCAGGCCGGCGCGCCCCAGGGGGCGCCCGAGGCCATGGCGCTCGAGTCGCTGCGGCTCCAGCTGAGCTGGGCGCTCGCCGACCCGGGCACCTGGCCGGTGGACGTCCGGCTGCGGGTCGAGGCGAGCCAGCCGGTGGGCCCGGAGCACGCCGCGGTCTGGCTGTGGGCCATCGCGGCGCGGGACCTGGGGCGCTTCAACGCCACCGTCAACCTCGCCGGGTGGCTGGAGTTCGAGGACCCGGTCGGCAGGTACGTCGACTGGCTCGCCGGCGCCTCGTACCAGGTGGCGCGGGGCGTGCGCCTGGGCGCCGAGCTCCACGGCTCGGCCGAGCTCGGCGAGGAGTCGAAGGTCTTCGCCGGGCCGGCGCTGGCGCTGGGGCGCGGCCGGGTCTGGGTCTCCTCGACGATGGGGTTCGGCCTGGGCGCGCACGGCCCCAGCCACCACGGCCGCATCGTCATCGGGCTGGCGCTTTGAGCCGGCGCCGCGCCATCCTGGCCGCCGCCCTCCTGGCCCCGGCCGCGGCGGCGCCCGCCGGGGCCCCGGGCGAGCTGCGCGGCGAGGTGGTGGTGGTCCGCCGCTCCGTGGGATCGCAGGTGAAGGGCCCGGAGGAGGCGGTGGTGTTCCTCGAGGACGCGCCGGCGGTGGGGGAGATGCCCCGGGGCCCCTTCGTCGTCGAGCAGGTGGGCAAGACCTTCGACCCGCCGGTGCTGATCGTGCCCCGGGGCGCGACGGTCGAGTTCCCCAACCACGACATCTACCACCACAACATCTTCTCGCTCTCGCCCTCGAACGCCTTCGACCTGGGGCTGTACGAGCCCGGCGCCACGCGGTCGGTCACCTTCGAGCACCCCGGCATCGTGGCCCTCTACTGCAACATCCACCCGCAGATGCTGGGCTACGTGGTGGTGGTGGCGAACCCCTTCTTCACCCGCCCCGCCGCCGACGGCTCCTTCGCGCTCCGCGGCGTCCCCCCGGGGAAGTACCACCTGGTGGCCTGGTTCCCGTTCGGCCGGACGGCGCGCGAGGTGGTGCGCGTCGCGCCCGGCCAGCGCACGCGCGTCCGGCTCGTCGTCCGCGAGAGGGCCGACGCCTCGCGACACTCCCGGAAGGACGGCTCTCCCTATACCGCGTACTAGCCACGGCCTCTCCTTCCGGACCCGGCTCCTCGTCGCCGGGGCGGGCCTGCTCGTCGCCGTGGTGGCGGGCATCCTGGTCGGCATGGAGCTGGTGGTGCGGCGGGAGATCCTGGCGCGCCTCGAGACCGAGATCGACAACACCACGGAGGCCCTCCAGGCGAGCCTGCTCGGGACGCTGGCGCGCATCTCGGCCGAGGCGCGGGTGGTCTCCGAGGAGCCGCGCCTCAAGGCCGTGGTGCACATGCCCGACATCGACTCGGCCACGCGCGACGACGTGGCCCTGGAGCTCCGCGAGGGCATCGGCTGGGACATCCTGGGCCTGGCCGACCCCGACGGCCGCCTGCTGACGCTCGTCGGCGCGGTGGGCGAGGCGGACCCGCCGGCCGCGGTGGGGGACTCCCTGCTCACCGGGATGTCCCAGGGCTACTGGCTCGAGGGCGGGCACCTCTACCAGACGGTGGCCGTGCGGCTGGCCTTCGGCGACCAGGTGGTGGGCGCGCTCATGGCCGGCGTCGACCTCTCCGACGACCGCGCCGAGGAGCTGCGCCAGGCCACCCACGCCCACGTGGCCTTCTTCGACCGGGACCGGCTGGTGGCCGCCTCCATCGCCTCGGGCCCCCAGCGGACGGCCCTGGCCGAGCTGGGGCGCTCCAACCTCCCGCGGGAGGCCCGCCTGGGAGGCGAGTCCTTCCTGCTGCGCGAGCTGCCCCTGGGGACGGGGGAGGTCCGGGCGGTGGCGCTGCAGTCGAAGGAAGCCGCCCTGGGGCCGTACCTGCGGCTGCGGCGCGCCGTGCTGGCCATCGGCGGCGTGGCGCTCCTGGCGGCCGTGGGCCTGGCGGCCCTGATGAGCCGGAGCCTGGCCCGGCCGGTGGGCCGTCTGGCCGAGCTGGCCCGGGCGGTGGCCGCCGGGAACCTCGACGTGCGCATGGATCTCAAGGGCGCCAAGGAGCTGCGGGAGCTCGGCGCCACCTTCAACGAGATGGTCCAGGAGGTGGCCCACCAGCGCCGCCGCGACGAGCTGGCGAGCTTCCTGGTCCACGATCTCAAGAGCCCGCTCACCAGCGTGCTGCTCCAGGCGCGGATGCTGGCGGCGGACGAGTCGCTCTCGCCGGCGGCGCGCGAGGGGGCGGGAGACGTGGTGGCGGCGGCCGAGTCGGTGCTGGGCATGGTGCTCGACCTGCTCGACGTGGCGAGCAGCGTGGACGGCCAGCTGGTCCCCCAGCGGGAGGAGTTCGACCTCGCCGAGCTCGTCGAGCAGGTCCGGCGCAGCGCGGCGGGGCGGGCGGCGCTGCGCCGGCAGCGGGTGACGGTGACGGCGGAGGGCCCCCTGCGCATCGTCGCCGACCGCGACCTCCTCCGCCGGGTGCTCGACAACCTGCTCGACAACTCGTTCAAGTACACGCCCCCGGGCGGCACCATCGGCGTCGAGTGCCGCCCCGGCGGGCCGGGCGAGGTGGAGCTGCGCGTGCGCGACGAGGGGCCGGGCATCCCGGAGGCCATGCGCGAGCGCATCTTCGACAAGTACTTCCGGCTCGACCGCGACGCCTTCGTGCACGGCCGCGTCAGCCGCGGGCTGGGCCTGGTCTTCTGCCGGGCGGCGGCGGAGGCGCACGGCGGCCGGATCTGGGTCGAGGACAACGTTCCGCGCGGGACCACCTTCTGCCTCCGGCTCCCGCTCGGGGCCTGATGGGCCGTCCGGCGCGTGGTAGCCTCGCCGGAGGGGGTTGCCCATGGCCTTCTGGGATGCGGTCAAGAAGCAGTTCCTGGACGTCCTCGAGTGGACCGAGCAGGACGACCAGACGCTGGCGTGGCGCTTCCCCATCCAGGACAACGAGATCCAGAGCGGGGGCCAGCTCACGGTCCGCGAGTCGCAGGTGGCCCTGTTCGTGGACCAGGGGCGCGTGGCCGACTCCTTCCGGCCGGGGCGCTACGCCCTCACCACCGCCAACCTCCCCATCCTGGCCACGCTCAAGGCCTGGCCCTTCGGCTTCAACAGCCCGTTCAAGAGCGAGGTGTACTTCTTCTCCACCCGGCAGAAGCTGGGGCAGAAGTGGGGCACGCCGCAGCCGGTGGCGGTGCGCGACCGCGAGCTGGGATCGGTCCAGCTCCGGATGTTCGGGACCTTCGCCTACCACCTCGCCGACGAGAAGCTCTTCTACCGGGAGATCAGCGGCACGCGCGAGGTCTTCCGCACCGACGACCTGGCGGTCCAGCTCGTGCCCATCATCACCGCCACCGCCGCCACCGCCTTCGGGCAGAGCGGCGTGCCCTTCCTCGACATGGCGGCGAACCAGCAGGCTCTCTCGGCCGAGCTCCAGAAGCGCCTCGCCGACCCCTTCGCCAAGCTGGGCGTGGCCCTCGACGGCTTCGTGGTCGAGAGCATCACCCTGCCCCCGGAGCTGCAGGACGCCCTGGTGCAGCGCCAGTCCATCGGCATCGTCGGCGACCCGGCCGCCTACGCCCGCTACCAGGCGGCGCGCTCCATCCCCATCGCCGCCGCCAACGAGGGCGGGGTGGCCGGAATCGGGGCCGGGCTGGCCGCCGGCGCCGCGCTGGGCCAGATGATGGGCGGCGCGCTCGCCGGTGCGGCCGCGGCGCCTGCCCCCGCCGCCGCGGCGGCCTGCGTCGCCTGCGGCAAGCCCATCGTCGCCGGCGACCCCTTCTGCAAGCACTGCGGCAAGCCGCAGGCGCGCTCCTGCCCCCAGTGCCACGCGGCGGCCGCCCCCGACGCCACGTTCTGCGCTCGCTGCGGAGCGAAGCTGGCGTGAGCGCCGGGAGCGGCGACCCCCCTCCTCCCGCCACCGGGACCGAGTGGATCGTGGAGGCGCGCGGCTGCCGGCCCGAGGCCCTGCGCTCCGAGGCCGCGCTGCGGGCGCTCTTCGAGCGCGCGGTCGCCGAGCTCGGCCTGCGGCCGGTGGCCCCGCCCGTCTTCCACGCCTTCCCGCCGCCGGGGGGCGTCACCGGCGTGCTCCTCCTCTCGGAGTCGCACCTGACCTGCCACACCTTCCCGGAGTCGGGCTACGCGGCCCTGAACCTCTACTGCTGCCGCCCCCGGGCGACCTGGGACTTCGCCGCGCGCTGCGCCGAGATCCTGGGGGCGAGCCGCACCGACGTCCGCGCCGTCCCCCGCGGCGGCCTGCCGGTGCCGCGGTGACCACCGGCGTCGCCTCGGCCTGCCCCCAGTGCGGCGCGCCGCTGCGCTTCGGCGGCGCCGAGAGCCTGGCCACCTGCTGCGCCCACTGCCGCGCGGCGGTGCTGCGGCAGGGGGCCAACCTCGAGCTGGCCGGCCGGGTGCCGGACCTGGTGGCCACCGACACCCGGCTCTCCCTGGGGGCCACCGGGAAGGCGGGGGGCGAGCCGTTCGTCGTCCTCGGCCGGCTGCAGCTCTCCCGCGGCGACGCCGCCTGGAACGAGTGGTACGCCGCCTTCCCGCGGGGCTTCGGCTGGATCGCCGAGGCGCAGGGCCGGCTCTTCCTCACCCGCCGCCTCCCGGCTGCGGCGGGGCTCCCCCGGCTCGGCGCGCTCCACGCCGGCCGGCCGGTCGAGGTCCCGGGGGCCGGCGCCTTCACCGTGGACGAGATCGACGAGGCCCGGCTGGTCTCCTTCGAGGGGGAGCTGCCCTTCCGCCCGGAGCTCGGCGCCACCTACCGCTACGCCGACGCCACCGCCGGGGACGGGAGCTTCCTCACGCTCGACTACGGCACCGGCGACGACGAGCCGGAGCTGTTCGCCGGCCGCGAGCTCCCCTGGAGCGCCCTGGGGCTGCCCGCGCCGGCCCCGCCCACGGCGGGCCCGGAGAAGGCCCGGGCGCTCGCCTGCCCCGGCTGCGGCGCCCCCGTGCCGCTCTCCCGGCCCGAGGCGCGCGCGGTCACCTGTCCCTCTTGCCGGCGCCTCCTCGACGTGGCCGGCGGCGACCTGCGCGTCGTCGGCATCCTGGAGCAGCGCGGGAAGCCGCCCGTCCCCCTGGGCGCCCGGGGGATCCTGCGGGGCGAGGAGCTGGAGGTGCTCGGCTGGCTCGAGCGGAGCATGGAGGCGGACGGGGCCCGCTACTCCTGGGACGAGCTCCTGCTCCACGGGCCGGGCGGCTACCGCTGGCTCTCGGCCTACGCCGGCCACTGGCTCTTCCTCCGCCCCATCCCGGCGGGCAAGGCCACCGGCGTCGAGGGGCGCGCCTACTCCTGCGACGGGCGCAGGTTCCGCCACTTCCAGACCGCCCTGGCCCGGACCGACCAGATCCAGGGCGAGTTCTACTGGGAGGTGCGCGCCGGCGAGACGGTGCGCGCCGAGGACTACGTTGCTCCTCCGTACCTGCTCTCGGTGGAGCGGAGCGAGGGAGAGGTGGCGTGGACGCGCGGCGAGCACGTCGAGGGGAGGGAGGTGTGGCAGGCCTTCCGGCTGCCCGGAAGGCCGCCCCGGCCGGTGGGGATCGGCGCGGCGCAGCCCAACCCCTGGCGCTCCCGGGCGGGCCGCGCCTGGAAGGCGAGCGGGGTGGCGCTCCTGGCCCTCCTGCTCCTGGCCCCCCTCCTGGCCTGGCGCGCGCCGCGGGAGACGGTGGCCTCGCTGGAGGTCCCCCTCCAGCCCGGCCAGGTCGCGCTGTCCGAGCCCTTCGACATCCAGGGAGGCCCGCAGGCGGTGGCCGTCGAGGCCTCGGCCGACGTGCGCCAGGCCTGGGTCGGCCTGGACGTGGCCCTCATCGAGGAGGCCACCGGCGAGAGCGAGGCCATGGGGCTCGAGCTGTCGCACTACTCCGGGGTGGAGGACGGCGAGGCCTGGAGCGAGGGCTCGAACCGCGGCCGGGCGGTGGCAGGGGGCGTCCGCGACGGGCGCTACCTGCTGCGCGTCGAGCCGGTGCTGGAGCGCGGGGCGCGCGGCTTCGTGGGGCCGGTGGCCCGGGTGCGGGTGGTCCAGGGCGTCTTCCTCTTCGCGCCCCTGGTGCTGGCCCTGATCGCCATCGTGGCCTGGCCCATCGCCTGCACCGTGGCCCTGGCCTCGTTCGAGAAGCGCCGCTGGGAGGAGAGCGACCACGCCGGCGGCGGCGAGGCGATCGCGTCGGCGGTGCAGGGGGGGGACGGCGAATGAGGCTCTACGCCGTCTTCTGCGCCGCGGCCATCGCCGGCTTCGCGCTGGCCGAGGTCCGCGGCGTGAACCTGGTTCCCGACACCCACCACGTCTCCGTCCCCGCGTCGGTGCGGGGCTCGCCCGGCGGCTACCGCGTCTACCGCGGCTGGGGCGGGGGCGGCTTCCGAGGAGGCAAGTGATGAGCTCGACCCTGCAGAACGTCGTCGCCAGCGTCGCCTACTCGGCGATCGGGATCCTGATCTTCATCGTGGCCTACAAGCTGATGGAGCGGGTCCTGCCCTTCAACCTGGACAAGGAGCTCTCCGAGGACCAGAACACCGCGGTGGGGATCCTCATCGGGTCGATCATGATCGGCCTGGCGATCATCATCGCCGCCGCCATCCACTGACCCATGGAGCCGACGCCGGCAGCGCGCGCGCCCCCGGCGCGGATGGCGGCGCTCCTGGCCGCGGTCCTGCTGGTCTCCGCCTGCGGGCTGGCCTACGAGCTGGCGGCCGGGGCGCTGGCCTCGTACGTCCTGGGCGACTCGGTGACCCAGTTCTCGCTGGTCATCGGGATCTACCTCTCGGCCATGGGCCTGGGCGCGTTCCTCTCCCGCTGGCTCGACCGCGACCTGGCCCGGCGCTTCGTCGAGGTGGAGCTGTCGGTGGCGCTCCTGGGCGGCTACTCGGTCCCGGTGCTCTTCCTGGCCTTCGGCCGGGTGGCCCACTTCCGCCCGCTCCTGTGGGCGGTGGTGGCGCTGGTGGGGACGCTGGTCGGCCTCGAGATCCCCCTCTTCCTCCGGCTGCTGCGGAGGCGCCTGGCCTTCAAGGAGCTGGTGGCGCAGGTGCTGTCGCTCGACTACCTGGGCGCGCTGGTGGCGTCGATCCTCTTCCCGCTGCTCTTCGTCCCGCGCCTGGGCCTGGTGCGGACCTCGCTGGTCCTGGGCGCCGTGAACGCCCTGGTCGGCCTGTGGAGCACCTGGCTGCTGGCCGACGACATCCGGCGGCCGGGCCTCCTCCGGGTGCGCTGCCTGGCGGTGCTGGGCCTGCTGCTGGCGGGGGTCCTGGCCGCCGACCGCATCACCTCCATGTCCGAGGAGGCGCTCTTCACCGACCCCATCGTCCACGCGCGCCAGTCCGCCTACCAGCGGATCGTCCTCACCGCCGGGCGCGGCAGCTTCCAGCTCTTCCTCGACGGCAACCTCCAGTTCTCCTCGGCCGACGAGTACCGCTACCACGAGGCGCTGGTGCACCCGGCCATGGCGGCGGCGGCCCGGCGCCGGGAGGTGCTGGTGCTCGGCGGCGGCGACGGGCTGGCGGTGCGAGAGCTGCTGCGGTGGCCCGAGGTGGCGCAGGTGACGCTGGTGGACCTCGACCCGGCCATGACCTCGCTGGCGGTGCAGGTCCCGCTGCTGCGGGAGCTGAACCGGGGGTCGCTGCTCGACCCGCGGGTGAAGGTGGTGAACGAGGACGCGCTCGCCTGGCTGGCCGAGCTGCCGCCGGGGCGGCTCTTCGACGTGGCGGTGGTGGACTTCCCCGACCCCAACAACTACTCGCTGGGCAAGCTCTACACCACCCGCTTCTACCGGCTGCTCCGGGCCCACCTGGCGCCGGGCGGGGCGGCCGCCGTCCAGGCCACCTCGCCGCTCATCGCCCGCACCTCCTTCTGGTGCATCGCCGCGACCCTGGAGGCGGCCGGCTTCGCGGTGCGCCCCTACCACGCCGCGGTGCCGTCGTTCGGGGAGTGGGGGTTCCTCCTGGCGCGCCTCGAGCCCTTCGCGCCGCCGGCGGAAGTGCCCCCCGGGCTCCGCTTCCTCTCCCCGGCGCTCCTCCCCGGGCTCTTCGCCTTCGGGCCGGACATGGCCCGGGTGCCGGCGGAGGTGAACCGGCTCGACAACCAGATCCTGGTCCAGTACTACGAGGCCGAGTGGAGGCGCGTCGAGTGACGCCGCTCGGCCGCCGCGAGCTGCTGACCCTCTTCCTCGGCGCCCCGCTGGCCTCCGCCTGCCGCGGCCTCTCCGCCCCCGCCATCCGCTTCGAGGGGAGCATCGCCGGGGCCGCCGACGCCGTCGGCCACCGGCTCCGCGCCGGCTTCCGCCCCCGCCCGGACGCCGAGTCCCGGTGCGCGGTGGCCATCGTCGGCGCCGGCATCGCCGGGCTGTCGGCCGCCTGGCGCCTGTCGCGCGCCGGGGTGGAGGACTGGCGCATCCTGGAGCTCGACTCCGCGCCCGGCGGCACGGCGCGCGGCGGCGACGGGCCGGTGAGCCCCTACCCCTGGGGGGCGCACTACCTGCCCTGCCCCCTCCCCCACGCCCGGGCCACGGTGGAGCTGCTGCTGGAGATGGGCGCGGCGACGCGGGACCCCGCCGGCCGGCTCTCGTTCGACGAGGCGCAGCTGTGCCGCGCCCCGCAGGAGAGGCTGTTCGTCGCCGACCGCTGGTACGAGGGGCTCTACCCGCACCCGGGAGCCTCGGCCGCCGACCTGGGGGAGCTGGCCCGCTTCCGCGCCGAGGCGGCGCGCCTCTCGCGGCTCCGGGACGGCCGCGGCCGGCGGGCCTTCGCGGTGCCCATGGAGCACGGCTCGGACGACTCCGACCTCGCGGCGCTGGACCGCATCTCCATGGCCGACTGGATGGCCGCGCAGGGCTACCGGAGCCAGCGGCTCCGCTGGACCCTCGAGTACGCCTGCCGCGACGACTACGGGACCACCCTGGAGGGCACCAGCGCCTGGGCCGGCCTGCACTACTTCGCCTCGCGCACCGAGGGCGGCGGGCCCGACGACCTGCTCACCTGGCCCGAGGGGAACGCCCGCATCGTGCGCCACCTGGCGCGGGGCGCCGGGCGGCGCCTGGAGACCGGCGCCGCGGTGCTCCTCGTCGAGAGGCTCCCGCGCGGAGCCGCCGTCCTCGCCTGGCGGCCGGACACCGGCAGGGCCGAGCGCATCGTCGCAGACCACGTCGTCCTGGCGGTGCCGCGCAAGCTGGCGGCGCGGATGCTCCCCGACCCGCGCCTGGTCGCCGAGGCGCGCGAGTTCCGCGCCGGCGCCTGGCTGGTGGCGAACCTCACGCTGCGCCGCCGGCCGCGCTCCCGCGGCTTCCCGGAGGCCTGGGACAACGTGCTCCACGGGTCGCGCAGCCTCGGCTACGTGGTGGCGACGCACCAGTCCGACCGCCACGGCGGCCCGCCCGGGGCCACCGTCTGGACCTGGTACCTGTCGCTCGTCGAGGAGGACGAGGCGGCCGCCCACCGCTGGCTCGAGGCGCTCTCCTGGCGCGAGGCGGCCGAGATCGCCATCGCCGACCTGCGCCGCGCCCATCCGGACATCGCGGAGTGCGTCGAGCGGCTCGACGTCTGGCGCTGGGGCCACGCCATGATCCGCCCCCGCCCCGGCTTCGTCTTCGGGCGGGCCCGGCGCCAGGCGAGCCGGCCGCTCGGCGACGTGCACTTCGCCCACACCGATCTCTCCGGCCTGGCGCTCTTCGAGGAGGCGCAGCACCACGGGATCCGCGCCGCCGAGGAGATCCTGGCGCGGCGGGGCGTCCGGACGCCGAGCCTGCTCTAGGCAGGCCGCGCCCGCGCGGGACGTCGGTCCGTCGGGCCGCAGAGCTGCGCTCGCACCACGGCACGCGGGCCGCGCGCACGCGCCTGGGGCGCGGCGGCTCGCTTACTGCGGTCGCGCAGGCCGCGGATGCCGCGTGGCGTTGGCGCTCCTCGCAGGAAGCTCGCCGCGACCCGGGCTCCGAGCCGCGCGAACGCGCCTGACAAGGGCTCGCTCCGCAAATGCGTCCCGCCGGACCGCGTCCCGCGCAGGCCATCAGCGCGGGCGAGGACAGCGCCCGAAGGCGAGAGCCCTGCGCCGGAGCCGCCCCGGGCCCAGGCCGCGACACGACCAGGCCCGTGCCCCACGCGCCGTGCTATGGCTCGGGCCATGAGCGATCCCGTCCGGATGGAGAGGCAGGGACCCGTGGCCGTCATCACCATCGACCGCTACCCGGCGCGCAACGCCGTCGACCGCGCCACCGCCGAGGCCCTGGCGGCGGCGCTGCGGCGCTTCGATGCCGACGAGGCGCTCTCTGTGGCGGTCCTGGCCGGCGCCGGCGGCACGTTCTGCGCCGGCGCCGACCTCAAGGGGCTGGGGGAGCCGGAGCGGATGCTCCGCCTCGCCGAGGACGGGGACGGGCCCATGGGCTTCAGCCGCCTGGAGCTCTCGAAGCCCACCATCGCAGCGGTGGAGGGGCACGCCGTGGCCGGCGGCCTCGAGCTGGCGCTGTGGTGCGACCTGCGCGTGGCCGCCCGCGACGCCGTCTTCGGCGTCTTCTGCCGGCGCTGGGGCGTGCCCCTGATGGACGGCGGGACCATCCGGCTGGCCCGCATCGTGGGCCAGGGCCGGGCACTCGACATGATCCTCACCGGCCGGCCGGTCTCCGGGGAGGAGGCCCTGGCCATGGGCCTCGCCAACCGCGTCGTCGAGCCGGGACGCGCCCTCCCGGAGGCCGTGGATCTGGCGGGCCGGATCGCCGCCTTCCCCCAGGGGTGCCTGCGGAGCGACCGGCTCTCGTCGTACCAGCAGTGGTCGCTCCCGCTCGCGGAGGCCATCCGCAACGAGTTCCGCCGCGGGATGGAGGTCATCGGGTCCGGGGAGACGGCGGCCGGCGCCGCCCGGTTCGCGGCCGGCGGCGGGCGTCACGGCGAACCCGCCTGAGACCGGCCCCGCGGCGTCGGCCCGCCCGGGAGAAGGTCCCGGTCGGGTGTGCCTGTCCCCCCGTCAGGGGACGCGCCGAATTCTCCCAAGCCATTCCGGGCTGGCTGCCGTACACTTCGGGTGGGTCCGCCACCCACATCGACGCGGACCGGTCACGACGAGCACCGGGGGGGCTCTGGTATGCATGGGATTGACAAGTGGGGTCCTGCCTCCCCATCCCCGCGCCCGAAGGCCATGACCAACGACAAACGCCAGAGCGCCCGCCAGCGGAAGCGGTTCCGCGTCACGGTGGACCGCACCTCCTCGTTCACGCTCGACGTCGGCGCCGGCGGCTTCGCCACCGAGATGATGCGGGTGCTGCCGCCGGGGACCCCGGTCATGGGGCAGATCCGTCTCTCGGAGGTCGACGTGGTCTACGTCGGCGAGGTCGCCTGGTCGAAGCCCGGCGACCCGCGGATGAACCTTCGCGGCCGCATGGGCGTCCGCTTCTCGAGGATCCGGCCCGACTTCGCCTCGCTGATCGACCCCGGCGACGCCCGGCCGCGGTAGGCCTCGCCGAACACCTCGACGGTATCTCAGTCGCCGCCGCCCGCGGGCGCGATGGCGAGCCTGTCCAGCTCCGCCTGCGCCTCGGGGTAGCCGCCGCGGAGGTCGATGGCCCTCCGCAGCGCGCGGACCGCGCCCTCGCGGTCGCCGCGGCGCAGCCGCGCCAGGGCCAGGTTGTACTGGATGTGAGGCCCCGAGGGATCGAGCCGGGCGGCGGTCTCCAGGGCCTCGAGCGCCTCGCCCAGCTGCCCTCTTTCCAGGTACAGCCCGCCGAGGTTGTTGCGGGGCGCCGCCAGCTGCGGGGCGGCGGCGATGGCGGTGCGGTAGTCCGCGATGGCGTCGGCGATCCGGCCCAGGCGCGCCTGCGCCATCCCGAGGTTGTTCCAGGCCGGTGCGAAGGTGGGGACCACCTGCGCCGCCAGCCAGAAGTCGTGCGCCGCCCGGCTCCAGTCGGGCTGCCGGGACCTCTCCTGGGCGCGCTCGACCGACTCGAAGCCGCGGTTGTTGTAGAAGTGGGCCAGGGCCTCGAGGTCGTCGAGGATCCGGTACCAGCGGATGGGGCCCATGCGCCCGAAGTCGAGGCCGATCCGCTCCCCCTCGGCCTCCACCATGGCGGTGACGTGGCCGGAGTTCACGGTCACCCCGTCGCCGTACCGCGTCTCGTGCACCCGGGTCGACGCGTCGATGTAGTAGGCCTTGAGCCCGGCGGCCCGCGCCAGGCCCACGAAGACCGACGCCAGGGAGAGGCAGTTCCCCTCCGAGCTCCTCAGCGTCTCCTCCGCGTCCGCCGTCACGCCCTCGGCGTAGCGCATGTGGAAGCCGTCCCCGGCGAAGAAGGCCGCCACCAGGGCCCGCGTCCGCTCCGTGTCGGTCTGCCCCTGGGCCACGACCCGGCGGGCGGCCACTGCCTGCTCCTCGCCGATCTCGAACGGGACCACGATCTCCGCGGGAGGGATCGCCGGGGCGCGGCGCGCCACCTCCGCCTTGAGCTCGTCGGGTGAGTAGGCGAGCTTCGGGGTGGCGCATCCGAGGCCGCCCAGGAAGGGCAGCGCAACCCCGAGGACCAGCCGCATGCCTCGCCGCATCGTCGCCTCACCGGCATCTTAGCCCCCTGCGCCGGCGCGTGCACCCCGGCGGCGGACGGACGGCCGGGCGCCCCGCCCTTGACCCCCGAGGGGACGGGTCGCAGCATGCCGGCCCCGTGGCCCATGACTCCTACGCCGCGCTCCGCTTCCGCGGGTACCGCGCCTTCCTGGCGGCCGTGGCGGCGGTCTCGGTCGCCACGCAGATCCAGAGCGCCGTGCTGGGCTGGCAGGTGTACCAGATCACGGGGGACCCGCTGGCGCTGGGCATGGTCGGGCTGGCCGAGGCCCTCCCCTTCCTGTCGCTGACGCTGGTCGGCGGGTGGGCCGCCGACCGGGCCGACCGGCGCGCCCTCTCCCTGGCGGGACTGGCGGCGGTGGGCGCCAGCGGCGCCTGGCTGCTCGCCCTGAGCCTGCGCCCTCCCGGCTCGGTGCTGCCCTTCTACGCGGCCCAGGCCCTGGCCGGCGCGGGGAGGGCCTTCTTCCGCCCCGCCTCGGCGGCGCTGGGCACCGAGCTCGTCCCGCGCGAGCACTACCAGAACGCCACCACCTGGCGCTCCTCGGTGTTCCAGGGCGCCATGGTGCTGGGGCCCGCGGCCGGCGGGGCGCTCATTGCCCTGGGCGGGGTGCGGCTGGCCTGGGCCGTGGTGCTGGGGCTGACCGCGACCGGCCTGGCGGCCCTGGCCTCGCTCGCTCCCCGCCCGCGCCCCGCCCCCGCCCCCGGGCGCTTCCTCGACGACCTCGCGGACGGGATCCGCTTCGTCTTCGGGCGGCAGGTCCTGCTCGGCGCCATGAGCCTCGACCTGTTCGCCGTGCTCTTCGGCGGCGCGAGCGCGCTCCTCCCGATCTTCGCGCGCGACGTCCTCGGCGCCGGGGAGGTGGGCTTCGGCCTGCTGCGCGCCGCGCCGGCCGCCGGCGCGGTGGCGATGTCGCTGCTGCTGGCCCGCTTCGGGGGCTTCCGCCGGGCCGGACCGGCCCTCCTCGGGAGCGTGGCGCTCTTCGGCATCACCTGGATCGCCTTCGGCCTCTCGCGCTCCTTCGCGCTCTCGCTCGCGCTCCTGGCGGCCGGCGGGGCGCTCGACGGCGTCTCGGTGGTGCTGCGCGGCACGCTGCTGCAGACGGGCACTCCCCAGGAGAAGATGGGGCGCGTCTCGGCGGTGAGCGGCTTCTTCATCGGGTCGTCGAACGAGCTCGGCGCATTCGAGAGCGGGGTCGCGGCGCGCCTCCTCGGGGTCGTCCCCTCGGTGGTCTTCGGAGGGGCGATGACCCTGGTCGCGGTGGCGATGGTGGCCTGGCGCGCGCCCGATCTGCGGCGGCTCGAGCGCATCGCGCCCCGGGGAGAGGGCGGGTGACCCCGCCAAGGCCGGGCTCGCAGACCGGGCGGGTGCGACCAGTGGCCGCGCCCGGCCCGTGGGGGTCAGGCTGCCATGCGGTTTTCGGGCATGCTTGTCTTCCGCCCGTGCGCGGCGAGCGCCCTGACCGAGTCGTGCCGATGACCGCCCGCTCCCTGACCCTGGCCCTCCTGCTCGCGGCGGCCGCCTGCCGCGACCAGCCCTCCTCGGGCGCGCCGACGCTCACCTACCCCGGCGTGGACGGCCACGCCGCGTTCCTGCCGCTCGCCGGGACGCCGCACGACCCGACGCCGCCGGCGCCGGGATCGCCGGCGGCGGTGACCTGCAGCGACTGCCACGGCGGCTCCAGCTTCCGGGCGTTCGAGTGCATCACCTGCCACACCCACTCCGACCAGGCCGCGCTCACCGCCTTCCACCAGGGAGCGGGCGTCGCGGACTTCGCCTTCGCCAGCTCCGCCTGCTACGCCTGCCACCGCAACGGCCTCGGCGTCCCGGCGGATCATTCCACCCGGCTCTTCCCCATCGGCACCGCTTCCCACCCGGCGGTCTGCACCAGCTGCCACACCGACCTCCTGGTGCGGACGCCCGCCACGCTGGCCTGCGCCGCCTGCCACGCGGTGCGGCCGACCTTCCCGGGCAAGCACGCCGGCGTCGCAGACTTCGACCCGGCGACCGCGACGAGCGCGGACTGCGTGCGCTGTCACGCCGACGACACCGTGCCCCGCCTGGCCGACCACCAGGCGCGGTTCCCCATCGCCCGCGGCGCCGCCGGGGCGCCTCACGACACCGCCTGCCTCCAGTGCCACCCGCAGATCCGGGCCGACCGGGCCTGGGCGGCGGACTTCGCGGCCTTCTCCTGCACCGGCTGCCACCAGGACCCGGACACCTCGGCGGCCCACGCCGGCGTCGGCGGCTACGCCTACGACAGCCCCTCCTGCTACCAGTGCCATCCCGCCGGCCAGGCGGCCCCGCCCGACCACACCCCGAGCTTCTTCCCCATCGGCGCCGGAACGGCCCACGCCGGCATCGGCTGCACCCAGTGCCACACCGACCTCGGGAGCCCGACCGACCCCACCCGCTTCGCCTGCGCCAGCTGCCACCTGGCCATCCCCGGCTTCCCCGCGCACGGCCCGGTGAGCGGCGTCGCCATCCTCACCATCCACACCAGCCGGACCGGCCTCGGCGCGCCGCTCGCGCTCACCAGCGAGAACTGCCTGCGCTGCCACGCCGACGCGCAGGTGGACCGCGTCGCCGACCATCCCCGGGGCGAGGACGCGCTCGGGAACCAGGACCACCTGGGGGCGGGCTGCATCACCTGCCACTCCTCGCGGAGCGGCGACAAGCCGTTCGGCGCCGCCTTCGACGCCACGCCCGGCTGCACCACCTGCCACTGACCCGGGACCGCCGGCCGCGTCCGCCCCCGAAGGGGCGCCTCCGGGGAGGTCCCGGCCGCGTCAGGTACCGGCCGCACTCCTGTCCGATCTGCAGAGGGCGCGAGGCATGGCGCCCGGGATCGAAGGAGAGCCGCCATGATGTCGATCGACCAGAACTCGTTCGCGCCGCCCCGCTCCCGCCTGGCCCCGGCCCTGGCGATCGCCATGGTGGGCCTGTTCGTGGCGGCCATCGTCGGCGTGGCCGTCGGCGTCTCCAGGCCGGCGAGCCCGTCCCGGACCGAGTCGGCCGAGCGGCAGGCCGCCGCGGCTCCGGCCCGGTCCTAGGGCCGAGGCAGGCTTCCGCCGGGGGCTCCCATGGCCGCCGCGACCGCCCGCACCGCCTCCCGCGTTCCGGCGAGCCCGCGCCTCCGCCACGCCGTCGAGATCGCGGAGACCATCCTGGTCGCCGTGATCGCCGCCGCGGTCGTGACCATCCTCCTCCGGGCGCGGGCCCCGGAGCCGTCGGATCTCGACCTGGCGCAGCGCCCGGCCGCCGCCGCGGCCCGCGCCTGAGGCGCGGCGGCCCCGCTCCCGGCGCCGCGCGGATCAGAGCCGGCCGCCGAGCCTGCGGCGCATGGCCCGGGCCTCGGCCAGGAACGGCAGGTCGGGATCGGCGTTCTTCCAGATGGCGAGCAGCCGGTCGAGCGTCTGGGCGGCCCGGTCCCGGTCGCCGAGCCGCTCGCTGGCCACGGCCTCGAGGTACAGGCTCTGGGGCAGGGCCCAGCTCCGCCACAGGCCGGCGGGCGTCTTGCGAAGCGCCTCCACGGCCGCGACGGCCTCCGCGGCGTGGCCGGCCTCCAGCGCCACCCGGGCGAGGAGCCACAGCGACAGTCCCCGGGTTTCCATCTCGGGCCGCTTGGCCAGCGCGCGGAGGGCCGAGAGGGCCTCCTCGCGGCGCCCGGAGCGCCAGGCCAGGGCCGCCTGGTACTGGCTCCGCTCCACGCCGGCCGGCAGTCTCTGGGCCACGCGGGCGGCGGCCCCGGGGTCGCCGAGGAGTACCAGGGACATGGCCAGCTGCTTGCCCTCGACGCTCTCCCCCTCCGCCAGCGACCGGGCCTCGCGCAGCGCGGCCCCGGTCTTCGCGTCCCCCATGGCCAGCTCGTAGCTCGCCAGCCGCCGGGCGTGCTCCAGGTCCTTCGCGCCGGGCTCCTCCGGGTAGGCCTCGACGATGCGGCGCGCCTCCCGCCGGCGCCCCTGGTAGGAGACCGCGGCCACCAGGGCCTTGGCCGTGTGCATCCGGTCGAAGCGGGAGGCGTTGGGGCCGGCGAAGGGACGGACCAGGGCCTCCGCCTCCTCGTACCTCTCGGCGAGGATCAGCGCCTCGGCCAGGGAGCCCCGGGAGTATCCGGTCCCGTCGAGCTCCAGGGCTCGCCGGGCCGCCTCGACGGCCTCCTCGGGCCGCCCGGTGGCCACATGGGCCATGGCCAGGGCCCGGTACGACGGGGCGCTGGGCGCCTTCTCCACCCAGTCCCGGGCGCGCCGCATGAGCTCGTCGTTGCGGCCCAGCATGGCCAGGCTGTCGACCACGTGCATCAGCGCCGGCTCCCAGGCGGGGTCGAGCGCGACCGCGCGCTCGAACCAGGGCAGCGCCTCGGCCGGCTTCTCGGAGTGGAGGTAGAGGTCGCCCGCCATGAAGAGCGCCTCCTTGTCCTGCGGGAAGCTCTCGGCGACCCGCGCGTAGAGCGCGTGGGCCTCGTCGTCGCGGCCGTCCATGTGCGCCTTCCAGGCCTGGAAGAGCAGCCGCTCCTTGGGCGGGACCCGGTCGACGTAGCGGAGCGCCGCCTCCATCTCGGCGCGGCGGTCGGCCTCGTCGAGGCCGGTGAACAGCCCCAGGTAGGCGATGCGGTAGTGCGGGAGCGCGAAGGTGGGATCGATGGCGATGGCCTTGCGGTACTCCTCGATCGCCTGCTCGTAGCGGATGGCCTCCTTGAGCTGGTCGCCGCGGAAGTAGTGCTGGTAGGCCTCGAAGCTGGCGGTGGTCGCGTCGGCCACCCGGACCCTGGAGGCCTGGAGCTCGGACGGCGTCTCGCTCAGCCGCTCGCGGGTCTGCTCCGAGAGCCGGTCGATCATCCCGGGGACGCTCGCCTTGCCCTGGCCCTGGTCCTTGAGGGTGAAGAGGTACTCGTTGGCCACCGGGTCGAGGACCTTGAGCTCGATGGCGTACAGCTGGTCGAAGCGGCGGATGGAGGCCAGCACCAGCGCCCGCACCCCGGCGCCGAGCGCCATCTCCCGCCCCAGCCCCTCGTCCACCGCGGCGACGCTCCCCTTCCCCATCTGGCGGAGCAGGTCGAGCATGCGGGCGCGCGTCAGCACCGAGAGGCGGCGCGACTGCTCCAGCGAGGTGATGAGCATGCCCGAGAGGCCGTCCAGCTCCGGCTCGCCGGTCTGGTTGGCGAAGTCCGCCACCGCCACCGCGATGCGCTCCCGCGGCCCCGTCTCCGCGGGGCCGCGCCAGCGGAGATAGGCGCCGGCGGCCGCGGCCAGGGCCACGCCCGCCGCCAGTCCCAGCGCCAGCAGCGGCACCAGGCGGCGGCGCCGCATCCGCACCGGCGCCGAGGGCGTGGAGGGCGACCGGTCCAGCTCCCGGTGGAAGGCCGAGAGGGCCGCCAGCACCTCGCCGCCGTCCCGCGGGCGGCGGGTCGGGTCCTTCTCCAGCATCCGCCCCACCAGGGCGCCGAGCGCCGGGACCTCCGGGACCTCCAGCTCCGGCGCCCGGCGCGGCGAGAGGACCGCCCGGCCCTCGTCGTCCTCGGGGAAGGGCAGCTCCCCGGCCAGCATCCGGAAGAGGAGCACCCCCAGGGCGAAGACGTCGGTCCGCTCGTCCTCCGGGGCCCCCCGCCACTGCTCCGGCGCCATGTAGGCCGGCGTGCCGCCGTCGGCGCGGCGGATGCCCAGCGCGTGGGCCAGCCCGAAGTCGAGCACCTTCACCTGCCCGTCCTGGCACAGGAAGACGTTCCCGGGCTTGAGGTCCCGGTGCACCACCCCCTCGGCGTGCGCGTGGGCCACGCCCCGCGCCACCTCGACCGCGATCCGGAGGGCCTCCCGCAGCGGGACCGGCCCCTGCGAGAGCCGGCCGGCGAGCGTCTGGCCGCGGAGCAGCTCCAGCACCAGGTAGGGACCCCACTCGCAGCGGCCCACGTCGTGGAGCGTGACGATGTTGGGGTGCGAGAGGCGGGCCGCGGCCTCGGCCTCGCGAAGGAGCCGCTCCTCGCGCAGCGCCGGGCGGCCGCCGGCCCGCACCGCCTTGAAGGCCACCGGGCGCATCAGCTCCCGGTCGCGGGCCTCCCAGACCACGCCGAAGCCGCCTCGCCCCAGCTCCCGCACCAGCTCGAATCGCCCCACCACCGCGCCCGGCCGGAGCCCCTGCTCCCACCCCTCGCCGGTGGCGGCGCCGGGCGAGCCGGCCAGCTCCTCCAGCAGCCCGGTCAGCGTCCCGGGGCGCGCCGCGGAGGCGCCGTCGGCGCGCTGGTGCTCGTGGCTTCCCGACACAGCCACCCCCGGGGACCGGTGTTCCGGACCCATCATCGAACAGGTCCCCGCCAGCATGTAATCCCGCCGTCGGGGCGGATCCGTCAGATCCGCCGGGCTCCCCTGTCCCTTTCGCGGGACGCCGGCGGGACGCCGGGCGGCGGGTCCCGCCTGCGCCGGCGGGGCGCTCGCCCGCGCGCGCCAACTGGCTTAGCATCGGGGCATGGCCACCGAGGAGCGAGTCCGGGAGCTCCTGTCGGCCGGCGACCTGCAGGCCGCCGCCACGGAGGCGATCCGCGGCTTCGGCCCCCAGGTGCTGCAGTACCTGCGGGCGGTGCTGCGGGACGAGGCCGAGGCCCGGGAGGCCTTCTCGCAGTGGGCCGAGAACCTGTGGAAGGGCCTGCCCTCGTTCCGGGGCCAGTCGTCGTTCCGGACCTGGTCCCTCCGGCTGGCCTGCAACGCGGCGCTGAACCTGCGCGACGAGGCCTATCGCAAGCGCGGGCGGAGGTTCGCCACCGGCGAGGCCTCGGCCATCGCCGAGGACATCCGCACCAAGTCGGTGCTGCGGGTGGAGCGCCAGCGCCAGGCGCTCGAGAAGCTGCGCCAGTCGCTCTCCACCGAGGAGCAGTCGCTCCTGGTGCTGCGCATCGACCAGGCGCTCCCCTGGAACGAGATCGCCGAGGTGCTGGTCCTCGACGGGAAGCCGGTCGAGCCCGCCACCCTGATGAAGCGGTTCGAGCGGCTCAAGGAGCGCCTGGCGCGGCTGGCGCGAGAGCAGGGGCTGGTCGATCCCTGACGTCCCCTCGTCGGTCCCGGGCGCGCCGGCCGGCACGCCTTGCGTCCGCGGGGCCGGGCGGGGAGACTCCGGCGACACAGGAGGCGGCACATGGATTTCTCCGAGTCCCCCCGGGTGAAGAGCATCCGCGGCATCCTGCGGGAGTTCATGCAGGCCGAGGTCTTCCCGCTCGAGCAGCGGCTGCGGCACGAGGGCTTCGTGGCCCTGCTCCCGGCGCTGCGGGAGGTGCGGCGCCGGGCCCGGGAGACGGGTCTGTGGGCGGCGTTCGTGCCGGAGCGCTTCGGCGGCGCCGGCCTGCCCCTCACCGAGTTCGCGCACGTGAGCGAGGAGCTGGGGAAGAGCCCCATCGGCCTCTACGCCTTCAACTGCCAGGCCCCGGATGCCGGGAACATGGAGCTCCTCATCGAGCACGGGACGCCCGAGCAGCAGGATCGGTTCCTGCTCCCGCTGGTGCGCGGCGACATCCGCAGCTGCTTCTCCATGACCGAGCCGGAGTTCGCCGGCTCGAACCCGGTGTGGATGGGGACCACCGCCCGGAAGGA
Organism: Anaeromyxobacteraceae bacterium; assembly: GCA_035455425.1. GTDB lineage: Bacteria > Myxococcota > Myxococcia > Myxococcales > Anaeromyxobacteraceae > JACRMN01. The sequence continues at coordinate 4,230 of DATIFE010000146.1, read as the reverse complement.
GGGCGACTCCTGGGTGCTGCGGGGCCACAAGTGGTTCGCCTCGTCGGCCGACGGGGCCGCCTTCGCCATCTGCATGGCCGTGACCAACCCCGAGGCGGAGGACCCCTACCGGCGCGCCAGCATGATCCTCGTGCCCACCGACACGCCCGGCTTCGAGCGCATCGCCAACATCTCGGTGATGGGCCACCGGGGGGGCGACTGGATGAGCCACGCCGAGATCTCCTACCAGGGCGCGCGGGTCCCGCTCTCGAACCTGCTCGGCCCCGAGGGCGGGGGCTTCGTGCTGGCCCAGCACCGGCTCGGCCCGGGGCGGATCCACCACTGCATGCGCTGGATCGGCATCTGCGAGCGCGCGCTCGAGATCATGTGCCGGCACGCCGCCACCCGGGAGCTGTCGCCGGGCAAGCCCCTGGGCAGGAAGCAGATCGTCCAGCAGTGGATCGCGGAGAGCCGCGCCGAGATCCACGGGGCCCGGCTCATGGTGCTGCACGCCGCCTGGAAGATCGAGCGCGAGGGGGCCCCGGCGGCGCGGGACGAGATCTCGCTCATCAAGTTCACGGTGGCCCGGACGATGCAGCGCGTCCTGGACCGCGCCATCCAGGCGCTCGGCGCCCTGGGCATGACCGACGACACGCCGCTCGCCTGGTGGTACGCCCACGAGCGCGCGGGGCGGATCTACGACGGCGCCGACGAGGTCCACATGTCGGCGGTGGCCCGGCGCATGCTGCGCGCCCACGGGCTCGAGGCGAAGTGATCGGGGGCGGCGACGGCACCCTCGACCGGTGGGCCCGGCGGGCGCTGACCATCCCCGCCGCGGTCCTGGCCTTCGCCTCCGCCTGGGCCCTCTCGCCGCTCCTGCTCGCGGCGGCGCTGGCCGTCGACCTCCTCCGGCCCCGGCGCCTCGGCGCGCTGCGGGGCACCGCGGTCCTCCTCCTCTACCTCCTCTTCGAGGTGCTGGGGCTGGCCGGCATCCTGTGGCTGGTCGCCACCGGAGCGGCGCGGGGCGACCCGGAGAGGCTCCACCGCTTCGAGCGCTGGTGGGCCCGGTCGCTCCTTCGCATGCTGCTCCGCGCCTTCGGCATGCGGCTCGAGGTGGAGGGGCTCGAGGCCGTGGCCCCCGGGCCCATCCTGGTCTTCGGCAACCACGCCAGCATCGCCGACCCGCTGCTCTCGGCCACGCTGGTGGAGGGCCGGTGCGGCATCCGCCTCCGCTACGTGGCGAAGCGGGAGCTCGTCTGGGACCCCTGCATCGACCTGGCGGGCCAGTACCTGCCCTACGTCTTCGTGCGGCGCGGCGCCAGCGACACGCCCGGCGACGTGGCCCGGGTGCAGGGGCTGCTCGCCGGCCTGGGCCCCGGCGACGGCATCCTGATGCTGCCCGAGGGCACCAGGCTCACCGCCGGGAAGCGGGAGCGCCTCCTCGGGGGGAGCGAGGGCCCCGAGCGGGCGCTGCTGGCGCGGCGGCTCTCCCGCCTGCTCCCCCCCCGCCTCGGAGGGATGCTGGGGCTCTTCGAGCGGAACGCGGGAGCCGACGTGGTCTTCATGGCCCACGTGGGCTTCGACGGCGTGCGCGGCCTGGCCGACCTGTGGAGCGGCGCCCTCGTCGGCCGGACGGTGCGGGTGGCCTTCTGGCGGCGCCCCTGGGCCGAGGTGCCGCCGGACACGGCCGCGCGCGTCGACTGGATCCACCGCGAGTGGGAGATCCTCGACGCCTGGGTGGGGCGCGCCCGCGGCGCGGCCGGCTGACGCCCGGGTCACTCATGGGGAGGGACGTTGCTTTGGCGGGCGAGCCGCGCCAAGCATTCGTTCACCCTGCATCCCGGGCGCCGCTGGCCCGGCCTTCACGGAGAACACCATGCCGGCGATCTCCCTTCGCCTGAACGGGAAGAGCGTCACGGTCGACGTCGAGGCGCGCACGCTCCTGGTGGAGCTGCTGCGCGAGCGGCTCGGCCTCACCGGGACCCACGTGGGCTGCGACACCAGCCAGTGCGGCGCCTGCACCGTCCACGTGGACGGGCGATCGGTGAAGAGCTGCACCATGCTCGCGCTGGAGGCGGACGGGCGCGAGGTGACCACCATCGAGGGGCTGGCGCGGGACGGCGAGCTCCACCCGGTCCAGGCCGCCTTCCGCGAGCACCACGGCCTGCAGTGCGGCTTCTGCACGCCGGGCATGGTGATGAGCGCCACCGAGCTGGTGGCGAGGAACCCGGGCGCCAGCGAGGCGGAGATACGGGCGTGGCTCGAGGGCAACCTCTGCCGCTGCACCGGCTACCACAACATCGTCAAGGCCGTGCAGGCCGCGGCCCGGGCCGGGAGGAAGTAGCCATGGCCGAAGGTGGAATCGGCGCCTCGCTGAAGCGCAAGGAGGATCCCCGCTTCCTCACCGGACGGGGGACCTACACCGACGACATCACGCGGCCCGGGCAGACCTGGGCGGCCTTCGTCCGCTCGCCCCACGCCCACGCGCGCATCAAGAAGGTGAAGACCGACGCCGCCCGGAAGGCTCCCGGCGTGGTCGCCGTCCTCACCGGCGCCGACCTGGCCGCCGACAAGGTGGGCATCCTCCCCGCCGGATGGCTCATCCACAGCAAGGACGGCTCGCCCATGGTCGAGCCGGGGCACCCGGCGCTGGTCGCCGACAAGGTGCGCCACGTCGGCGATCAGGTGGCGGTGGTGATCGCCGAGACCCGCGACCAGGCGCGCGACGCCGCGGGGCTCGTCGAGGTGGACTACGAGGAGCTCCCGGCGGTGGTCTCGGTGGTCGACGCCGTCAAGCCGGGCGCGCCCCTGGTCCACGACCAGGCCAAGGAGAACACCTGCTACGACTGGCACCTGGGCGACAAGGCGGCCACCGACGCGGCGTTCGCCAAGGCCCACAAGGTCGTCACCCTCGACCTGGTGAACAACCGGCTCATCCCCAACGCCATCGAGCCGCGCTCCGCGATCGGCGACTACGACAAGGTGACGGGTGACCTGACCCTCATCACCTCGAGCCAGAACCCGCACCTCATCCGCCTGCTCCTCTCCGCCTTCACCCTGGGCGTCCCCGAGCACAAGCTCCGGGTCATGGCCCCCGACGTGGGCGGCGCCTTCGGCTCCAAGATCTTCCACTACGCCGAGGACTTCGTGGTCCTGTGGGCGGCGCGGAAGATCGGCCGCCCGGTGAAGTGGACCAACACCCGCTCCGAGTCCTTCATGTCGGACGCCCACGGCCGCGACCACGTCACCCACTGCGAGCTGGCCCTCGACAAGGACGGGCGCTTCCTGGGCCTGCGGGAGCGCACCCTGGCGAACATGGGGGGCTACCTCTCCCAGTTCGCGCCCTCGGTCCCGACCTACCTACATGCCACCCTGCTTGCCGGCTGCTACACCACCCCGGTCATCTACTCGGAGGTCCGGGCCGTCTTCACCAACACCGTCCCGGTGGACGCCTACCGCGGAGCCGGGCGCCCGGAGGCCACCTTCATCCTCGAGCGCCTCGTCGACATCGCCGCCCGCGAGATGGGCATCGACCGGGTGGAGATCCGCCGCCGGAACTTCATCCCGGCGGACAAGTTCCCCTACCAGACCCCGGTGGCGCTCCAGTACGACAGCGGCAACTACCACGCCACCCTCGACGCCGCCCTGAAGAAGGCCGACTGGGCCGGCTTCGAGAAGCGCCGGGCCGAGGCCAAGGCGCGGGGAAAGCTCCGCGGCATCGGCATCTCCACCTACGTGGAGGCCTGCGGCATCGCCCCCTCGGCGGTGGTCGGCGCCCTGGGCGGCCGGGTGGGCCTGTGGGAGTCGGCCCACGTCCGCGTCCACCCCACCGGCACCGTCACCCTGTTCACCGGCGCCCACAGCCACGGGCAGGGGCACGAGACGACCTTCGCCCAGCTGGTCGCAGACCGGCTCGGCATCTCGCCCGACCAGGTGGAGGTGGTCCACGGCGACACCGCCAAGAGCGCCTTCGCCATGGGCACCTACGGCTCGCGCTCGCTGGCGGTGGGTGGCACGGCCATCGTCAACGCCCTCGACAAGATCATCGCCAAGGGAAAGAAGATCGCGGCGCACCTGCTCGAGGCCGGCGAGGGCGACGTCGAGTTCAAGGGCGGGAAGTTCACGGTGAAGGGAACCGACCGCGCCAAGGCCTTCGGCGAGGTGGTGCTCGCCGCCTACATTCCCCACAAGTACCCGCCCGACCTGGAGCCGGGCCTCGAGGAAGGCGCGGTCTACGACCCCAAGAACTTC
>DATIFE010000145.1:0-34488 GCA_035455425.1 Anaeromyxobacteraceae bacterium | reverse complement strand
CGGTCCATCCGCAGGTTGCGGTTCACGAAGATCTGGCGCGTGCGCGGCACCTCGCGGCCCACCCCCCCGCTCGCCAGGAGGGCCCGCACCGCGGGGTCGGCCCAGGAGGTGCCCGGGGCGGCCCGCCGGTCGTTGGTTCTCATCGGGGGAGAGGATGGCACGGCGGAGGTCCGTCCGGAACTTTGCTCGCGCCGGGGGTGCGTGGCACGCTCGCGGCGATGCCCAGGCGCGGCCAGGCCAGCCTCGAGGAGCTCCGGCACCGCGTGAAGGCGCTCGAGGAGAGGCTCGGGCGCCTGGAGGCCGGGCGCGCGCCGCCCGGCGACGGCCGCGCCGCCCGCCCGCCGCGGGCCAGTGCGGTGGAGAGGTGCCCCGGCTGCGGCCTCCCCCTGCGGCGCCGCGCCGGCAGGTGCCGGGAGTGCGGGGTGCCGCTGGCACCCTGACGGCCCGGCCCGGCGCGGCCGCGGCCCCTCACTCGGCGAGCATCTCCCGCGGGCTCACCCCCAGCGCCCGGGCGATGGCCACCACCGTGGTGACCGGTGGGTTCCGCCCGCCGCGCTCGATCAGGCTCACGTAGGCGACGGAGAGTCCCAGCGACCGGGCCAGCGCCTCCTGCGTCAGCCCCCGGGCGCGCCGGAGGCCGCGGACGCGCTCGCCGAGCCGCCGCAGGACCTCCTTTCGCAGGTCGCGCCGATTCCTCCTGGGTGCCATGGGCCGCCTCCTAATCCGGCAGTCCGGGCCGCGCCACGGGAGTTTCCCTTGACCGGCTCCCTCCCGGCGGCGATGTTTCGGCGCCCGGAGGGAAGCCGTGCCGCGGAGCCCCGAGCGCATCCTCGACCTCGACAGGGTGGTGGCCGAGACCCTGGACAACGGGCTGCGCGTCCGGGTGCTGGAGGAGCGGTCGGCGCCGACGGTGAGCTGCTACACCTTCTACCAGGTGGGCTCCCGCAACGAGCGGCCCGGCCTCACCGGGATCAGCCACCTCTTCGAGCACATGATGTTCAACGGGGCCGCGAAGTACGGCCCCAAGGAGTTCGACCGCGTCCTGGAGTCGCAGGGCGGCCACTCGAACGCCTACACCTCCAACGACGTCACCGCCTACTACGAGGAGTTCGCCGCCGAGGCCCTGCCCACCGTGCTCGACCTGGAGTCGGACCGGATGCGCTCCCTCGCCATCGCGCCCGACACCCTGGAGCAGGAGCGGGCGGTGGTGAAGGAGGAGCGGCGCCTGCGGAGCGAGAACTCGGTCTTCGGCATCATGGAGGAGCAGCTGGGAGGGCTGGTGTTCCAGGCCCACCCCTACCGCTGGCCCATCATCGGCTGGATGGACGACATCGAGCGCATCAGCCGGGAGGACTGCCTGGCCTGGTTCCGGGTCTACTACGCTCCCGGGAACGCTGCGCTCTACGTGGTGGGCGACGTCGACGCGCGCGAGACGCTGGAGCAGGTGCGCCGGGCGTACGGCGACATCCCCGCCGGGCCGCCGGTGCCGCCGGTGCCGGCGGCGGAGCCGCCGCAGCGGGGCGAGCGGCGGGCCGTGGTCCACTACCCGGCGCAGGCGCCCGCGCTGCTGGCCGGGTGGCGGGCTCCGGCGGCCCGCGACCCGGACGCGTACGTCCTCGACGTGGTGCAGGCGGCGCTCTCCATGGGGGAGTCGTCGCGCCTGCGGCGCCGCCTGGTGGAGGAGATGGAGCTCGCGGTGTCGCTGCACGTCGGCTACGCCTGGCGCCGCGACCCCGGGGTCTTCATGGTGTTCGCCGAGCTGGCGCCGGGCGTCGGCCCGGAGCGGGCCGAGCGGGCGCTGCTCCGCGAGATCGAGAGGGTGGCGGTCGCGGGGATCTCCGCCGCCGAGCTGCGCCGGGCCCAGCGGCTGCTGCGAAGCGCCGTCCTCCACGAGCTCGCCACCCACGGCGGGGTGGCCCATGCGCTGGGCGAGGCGGAGGCGCTCGCCGGGGACTTCCACCAGGCCGGTGAGGCGCTGGAGCGCTACGCCCGGGTCGCGCCGCGCGACGTCCGGCGCGCCGCCGGCGCCTGGCTGGACGCCGCCCGGCGCAGCGTGGTGGTGCTCGAGCCCGAGGCCCCGCGGGAGCGCCGGTGAGCCGACCGCTCCCTTTTCCGGAGCTCGTCGAGGAGAGGCTCCCCAACGGCGCCGTGGCCGTTGCGGCGCGCCGGCCCGGCGTGCCCCTGGCCGCGGTGCGCCTGCTGGTGGCCGCGGGGGCGGGGCTCGACCCCCGGGGCGCCTTCGGCCTGGGGAACCTCGCCGCGCTGGCGGCGCACCGGGGGACGCGGCGGCGCTCCGGGCGGAAGGTGGACGACGCGGTGGAGTCGCTGGGCGCCGAGCTGGCCTCGGGCTGCGACGAGGACGCGAGCTGGTTCGGCCTCTCGGCCCCCGCCGAGCACCTGCCGCGCCTCCTCGACCTGGTGGTGGAGGTGGCCACCGAGCCGTCCTTCCCCGCGGCCGAGGTGGCCCGCCTCCGCCGGCGCGAGCTCGCCGGCCTCACCCACCTCCTCGACGACCCCGGAGCGGTCGCGGACCGCGCCATCCTCTCCGCCGTCCTCGGCGACCACCCGTACGGCCACCCGCCCGACGGGCGGGCCGCGCACCTGCGCCGCCTCTCCCGGGGGGCCGTGGCCGGCTTCCACCGGCGCTGGTACGCGCCCGCGGCCACGTCCCTGGTCGTCGTGGGCGACGTCTCCCCCGACGAGGTGCTGCGGCTCGCCCGCCGCCGGCTGGGGCGGTGGCGGCCGCGGGCAGAGGCCGCGCCGGAGCTGCCGGCGCCTGCCGCCGCCGCCCGCTCGGTGCTGGTGGTGGACAAGCCCGACCTGACCCAGACGCAGATCCGCATCGGCTGCAGCGCGCTGCCGCGGCGGACGCCGGCGTACTTCGCCGCGGTGGTGGCCAACGCCGCCTTCGGCGGCGGCTTCACCTCGCGCCTGGTGGACGCCATCCGGGTGAACCGCGGGCTTTCCTACGGCGTCCACAGCCGCTTCGAGATGAGCCGCGCGGGGGGCACCTTCTCCATCTCCTCCTTCACCAAGAACGAGAGCGCCGCCGAGCTCGTCGAGGTGGCGCTGGCCGAGGCGCGCCGCTTCGCCGACGGGGGGCCGACCGACGAGGAGCTCTCCCGGGCGCGCGCCTGGCTGGCGGGCATGTTCCCGCTGTCGCTGGAGACGCACGGGCAGGTGGCCGACAAGATCGCCGACCTGCGGCTCTACGGCACCGACGTCTCGGAGATCACCGGCTACCGCGAGCGCGTCGCCGCGGTGACGGCGGAGGAGTGCCGCGAGGTGGCGCGGCGCCACTTCCCGCTCGACGGCGGCGCCATCGTGGCGGTGGGGCCGGCCCGGTCGGTGGCCCGGGCGCTGGAGCGCTTCGGCCCGGTGACCGTGGCGGCCCCGGAGGCGATGATCTAGTGCTCCAGGTCCTCCACGAGGACCGGGACCTCGTGGCGGTGGACAAGCCGCCGGGCCGGCTCGTCATCCCGGGGCGGGGCCCGCCCGAGCGGACGGTGCGGCAGGAGGCCGAGGAGGCGTTCGGGCCGCTCTGGGTGGTGCACCGGCTCGACCGCGGCACCAGCGGGGTCCTGCTCCTCTGCCGGAACGCCGCGGCCCACCGGGCGGTGAACCTGGCCTTCGACCGGCACCAGGTGGACAAGCGGTACCTGGCGGTGGTGCGCGGCCCGATCCCCGACACGCTGCGCGTGGACCGGGCCATCGCCGCCGGGCGGCGCGGCCGGATGCGAGCCGCCGCCCCGGGCGAGGCGGGGGCCCGGGCGGCGGCCACGGGGTTCCGGGTGCTGGAGCGGCTGGCGCGCCCCGAGGCCACCGCGCTCGTCGAGGCGGTGCCCGAGACCGGCCGCACCCACCAGATCCGCGTCCACCTGGCCGCGGCGGGAGCGCCGCTATGCGTCGATCCGGACTACGGCCCGCCCGGCCCCATCCGCGACGGCGCCGGGCGCGTGCTGGTCGACCGCACGCCGCTTCACGCCTGGAAGCTCTCCCTGGCGCACCCGGCCACGGGGGAACGCCTGGCCATCACGGCGCCGCTGCCGGAGGACATGGAGCGGCTCCTCGCCTGGGCGCGCGGCGGGCCGCCCTGAGCCGGCCCCGGGTCAGTGCCGGGCGTGGATCAGGACCTTCACGTCGCTGCGGAAGGTGACCTGCACCTTGCCGCCGTCCTTCACGTCGGTGACGAAGCCCAGCCCGAAGGTGGGGTGCTCGATCACCTGGTCCACGGCGTAGGTGGTCTGGGGCGTGTAGCGCACGGCCAGGGCCAGGTTCTTGCCGCGGATGAGCTCGTCGAAGCCCATGGCGGCGCGGTCGGCCCGGGGGCGGGCCGGCTTCTTGCGCACTCCCCGGTCCGGCGCGCGGAAGGCGTGCACCGCGTGGCAGGTGTTGCACTCGACCTTCACCGGGCGCGGCCCGACCATCGCGTGGATCGTGTGGGCCAGCACCATGTCGCACTTGCTGCAGAACGAATCGACCTCGCCGCCGACCTTGAGCATCGGTCCATCATAGCGGAGCGGGCGGCGCCGTGCCGGGCGTTTCCTTGACCCGGGGGCGGCATCCCTGCGACCTTCCGCCTGCATGCACCGGGTTCGCGACGCCCTCGAGGACTTCGGCGAGATGGTGCTCTTCGGCCTGGACGCGCTGCGCTGGGCCGCGCGCCCTCCGTTCCGCCCCGGCCTCATCCTGGCCCAGATGGCCGCCATCGGCGTGGGCTCGGTCTTCATCGTCTCCACCACCGCGTTCTTCACCGGGGTGGTGCTGGCGCTGCAGGCCAACTACGCCATGCGCCAGCTCGGCGCCGAGGGGTACGTGGGCGGGTCGGTGGCCATCAGCCTGGCGCGCGAGCTCGCCCCGGTTCTGACGGCGCTCTTCATCATCGGCCGCTCGGGCAGCGCCATCTCCACCGAGATCGGGACCATGCGGGTCACCGAGCAGATCGACGCCATGGAGACCATGGCGGTCAACCCGGTCCAGTACCTGGTGGTGCCGAGGCTGGTGGCCTCGGTGGCGATGTTCCCCTTCCTCACCATGCTCTTCAACGCCCTCGGGTTCGCCGGGGCCTGGCTCATGGGCATCTACGTGGCGGAGATCCCGGAGGGTCCCTTCCTGGAGCACACCCGCACCTTCGTGGACCCCAAGGACATCCTCCACGGCATCTTCAAGGCGCTCATCTTCGGCGGGGTGGTGGCCATCATCACCTGCTGGCGCGGGTATTCCGCGGCCGGCGGGGCCAAGGGGGTGGGCGAGGGGACCACCCGGGCGGTGGTGGCGAGCTCGATCGCCATCCTGCTGGTGGACACGGCCTTCGTCCTGGTGACGGTGGGCTCGGGGAAGTAGCGGAGGCCGGCGTGATCGAGGTGGTGGACCTGCACAAGACCTTCGGCGAGAACCGCGTGCTGCGCGGCGTCTCGCTGCGGGTGGCGCGCGGAACCACCTACGTCATCCTGGGCGGATCGGGCTCGGGCAAGACCGTGCTCATGAAGCACGTCATCGGGCTCCTCAAGCCGGACAGCGGCACGGTGCGGGTGAACGGCGTGGAGATCCCGAAGCTCGAGGGACAGCCGCTCATCGAGGCCCGGCGCATGTTCGGGATGGTGTTCCAGAAGTCGGCCCTGTTCGACTCCATGACGGTCTACGAGAACGTGGCCTTCCCGCTCAAGGAGAAGGAGCGCGGCCTCAAGTCCGACGAGCTGCGGGCGCGCGTGGTGGAGAAGCTCCGCGTGGTGGACCTGGCCGAGAGCATCCTCCCCCTCTACCCGGCGGAGCTCTCGGGCGGGATGCAGAAGCGCGTCGCCCTGGCGCGGGCGCTGATCCACGAGCCGCCGGTGGTGCTCTACGACGAGCCCACCACCGGCCTCGACCCCATCACCACCGAGTACGTCGACGACATGATCGTGCAGGCGAAGAAGAAGCTGGGCGTGACCAGCATGGTCATCAGCCACGACATCGCCAGCTCGTTCAAGGTGGCCGACACCCTGGCCGTGCTGTACGATGGGGTCATCGCGGCGCAGGGGACTCCCGAAGAGGTCCGGCGGAGCGAGCACCCCCACGTGAAGAAGTTCCTCTCGCTCTGGTTCGAGAAGCAGTAGCCCCCATGGCCAAGCCCCTCCTCAACAAGGCGTTCACGGTGGGCCTGCTGGTGGCGGCGGGCTTCGCCGCCTTCCTGCTGGCCTACACCTTCTTCCGCAAGGGGGGCTTCTCGGAGAGGGACAGCTACGTCGTCCACGCCTTCTTCACCGACGCCACCGGGCTCACCTGGAAGAGCCGGGTCCAGATCGCCGGCATCCAGGTGGGCGAGGTGGAGCAGATCACGCTCCAGGGGCAGCGCGCCCGCCTGCAGCTGCGCATCAAGAACGAGATCGATCTCCGCGCCGACGCCTGCCTCTCCAAGCGCTTCCCCTCGGCGCTGCTGCCCGACGCGCTGCTCGACGCGGTGCCGGGCACGCCCCAGGCGCCCTCGCTGCGGGACCTGCCCGAGGACCAGCGCGAGGTGAAGTGCGTCAACGAGGCGGCCGGGGTGGCCAAGCTCCTCGACTCGCTGCAGAAGATCTCGACCGACATCTCGGTGGTGACGGGCGAGCTGGCCGACACGGTCAAGGGAGAGCGCGGCTCCATCCGGCAGATCATGGAGAACCTGGCGCGCATCACCCAGAACCTCGACCAGACCGTGGCCGAGAACCGCGAGAAGGTCGGCCGCATCCTCGACAACACCGAGGCCTTCACCGGCACCGTCGCCGAGGTGACCGGCCAGGACAAGGAGCGCTACCACGCCATCGCCCGGAACGTCGAGGAGGCGAGCATGCGCCTCAACGACGTGCTGGCCGGCCTCCAGGACGTGGTCGGCACCGGCTCCTCGGGGAAGGACCTGCGCGAGTCGGTGGCCAGCGCCCGGAACGCCCTGGAGAAGCTGAACTCGAGCCTGGACGACATCAAGCAGACCACGGCCCGGATCGCCGAGGGAAAGGGCGTCGCCGGCAAGCTCCTCTCCGACGAGCGGCTGGGCGAGAAGCTGGGGAACACCCTCGACGGCGTGTCGAGCTACGTCGACCGCCTGGTGAAGCTGCAGCTCCAGGTCGAGCTGCGCTCGGAGTGGCTGCTCTCGCAGAGCGGCGCCAAGACCTACCTGGGCCTGCGGCTCCTGCCGCGCCCGGACAAGTACTACATCTTCGAGCTCGTCAACGACCCGCGCGGCGCCTCCACGCGGAGGGTCGAGGTGGTGTCGTCGCAAACCGGCTCGACGCCCCCGGTCACCACCACCACCACCACCCAGACCTATGACGAGCGCCTCCGCTTCTCGCTGGAGTTCGCCAAGCGCTACGGCCCCATGACCTTCCGCATCGGGGTCATCGAGAGCTCGGGCGGCGTGGGGACCGACCTGCACCTGCTCGACGACTCCCTCCGGGTCTCCTTCAACCTCTACCAGTTCTCCCGGCCCCAGGCAGACTGGGCGCGCGCCAAGTTCTGGGCCGACTATCGGTTCCTGCGCTACTTCTACGTGACCGCGGGCGCGGACGACGTGCTCAACACCTGGCGCAGCGGGCGCTTCCCCGGCGGCCCGCGCTTCGTGGTCGGGCGCGACGTCTTCTTCGGCGCCGGCATCACCTTCACCGACGACGACCTGAAGACCCTGTTCATGGTCGCCGGGAGCTCGGTCGGAGCCGCCACCTCGTCCGGGAGCGGCGTGCGCTGAGGCGGGGCCGGGCCGGCGCTACGGCCGGCCCAGCGCGCTGAGCAGCTGGGCGCGCGCCGACGACAGCGCGTACTGCGCCTGGACCCGCTGCGCCGCGGCGGAGGTGACCGCGACCTGGGCGTCGCCCTGCTCGATGACGCTCCCGGCCCCCGTCTGGTAGCGACCCTCGGCCAGGCGGAGCCGCTCCCGGGCGTTCTCCAGGGCCTCCCCGGCCGCCGAAAGGGCCGCTCCGGCGGCCCGAACCGCCAGGCGGGCCTGCTCCACCTCCAGGCGCACCTGCTGCCGGAGCAGGATGCCCTGGGCGTCGAGGCCGTCCAGGTTGGCCCGGGCCTCCTGCTCCTGGGCGCGGGTCAGCCCGCCGGAGAACACGTCCCAGCTCAGGGTGAGGCTCGCGTTCCAGTTCCAGTAGGTGGAGCCCGGGGTGCCGGCGTCGGTGAGGCCGCTGGAGACCCCCAGGCTCGGGAGGTAGCCGCCCTGGACGGCCCAGAGGGTGGCCTGCTGGGCCCGGAGCTGGCTCGCCAGGGAGGCCACGTCGGGCCGGGCGCGCAGCGCCTCGGCCAGCAGTGCGTCGGTCGTGCCGTCCTCCCCCTCGACCGGCGGGAGGGTCTCGTCGGCGACGTCGTACCCGGTCGGCCCCTCGACGCCCATGGCCAGGTTGAGCTGCGCCCTGGCGACGGCGTAGCCGTTCTCGGAGTTGATGAGCTGGACCTGGGCGTTGGCCCGGTCGGTGCGGGCCTGGGCCAGGTCGATCTCCGGCCGGGTGCCCACCTCGACGAAGCCCTGGATCTGCCGCAGGTGGGCCTCCTGGTTCGACAGGTTGTCGCGGGCCACGGCCACCAGGTCCTTGGCGGCCCGGGCGGCGAAGTAGGCCGTCCGCACCCCGAGCACCACCTGCAGCCCGGTGGCCTGCTCCGCCTCGCGCTGTGCCTCGGCCCCGGCGCGCGCGGCCCGGTAGCGGTTCGGCGTCTGGCCGAAGTCCCAGAGGAGCTGCGAGACGGTGCCGGAGAGGTCGAGGCCCTCGCCGGCGGGGGAGAGCCCGGGCCGCCCGTTGCGGGTGGAGCGCGAGTAGCTGGCCCCGGCGAAGACCTGGGGAAGGAGCGGCGAGCGGGCCTGATCGGCGCGGGCCGCCGCGGCCTCGGCCCCCGCCCGCGCCTGGCGGAGCTGGGGCTGGTTCTGCCGGGCCAGGCGCACGGCCTCGTCCAGGGTGAGCACCTGGCCGGGCGCCGGCGGGGGCGCCTGTGCCAGCGCCGGCTCGGCCAGGGCCAGCAGCGCGGCCGCCACCCACCTCATTCGAACCTCAGGGCCTGGATGGGGTCGAGGCGCGAGGCCCGGTGCGCGGGGTAGAACCCGAAGCCCACCCCGACCAGGCCGCTGAAGCCGACCGCGATGAAGATGACGTCGGGACGGTAGAGGACCTGCCAGCCGAAGCTCTGCGCCAGCCGCCAGGCCGCCCCCAGGCCCAGGCCGACCCCGATCAGGCCGCCGGTCACCGCCAGGGCCAGCGCCTCGACCAGGAACTGCAGGCGGATGTCGCGGGGCTTGGCGCCCACGGCCATGCGCAGGCCGATCTCCCGCGTCCGCTCGGTGACCGAGACCAGCATGATGTTCATGATCCCGATCCCGCCGACCAGCAGCGAGACCGCGGCGATGGCGGCGAGCAGGGTGGTCAGGGTGCGGGTGCCCTCCTGGGAGGCGGCGGCGATCTCGGAGAGGTTGCGGATGGAGAAGTCGTCGTCGGCCCCCGCCTGCAGCCGGTGCCGGTCGCGCAGGAGCCCCCGGATCTGGCTCTCGGCGCGGGAGGTGGCGTCGGCGCTCACGGCGCTCACCATGATGGTGCCGGCGATGTAGTTTCCCAGGCCGCCCTGGATCTTCTGCAGGAAGGTGCTGACCGGCACGAAGAGGACGTCGTCGAAGTCCTGGCCCCACTGCGACTGGCCCTTCTTGTCGAGCACGCCCACCACCGTGAAGGGCACGTTCTTCACCCGGATCACCTGGCCCACCGGGTTCCCGGCGCCGAAGAGCTTGGCCACCACCGTGGCCCCCAGCACCGCCACCTTGGTGCCGCCGTCCACGTCCGACTGGGTGAGGAGCGAGCCGCGGGCCACCGGCCAGCTCCGGATGACGAAGAAGTCGGGCGTGGTGCCGATGACCTGCGTGGTCCAGTTCTGGTCCTCCGAGAGCACCTGGGCCACCGACCGGAGCTGCGGGGCGGCGGCTCGCACCGTCGGGATCTCGTTCTGGATGGCCTTGAGGTCGTCCCAGGTCAGCGTGGGCATCGACCCGAAGCCGCCGTGGGCGCCGCCGGCCGTGGTGGTCCCGGGCAGCACGATGAGCATGTTGGAGCCCATGGCCGCGAAGGCCTGCTCGACCCGCGCCTTGGCGCCGTCGCCGATGGCCACCATGGCGATCACCGCCGAGACGCCGATGACGATGCCCAGGGTGGTGAGGAAGGAGCGCATCTTGTTGCGGGTCAGCGCGCGGAACGCGACCCGGAGAGTCTGCAGCAGGTTCATGGCAGCGCCTCCTCGAGGTCGGGCGGCGGGTCCGGGACCTCCGCCCTCCGCGCCTCGCGCCGCGCGTCGGAGAGGACCCGGCCGTCGCGCATCACCAGCACCCGCGAGGCGTACTGCGCGATGTCGGGCTCGTGGGTGACGAGCACCACGGTGATGCCGCCCCGGCCCAGCTCCTGGAACAGGCTCATGACCTCCACGCTGGTGCGGGAGTCGAGGTTCCCGGTGGGCTCGTCGGCCAGGATCACCCGCGGCCGGTTCACCAGGGCCCGGGCGATGGCCACGCGCTGCTGCTGGCCTCCCGACATCTGGTTGGGGAGGTGTCCGGAGCGGTCGGCCAGCCCCACCTGCGCCAGGGCCTCGGCGGCGCGGGCGTGGCGCTCGCCGGCCGGGACGCCGGCGTAGAGCAGGGGCAGCTCCACGTTCTCCAGGGCGCTGGTGCGGGAGAGGAGGTTGAAGCTCTGGAAGACGAAGCCGATGGTGCGGTTGCGGATCTCGGCCAGCCGCTCGGTGGGCAGGCCCGACACGTCCTGGCCCTCGAGCCGGTAGCGGCCGCTGGTCGGCTGGTCGAGGCAGCCCAGGATGTTCATCAGCGTGGACTTCCCCGACCCGGAGGCGCCCATGACGGCGGTGAACTCGCCCTGCTCGATGGTCAGCGATACCCCGCGGAGCGCCTGCACCTCCACGTCGCCCATCCGGTAGGTCTTGACGACTCCCTCGAGCTCGACGAGCGGGACCCGGGCCATCGGCCACCCCGCCCTACAGCCCGCGGCGGAGCCCGGCGGCGAAGCCGCTCGGCGGTCCGACCGCGTCGGTGATCACCGGATCGCCCGGCTGCACCTCGCCCTCGGCCACCTCCGTCACGCTGCCGTCCGAGATGCCGATGCGGATGCGGACCGGGGCCGGCTTGCCGTCGCGCAGGATCCAGATGGTCCGCTGGTCGTGCGCCTCGGCGCCCCGCGCCGGCGACCGGCCGCCGGGAGCCGGGGCCTGGCCGCCGCGGGCCGCGCCGGCGTTGCCGGAGCCCGCGCCCGCCCGGGCGGCGGCCAGCATCTCGGGGGTGGGGCGGAAGCGGAGGGCGGCGTTGGAGACGCGCAGCACGTCCTCCTTCTCGGCGTAGACGAAGGTCACGTTGGCGGTCATCCCCGGCTTCAGCTTGAGCTCGCCGTTGTCGACGTCGATGACGGCGTCGTAGGTCACGACGTTCTGGACGGTCTGGGGCGCGTTGCGGATCTGCCGGACCGTCCCGCGGAAGACCTCCGAGGGGTAGGCGTCCACGGTGAAGCTGGCCGCCATCCCGGCCTTGAGGCGCCCCACGTCGGCCTCGGCCACGCTGGTGTCGACCTGCATCTTGGCCAGGTCCTCGGCGATGACGAAGAGGGTCGGGGCCTGCAGCGACGCCGCCACGGTCTGGCCCACGTCGACGTTGCGCGAGATGACCACGCCCTTGGTGGGCGAGAGGATGTCGGTGTACGCCAGGTTCACCTGGGCCTGATGGAGGGCCGCCCGGGCCTGCTCGACCGAGCCGGAGGCCGCCTCGACCGTGGCCTGGGCGGCCTCGGCGTTGGAGCTGGCGGTGTCGTAGTCGGCCTGGGCGATGAGCTTCCTCTCGGCGAGCGCCCGGGCCCGGTCGCGCTGGCGCTGGGCGTCCACGGCCTGCGCCCGGGCCTTGGCGAGGTTGCCCTGGGCGGCGACGTAGTTGGCCCGCGCCTGCTCCACCGTCGCCTGGAAGAGCGCCGGGTCGATCTTGGCGATGCGCTCGCCCTTCCTCACCGCCGAGTTGAAGTCGGCGTACAGGGCGGCGATGCGGCCGGAGACCTGGCTCCCGACCTGGACCGTGACCAGCGCCGAGAGCGTGCCGGTGGCCGTCACCTTGGCCACGATGCGGCCGCGGTCCACGGCCACGGTGTCCATCTGGACCTTGGGCTTCGCCCGCGAGCCCTGCCAGCGCCACAGGCCGACGGCGGCGGCCGCGACCGCGACTGCGGCAGCGAGCCAGATGAGGCGTCTCCGGGTCATGGATGAGGTCCGGGGGCGCGGGCCTGGGGTTCCCGGCGCCGGTCTCTCCCCGCGATCGGGTGCCCGGTGGGGTCCGTCGGGGCTCGGGGATCGCGGGAAGGCGCTGGCATGTGGGTCGGGGCGCACTCTAGCGCCAACACCCCGGAGAGGGACGGGAATTAACAATGCCGAATCGAATACCGGGGTTTAGGATCCAACCGGCATGAAGGGATGGCTCAAGCTCGCCCTCCTGGGCGCGGTGGCGGTGGCGGCGGCGGAGGTCTGGATCCGGGCGCGCGACGCGGCCGAGCCGACCGTCGCCGGCGCGGCGCCGGACTTCACGCTGCCCGACCTCCAGGGGAAGCCGGTGCGCCTCGAGGCCCTGCGCGGCCGCGTGGTGGCGGTGAACTTCTGGGCCACCTGGTGCGGGCCCTGTCGCGAGGAGATCCCCGAGCTCTCCCGCGTCTACGCCGCCAACAAGGACAAGTGCTTCGAGATGCTGGGCATTGCCGAGGAGTCGGGCGGGCGGGACGACGTCGCCGACTCCGCCCGCCGCTTCGGGATCAACTATCCGGTGCTGCTCGACGACGGGGGCCGCATCGGCGAGGCCTTCAAGATCCCCGGCTACCCCCGCACCTACCTCATCGACCACGAGGGGAGGGTGCGCCGCACCTTCACCGGCGCGGTGGACCGGGCCGATCTCGACGCCGCGCTGGAGCCCCTGCTGGCTGCGGCCCCGCGGACCTGCCCGCGGTCGATGTAGCCGCCGCCTGCGCCTCCGCCCGGCGGAGGTGGTAGAGATCGGACCGTGGGCCCCCCGCGCTGCCCCATCTGCAGGAAGCCCGTGGCGCCGCGCGCCGGGAACCCGTCCTTTCCGTTCTGCTCGCCGCGCTGCAAGCTGGTGGACCTGGGCCGCTGGCTGGGCGAGGACTACCGCGTCCCGGGCGGTGCCCCCGGCGACGGCGGCCCCGGGGGCCGGGGCGAAGGGGAGGAGCCGTGAGGCCAGTCCTCTACGTGGTGCGCGCGCTCCCCGGGGCGAGCTGGGATCGGCTGGCGACGCAGTTCGAGATCCGGGGCAACCCGAAGAGGCCCGCGCCCGACTGGCCGGCCGCGGCGGCGGGAGCCAGCGCCCTGGCCGTCACCTACCTGGATGCGGTGGACGGTCCCCTGCTGTCGCGGCTGCCGGCGGTGCGCATCGTCGCCTCCTACGGCGTGGGCGTCAACCACGTCGATCTCGACGCCTGCCGCGCCCGGGGCGTCGTGGTCACCAACACCCCCGGCGTGCTCGCCAACGCGACCGCCGACCTGACCATGGCCTTGCTGCTGGCCGCCGCGCGCCGGGTGGCGGAAGGCGACCGCACCATCCGCCGCGGCGGGTGGACCGAGAACGACCCCGAGTTCATGCTCGGGATCGAGGTGACCGGGAAGACGCTGGGCATCGTGGGCATGGGGCAGATCGGGCAGGCGGTGGCGCGGCGCGCCCGCGGCTTCGAGCTCCGCGTGCTCTACAGCTCCCCGGGCGAGAAGCCGGTGGAGGGCGCCCGGCGCGTGCCGCTCGAGACCCTGCTGCGGGAATCGGACTTCGTGGCGCTCTGCTGCCCGCTCAACGCCGAGACCAGGAATCTCGTCTCCCGGGAGCGCCTCCGCCTGGTGAAGCCGGGGGCGGTGCTGGTGAACACCTCCCGCGGGCCGGTGGTGGACGACGAGGCGCTGGCCGAGGCGCTGCGCGACGGGCGGGTGGCGGCGGCCGGGCTCGACGTGTTCCGGGACGAGCCGCGCGTTCCCGAGGCCTACCGGTCGCTGGAGAACGTGGTGCTGACGCCGCACCTCGGCTCGGGGAGCCGGGAGACCAGGGCCGCCATGGCGCGGCTGGTGACCGACGAGCTGGAGCGCTTCGCCCGGGGCGAGGCGCCGCTGCACCGCGTGGTATAAGCCACCGCCTCGATGGACCTGGTCGACATCCACAGCCACCTGCTCTGGGGGCTCGATGACGGGTGCCGCACGCCCGAGGAGACCCTGGAGGTGGCCCGGGCGCTCGCCTCGCTGGGCTACACCGACGCGGCCCCCTCGCCCCATGCCCAGGCCCGCTACGCCGGCGGGGACGCGGCGGCCTGCGCCCGGCGGCTGGAGGAGGCGCGGGCGCTGGTGGCCGGGGCCGGGATCCCGCTGCGGCTGCACCGGAACGCGGAGAACCCGGCCGACGCGTTCTACTTCGCCAGCCTGGAGCGGGGGGAGGCGCGCGGCATCGGCGAGGCGGAGCGGTTCGCCCTCGTCGAGTTCCCCTTCCTCGACGAGGTGGAGGACGTCGCGGCGACGATCGCCCGGGTGCGGGCGCGCGGGGTCCTGCCCATCGTGGCGCACCCGGAGCGCTGCCAGGCATTCGGGGATCCGGCGCGGGTGGCCGAGGCCATCCGCGCCGGCGCCGCGCTCCAGCTCAACATCGGGTCGCTCATCGGCCGGCACGGGCCCATGGCCCAGGTCCTCTCGGAGCGCTTCCTCTCGGAGGGGCTCTACGCCGTGGGCGGGACCGACCTGCACGGCCCCAGCGACGCGGCCGACTGGATCGACGAGGCCCTGACGGCCCTGGAGCGGCGGGCCGGGAGGGCGGAGCTGGTCCGCATCTGCAGCGACAACCCGCGGCGGGCCCTGGCGGGCGAGGCGCTCCGGTGAGGCGCACGGCGCAGGCCCTGGTGGGCCTCGGCATCTCGGCCGGGGCGCTTTGGCTCACCCTGCGCGGGAAGGACCTGGGCGCCATCTGGCGCGCCGGCCGGGAGGCCGACCACCGCTACGTCGCCGCGTACCTCCTGATCCTGGTGGCCATCCATTACGTGCGTACCGTCCGCTGGGGGATCCTGCTCGAGCCGGTGGCCCGGGTCCCCTTCGCCCGGCTCAACGGGGTGTGCGCGGTCGGCTTCATGGCCCTCTTCATCCTGCCCCTGCGCCTGGGCGAGTTCGCCCGGCCCTACCTGGTGGCCGACCGCCCGCGCCTCCGGGTCTCGGCGGCGCTCTCGTCGGTGGTGGTGGAGCGGGTGGCGGACGGCGTCTTCACCGCCGCCCTCTTCGTGGCGGCGCTGCTCGCCCTGCCCGCCGGCACGGCCAACCTCGGGCTCGTCCGCGGCGCCGGGTGGGTCGTGCTCGGCGTCTTCGTGGTGCTCCTCGTGTTCCTGGTGGTGGCCTACGCCAACCGCCAGCTCGCCGTCGGCCTGGCGCGCCGGGCCCTGGCTCCCGTGTCGCAGCGGCTGGCGAACCGCGCCGCGGGGATGCTCGACGCCTTCATCCACGGGCTGCGCCTGGTGCCGAGCCGCAGGAAGCTCGGCCTCTTCTTCCTCCTCACCGTCGTCTACTGGGGCCTGAACGGCTGGGGGATGCAGCTCCTGGCCCGGGGCTTCGGCTTCGATATCTCGCTGGTGGCGGCCTACACCGTCCTCGGCGTCCTCATCGTCGGGGTGATGATCCCCGCCGGGCCGGGAATGGTGGGCACCTTCCAGTACGCCGTGGTGCTGGGGCTCTCCCTCTTCGTCCCCAGGGCAGCACTGGACGTGCAGGGCCAGGCCTACGCCAACGTGCTCTGGGGCGCCCAGCTGCTGCAGCTCACCGCCTTCGGGGTCTTCTTCCTCTTCTCGAAGCACATCGAGATCGGGCGCATCTTCCGCGCGCCGGCGGAGGTCGAGGAGGAGCTCGAGGAGGAGGAGGCCGAGTACCAGGCCGCCGAGGCGCTGGGCAAGCCGGCGCCCACGGCCTCCGACCGACGCGCCCGGCCCGGCTAGGAATCGCGGGGCAGGGGGCGCTCGCGGACCGCGGGGAGGCGGTCGAGCGCCGGCTTCAGCTCCGCGAGGAAGTCGCGGTCCAGCCTCGAATCCAGGTCCCTGACCAGGCGATCGAGCTCCGGGTTCAGGACAGGGTCAGCGAACGGGGGCATGCGTGCCATGCGTCCCTCGATGCAAATCCGCCGCGATTGGCTCGAGGGAACCTGTACCACGGGTGGGGTGGAGGGGGGAATCCACCCACACGCCCGGGGGGGCGGTGTGCCAGCCTCGCTGGCGCCTCCCCGGAAGGGACGCTCCTACCCGACCCGGCGCCGCCG
This sequence comes from Anaeromyxobacteraceae bacterium, assembly GCA_035455425.1. GTDB lineage: Bacteria > Myxococcota > Myxococcia > Myxococcales > Anaeromyxobacteraceae > JACRMN01. The sequence goes on along the minus strand of DATIFE010000145.1, from coordinate 18,200 downwards.
CAGCGGCCTCGCCTCGCGCATCCGCGCCAGGAACAGTTCCTCGATGGGCGGCTGCGGCTCGGCCTCCGGCAGGCTCCGGAGGAGCTCGTCGAGCTCGCGGACGAGCTGGTCGAACTCGGGGGTGGTGGACTGCTCGTCGGCTGGACGTGGCTTTCCCATGCGGACCTCGGCGGAATCGGCCGGTATCGGCTCACTGCCAGTGTCGCCCGGGGGGCTCGCCGGTCAAGAAAAGCGCCGCGTTCACGGCAGCCTGGCCCGGCTCGGGTGGGCCTTGATCGCCGGTGTGCCGCACCCTAGATGGCGCCGGGAATGCCGTCCGCCGGCCAGGAGGGGAATCGGGGTGCCGCGCTGCGGGAGCTGGCGGCGCTGTTCGCGCGCCTCGGCACGACGGCGTTCGGCGGCCCGGCGGCGCACGTCTCCATGATGGAGGAGGAGGTCGTCGGGCGCCGCCGCTGGCTCTCGCGCGAGCAGTTCCTGGACATGGTCGGGGCCACGAACCTCATCCCTGGCCCGAACTCGACCGAGCTGGCCATCCACATCGGGTACGCGCGGGCCGGGTGGAAGGGGCTGGTCGTCGCCGGCAGCTGCTTCATCCTGCCGGCCGCGGCCATGACGCTGGCCATCGCCTGGGCCTACGTGCGCTTCGGGGCCCTGCCCCAGGTGTCCTCCTTCCTCTACGGGGTGAAGCCGGTCATCACCGTCATCGTGCTGCTGGCGCTCTGGCGCCTCGGCCGCACCGCCCTCAAGTCCGCGGCCCTGGCGGTGGTCGCGGCGGCGGCGGTGGTCGCGAGCGGGCTGCGGGCCCACGAGCTGCTGGTCCTCTTCGGGGGCGGCCTGGCGGCGATGCTGGCGGCGTCCTGGAGGACGGCGAGGCGCGATCTCGCCGCGTTCCTCATCGCGAGCGCGGGATTCCCCATGGCACCGGCGGCCGTCGCCGGAGACGCGGCGGCCCCGTTCTCCCTGGCGGCGCTGTTCCTCTTCTTCCTCAAGGTCGGCTCGGTGCTCTTCGGCAGCGGCTACGTCCTGCTGGCCTTCCTGCGGGCCGACCTGGTGGAGCGCTGGCACTGGCTCACGAACGCCCAGCTGCTGGACGCCATCGCCGTGGGCCAGTTCACGCCCGGCCCCGTCTTCTGCACCGCGACCTTCATCGGCTACCTGCTGGGCGGGACGCCGGGAGCCGCCCTGGCCACCCTGGGGATCTTCCTGCCGGCGTTCGTCTTCGTGGCGCTGAGCGGCCTGGTCCTTCCCCGGCTCCGGCGCTCCCCGCGGGCGGGCGCGTTCCTCGACGGGCTCAACGCCGCCTCGCTGGCGCTCATGGCCGTCGTCACCTGGGAGCTCGCGCGGACGGCTGTGCCCGACTGGCGCGCGGCCCTCCTGGCGGCGGCCGCCGCGCTGGGGCTGCGGCTGCGCGTCAACTCGGCGTGGCTGGTTCTGGGGGGCGGCCTCGCCGGGCATTTCCTGGCGCCGTGATCCGTTCCGCCCTCGTGCCGTCGCGGAATTCGCTGGCGCTCGCCGCCCTGCTGCTCCTGCCGACGCCGGCGATCGCGGGCCCGCCCTTCGCGACGGACGATCCCGAGCCGGTCGAGCTGCACCACTGGGAGGTGTACCTGGCGTCCCAGGCGACCTTCGGCCGCGCCGGGTTCACCGGGACGGCGCCCCACCTCGAGGTGAACTACGGGGCGGCCCCGGAGCTCCAGCTCCACCTCATCGCGCCCCTGGCCCTGGCCGCCGGCGGGGGAGGACCGACGGGCTACGGGCCGGGCGACCTCGAGCTCGGGGCGAAGCTCCGCTTCCTCGACGAGGACCGCGCCGGCGTGCAGGCGGGGACCTTCCCCATCGTCACGCTCCCGACCGGCTCGGCCGCCCGCGGCCTGGGGGAGGGTGGGGCGACGGTGCTGCTGCCCATCTGGCTGCAGAAGAGCCTCGGGCCCTGGACCACCTACGGCGGCGCGGGGTACCGGATCCGGGCGGCGGCCGGCGAGGCGGACGGCTGGTTCCTGGGCTGGGAGGTGCAGCGGCGCACCGGCCCGCTGGCGCTCGGTGCCGAGGTGTACCGGGAGACGGACTCGCCCCGGACGCTCGCCGGCGCGAGCGGGTTCACCGCCGGCGCGGTGCTCGACCTCTCCGGGCTGCACCACCTGCTGGCTTCGTTCGGCGCCGGGGGAGGGGACCTCCACGCCTACGTCGGCTGGCAGGCGACCTTCGGCCCCTAGGTCCCCCGCGCCTCCGCCAGGACGAACGCGCGGAAGGCGCGCACCTCGGGCCGGCGGGAGACGGCGGCCGGCATCACCAGCGCGTAGTGGTAGCGGGAGGGGATCGCGAGCGGGAACGGGCGCACCAGGCGCCCGGACTCCAGCTCCTCCTCGACCAGCAGGGAGCGGGCCAGGGCCACTCCCTGGCCCGCCACGGCCGCCTGGACCAGCAGGCGCGCGTCCCCGAAGCGGACGCCGCGCCTGACGTCCACGCCGCGGGCACCCGCCGCGGCGAGCCATTGGGCCCAGCCTCCGTGGGCGCCTCGCACCTCGTCGTGAAGGAGGACCTGGTCTCGCAGGTCGGCCGGGCTGGCGAGCTGGCCGGCCAGCCGTGGGCTGCAGACCGGGAAGGCTTCCTCGGCGAAGAGGCGATCGCTGCGCAGCCCCGGGTGGCGCCCCGGGCCGTAGCGGATGGCCACGTCCGCCTCCCCGGCGTGCAGGTCGGCCAGGTCCTGCGTGGCGTGGAGGTGCAGGTCGACGGCCGGATGCGCGGCCCGGAACCGGGGCAGGCGGGGCAGGAGCCAGGCGGCCGCGAACGAGGGGAGGACGCTGACGGCGAGCGAGCGGCGTCCGCGCCGGGGAAGGCGCCGCAGGCCGCGCGCCAGCCGGTCGAGGGCGTCGCGGCTGGCCGCGAAGGCCCGTGCACCCGCCGGCGTGAGGCGCAGCGCCCGGGGCAGGCGCACGAAGAGCGGCAGGCCCAGCTCCTCCTCGAGGGCGCGGACCTGGTGGCTCACCGCCGACTGGGTGACGTGCAGCTCGCGCCCGGCCCGGGTGAAGCTCAGGTGCCGCGCGGCCGCCTCGAAGGCCAGCAGGGCGTTGAGGGAGGGGAGGCGCCGGTCCATGCATGAGATTCTCTCATGCCGGACCGGAGGAGGTCTCGCTTGCGCCGCGCCGCGGTCGGGGGCGAGGTGGAGACTGCACGCGCCCCGCAGGGGGAGGACCCATGCTCCGGCTCCACGACAGCCTCATCTCGGGCAACGCCTACAAGTGCCGCCTGCTGCTGCACCACCTCCGGCTCCCCTTCGAGCGCGTCGAGGTGGACATCCTCGGCGGCGCCTCCCGCACGCCGGCCTTCGCCCGGCTCAACCCGGAGCGGCGCATCCCGGTCCTGGAGCTGCCCGACGGCACCTGCCTGCCGGAGAGCGACGCCATCCTCTGCTACCTGGCCGACGGCACGCCCTGGTTGCCGGACGGGCGGATGGACCGGGCACAGGTCCTCCGGTGGCTGTTCTGGGAGCAGTACAGCCACGAGCCCAACATCGCCACGGCGCGCCACTGGGTGGCGCACCTCCCGCCCGACCCGGAGCGCGAGCGCCTGCTGCCCGGGAAGCGCGAGCTCGGGCTGCGGGCGCTCGGGGTGATGGAGGGGCACCTGGGCGAGCGGTCCTGGTTCGCGGCCGAGCGCCCGACCGTGGCCGACCTCGCGCTCTACGCGTACACGCACGTCGCCCCCGAGGGCGGCTTCGACCTCGGCCCCTTCCCCGCGGTGCGGGCCTGGCTCGAGCGGGTGAGCGCGCTCCCGGGACACGTGCCCATGGGCTTCGCCGACGGCCGGGCGGCGTGAGGACCCATGGTCGTCCCCAGGGCCTGGTCTAGGGCGCCGCCGGCGGGGCCGCGCCGCCGGAGGCGGCCATGCGCCTCGCCACCCACGCGTCCACGGCCCGGTGGATGGCCGGCGCCGCCGCGCGGGCCGCCTCGATGCCGGCCTGCATGCACCGCTTCTTCTGGGTGAAGTCGAGCATGCCCACGTCGCCCACCTTGGGCGCGATGAGCACGTCGGCGTCCTTCTTCGAGTGCGCGACGTTGAGGGCGAACATGATGTTGGTCGCCTGGATCATCACGTCCACCAGGTTGGTGATGTTGGTGTTGCCGACGTTCTCGCTGATGTCCACGGCCACCACGATGTCCGCGCCCTTGGCCCGCGCCACCGAGATGGGGATGTTGTCGACCACGCCGCCGTCCACCAGGATCTTCCCCATGTGCTGCACCGGCTGGAACACGCCGGGGATGGCCGAGCTGGCGCGCACCGCCCGCGCCACCGAGCCTCGGTCGAGCACCACCTTCGTGCCCCAGTTCAGATCGGTGGCCACCGCCGCGAACGGGATCCTGAGATCCTCGATGTTCGCGACCTTGACGCGGCTCCTCACGAACTCCTCGAGCTTGTCCCCCCGGGCGAGCCCCATCCCCATCACGGCCGAGAGGACGCCGTAGTCCAGGAGGTCGTCCTTCTGGAGCTTGAAGGCGGTCCACTCGAGGTCGAAGCTGTCGAGGTCGGCGGCGTAGATGGCGCCGATGAGGCTGCCGACGCTGGTGCCGACCACCAGGTCGATGGGGATCTTCTCCTGCTCCAGCTCGCGGATCACCCCGACGTGAGCGAAGCCCCGGGCGGCACCTCCGCCGAGCACCAGGGCGATGCGGGGCTTGGGCGGCGGCTGCGGGGCCGCGGGCGCCGGGGAGGGCACCGGAGGCGGCCCCGACCTGCAGGCCGCGGACGCCGCGAGGGCAGAGACCAGCGCGATGCAGGCAGTGCGCATTCCATTCCCTTTCCGCGGACGAACATACCGCGCCCCCGGGGAGGCCGGGGGTGGGCGGTGCGTCCCCCGGCCGCACCCCCGGATCGATCGCGGAGCGGCAGACTGCTCCCGAGAGGGCCCCGCGCATGGCAGCGACGCTCCCGATCTACCGGTTCCCGGGCCGGACCGTCCCCGCCCTGCTCGCGAACACGGCACGGCGCGTACCCGACCGCGTCTTCCTGTGGTTCCTGGATCCGGCCGCGCCGGACGCTCCCCCGCGCCCGGTGTCCTTCGCCGCCTTCCGCGAGATGGTCTCCCGTGCCGCCGTCTTCCTCGAGGCCGCGGGCATCCGGCCCGGGGACCGCGTCCTCCTCCTCGCCGAGAACTCGCCCGAATGGCAGGCCGTGGCCGTCGGCGCGCAGCTCCTCCGCGCGGAGCCGGTCACGCTCTTCGCCAGCCTCGCCCCCGGGGCCACCGAGGAGCTCGCGCGGCGCGTCCGCCCTCGAGCCGCCTTCGTGTCGACCGCAGCCCAGTGGGCCAAGCTCGCCGCGGCAGCCGGCGACCTCCACCGCGAAGGGCTGGCCGCGATCCTCAGCCTCGAGCCGCTGGCCGCGGAGACGCTCCCCTCCGGTGCCCGCGCGACCTCGAGCGCCGCCGCGCTGGGCGAGGGCGCTCCCGGCCTGGCGCTCCCCGACTTCGAGGCGCGCGCCGCGGCGGTGCGCGAGGAGGACCCGTTCCTCCTGCTCTTCACCAGCGGCACCACCGGGCGGCAGAAGGGGGTGCGGCTGGCGCAGGGGACCATCGTGCGCGCCATCGACGCCGGCGCGACCGCCACGGGCTCGACGGAGCGCGATCTCGGCCTGCACCTGCTCCCCTTCGGCCACGTGGCCGGGCACGACCAGTTCGCGCTGGCCCTGGCGCAGGGCCACGGGCTCGTCATGGTGGCGCGCCGCGAGGACATCCCGCGCGCGCTGGCGCTGCGGCCGACCTACCTGTTCTCGGTGCCGCTGGTGTACGAGCGGATCCGGATGCAGGCGCTCGGGAAGGTCGCCCGCCTTCCGGGGCCGCTCCGCCACCTGCTGCGCGCCGCGCTGGAGGCGGCGGCCCGCGTCCGGGTCGACGGCGCCCGGGGAGCCGCCGATAGGCTCCTGGCCCGCCTCGCCGGCGCGCTCGTGGGACGGGGCATCCGGCGGGGCCTCGGCGGACGCGTTCGAGGCGTCTTCTCGGGCGGAGCGCCCGCGTCGGAGGCTCTCTTCCGGTTCTTCGAGGGGCTCGGGATCCCGTTCGTGGAGCTCTACGGGATGAGCGAGACGGCCGGCATGATCGCGTCGAACCTCTTCGAGGGACGCAGGCGACCCTGCGTGGCCGGCCTCGTCACGCCGGACCACGAGGTGCGCATCGCCGAGGACGGGGAGCTGCTCCTGCGCGGCCCGCTCCTCTTCGGCGGCTACATGGACCCCGCCGACGACCAGGGAGCGTTCACCGCGGATGGCTTCTTCCGGACCGGCGACCGGGCTCGGCTCGACGCGGACGGCTTCCTCCACGTGGTGGGCCGCAAGAAGCACCTCCTGGTGCTCTCGACCGGCAAGAAGATCGCTCCCGAGCCCATCGAGACGGCGCTGGCCTCCGAGCCTCCGTTCGAGGGCGCGGTGCTTCTGGGTGAGGGGAGGCCGTTCGTGGCGGCCGCCGTGTTCGTGGCGCGCGAGGAGCTGGCGCGCCTGGCGGCGCGCGGGGTGAATGCCGCGGAGGAGCTCCTGCCGCGGGCACGGGCCGCTCTCGCCGAGTTCTCCGAGCACGAGAAGCCCCGGCGGCTGCTGATCGTCCCGGGCGCACCGCAGGACTACCCGGAGCTCGTCACCCCCACGCTCAAGGTCCGCCGCGAGGCGCTGCTGGCCCTGCTGGGCTCCTCGGTCCCGGAGCTCTACGCCCCGACCTAGCCCCCGCCGGGTCGGAGCGGGAGGCCCGGCGCCGACACGCCCCGCCCGAGAGCGCCTCCGCGCCCACGGAGGCCGGGGGAATCATGGCAGGATGGAAGACCGGCAACGGGGAGGAGATCCGGAAATGGCAAGGTTCCTCATCGAGGTGAGCCACGACGGCGAGGCAATCGCGTGCAGTCGGGCCCAGCAGGTGTTCCTCGCAAGCGGCTCGCACTACCTGACGCACGCGGACTGGGGCTGCAAGGACGGCGTGCACGCCGCCTGGATCATCGTGGAGATGGAGAGCAAGGAGCACGCGCGCGCCGTTCTTCCCCCCGCGGATCGCCGCGGAGCGCGAATCGTCGCCTTGACCACCTTCGACGAGGCCCTGGCCCAGCATCGGGTCCCCGGCACCGGGGGCGGCGAGAGGAAATGACGGAGGCTGCGTGAAGGCACGGCTCCGGGCGCATGGGAAGTACCCCGTGCCCGGAGCCGCGTCCTCGGCTGCTGTTGCGGAGTGGTGAGGGGGAGAATCGAACTCCCGACCTAGGGATTATGAGACCCTCGCTCTAGCCGACTGAGCTACCTCACCGGTTCCGGCTGGCTGCCCCTTCGTGCACTTTACCGCAGGGGGAACCGGCGCGGAGCGCGCTTATAGGCCGCCCGCAAGCACCTGTCAACGCGGCGGATCTGCAGCGAATTGCAGCCGGGAGACGAACCGGATCTATCTCGGCCGGGGCGGCCCGACTAAGCTTCCCCCTGCACCATCGGGGAGATTCGCCATGGCCTCCAAGGCAGCTCGGGACACGCAGGCACATCGTCCGGATCCGCGGCGCCGGCCGACGCCGGCCGCGCCGGAGAAGGCGGCCAACCCGCTCTACTCCCGGGAGGAGCTGGCCCGCATCCTCGCCGAGCGCGAGGCCTGGACCGCGCAGGAGCTGGCCGAGACCCTGGCCCGGGCGCCGCGCCGGAAGAAGGCCTTCGAGACCGACTCGGGCATCCCCGTCCCCGACGTCCTCGACCCGGCCAGCCTGCCCGAGACCGACTTCCGCCGCGACGTGGGCCTCCCCGGGCGCTACCCCTTCACCCGCGGCCCCCAGGCCAGCATGTACCGCGGCCGCCTCTGGACCATGCGCCAGTTCGCCGGCTTCGGCTCGCCGGAGGACACCAACCAGCGCTTCAAGTACCTGCTGGCCCACGGGATGACCGGCCTCTCCACCGCCTTCGACATGCCGGCGCTCATGGGCTACGACCCCGACCACCCCATGAGCCGCGGCGAGGTGGGCAAGGAGGGCGTCTCCGTCGCCACCCTGCGCGACTTCGAGGTGCTCTTCGACGGCATCCCCCTGGCCGACGTCACCACCTCGATGACCATCAACGCCTCGGCGGTGGTGGCCCTCGCCATGTACGTGGCCGTGGGGGAGAAGAACGGCGTGCCGCGCGCCAAGCTGGGCGGCACCATCCAGGCCGACATGCTGAAGGAGTACATCGCGCAGAAGGAGTGGATCGTCCCGCCGCGGCCGGCCGTGAAGATGATGTGCGACATGATCGAGTTCTCCGCCCGCGAGATGCCGCGCTGGAACCCGGTCTCCATCAGCGGCTACCACATCCGCGAGGCCGGCGCGACGGCGGTGCAGGAGCTGGCCTTCACCCTCGCCGACGGCCTGGAGTACGTGCAGCTCCTCGCCGACCGCGGGCTCGACGTCGACTCCTTCGCCGGGCGCCTCTCCTTCTTCTGGGACGTCCACAACGACTTCTTCGAGGAGATCGCCAAGTTCCGCGCGGCGCGCCGCATCTGGGCCCGCACGCTCCGGGAGCGCTTCGGGGCCCGGAAGCGGGAGTCGCTGCTGCTGCGCACCCACGCCCAGACGGCCGGCGTCTCGCTCACCGCCCAGCAGCCCTACAACAACGTGGTCCGCACCGCGCTGCAGGCCATGGCCGCCGTGCTCGGGGGCACGCAGTCCCTCCACACGAACTCCCTCGACGAGACCTACGCCCTCCCCACCGAGGACGCCGTCACCATCGCGCTCCGCACGCAGCAGATCATCGCCTTCGAGTCGGGCGCCGACCGCGCCGCCGACCCCCTGGCCGGCAGCTACTACGTCGAGTACCTGACCAACGAGATGGAGCGGCGGGCGCTGGACTACATCCGCCGCATCGACGAGATGGGCGGCATGCTGCGCGCGGTGGAGGAGGGCTTCCCGCAGAAGGAGATCGGCGAGGCCGCCTACCGCTACCAGCGCGAGATCGAGAAGGGCGAGCGCATCATCGTGGGCGTCAACGGCTTCCGGAAGGAGGAGGAGGAGCCCATCGCCCTCCTCAAGATCGACGAGTCGGTCGCCCGGGCCCAGGTGGCGCGGCTCCGGGCGGTGAAGGCCGAGCGCAGCGCCGACCGCGTCCGGGACGCGCTCGCCGGGGTGGAGCGCGCCTGCCGCGACGGCGCCAACGTCATGCCGCCCATCATCGAGGCGGCCAAGGCGTACGCCTCCCTGGGGGAGATCTGCGACGTCTTCCGCACGGTGTGGGGCCCCTACCGCGAGGACGGCCGCTTCTAGCGGGCAGGGCCCTACCGGCGTGGGCGATCCCTGGTTCGGCGACCTCTACCTCGAGAGCACGGCCGACCTGCTGACGCCGCGCCTCTCGTCGCTCGAGGCCGAGGTCATCGCCCGGGCGCTCCGGCTGTGCCCGGGAGAGCGCGTCCTGGACGTCGCCTGCGGGCACGGGAGGCACCTGGCCGCGCTCCAGGGGAGGGGGCTCGGGCTCTTCGGGATCGACCTGGACCGCGGCTACCTCCGGCGGGCGGGCCGGGGGAACCTGGTCCGCGCCGACCAGCGCCGTCTCCCCTTCGCCTCGGCCTTCGACGCCGCCTGGTCCTGGTACTCCTCCCTCTTCGTCTTCGACGACCCGGACAACGAGAGGGCCCTGGCGGAGGTCGCCCGGGTGCTCCTGCCCGGGGGGCGCCTCCTGGTACAGCACGCCAACCCCCTGCGGCTCGGGGGGGAGCCCGAGGCGCGTGCGGCGCGCGACCTCCCCGGCGGCGGCCGGGTGGAGGAGTCGAGCCTCTTCGACCCGGCCACGGGGGTGGAGACCCTGTCCCGCGTCGTCACCCGCGGGGATCGAGTGTTGGCTGGGGCGGCCCGTTTGAGGTACTACAGGCCGACCGAGTGGGAGCGGATAGCCGCCCGGGCCGGCCTCCGGCTCCGGGAGCTGGTCTCGACGGCTGCCGGGGGCCCCGTCCCCTTCTCGGAGCGATCCCTGGACCTCATCGCCGTCCTGGAGAAGCCGACATGAGCCAGAAGGACCGAACCCTCCGGATCCTCGTCGCCAAGCCCGGCCTCGACGGCCACGACCGGGGGGCCAAGATCATCGCGCGGGCGCTGCGCGACGGCGGCTTCGAGGTCATCTACACCGGGCTGCACCAGACCCCGGAGATGATCGTCGCCGCGGCGCTGCAGGAGGACGTGGACGCCATCGGGCTCTCCATCATGTCCGGCGCGCACATGACGCTCTTCCCGGCGGTCATCGACCTGCTGAAGGAGAAGGGCGCCCAGGACATCGTGGTCTTCGGCGGCGGCATCATCCCCCAGGACGACGTTCCCCGGCTCAAGGCCCTGGGCACGGCGGAGGTCTTCCTGCCCGGGTCCTCGACCCAGACCATCATCGACTGGATCCGGGCCCACATCCACCCGCGCCAGGCGGCATAGGGCGCCGCTCGCGGGCGGGCGTTAGGGATCCCGCATGTCGGCCCGCGTCACCGTGTACGAGGTCGGCCCGCGCGACGGCCTGCAGAACGAGGCCCGCCACGTCCCGACCGCGGGGAAGCTGGAGCTGCTCCGCGCGCTGGCCCGGGCGGGCCTCCGGCGCATCGAGGCGACCAGCTTCGTCTCGCCCCGCTGGATCCCGCAGCTCGCCGACGCGGAGGAGGTCGTGGCGGCGCTCCCCGGCGGAGCCGAGATGGCCTACGCCGTGCTCGTCCCCAACGACAGGGGGCTCGGCCGCCTCCTCGAGGCCCTGGCGCGCCGCGGCCCGGGGGCCCCGAGGGTCGACGCCGCGGTGTTCCTCTCCGCCTCCGAGACCCACAACCGGAAGAACGTCAACAAGGGCGTGGACGAGACCCTGGCCGCCTTCGAGGCCGTGGTGGGCCCGGCCCGCGACAAGGGGCTCCGGGTCCGCGGCTACGTCTCCACCGCCTTCGGCTGTCCCTACGAGGGCAGGGTGGCGCCCGACAAGGTGGCCGGCGTGGCGGAGCGCCTGCTGGCGCTGGGCTGCGAGCAGATCTCGCTGGGCGACACCATCGGGGTGGGCACGCCCGACCAGGTCCGCCGCCTCCTCGAGATCCTGCTGCGCCGGGCGCACCCGGAGCAGCTGGCGCTCCACATGCACGACACGCGCGGCACCGCCCTGGCCAACGTCCTGGCGGGCCTGGAGTGCGGCCTGGCCACCTTCGACGCCTCCGTCGGCGGGCTGGGGGGCTGCCCCTACGCGCCGGGGGCCTCCGGCAACCTGGCCACCGAGGACCTGGTCTACATGCTGCGGGGCATGGGCTACGAGACCGGGATCGACTGGGAGCTCCTGGTGGCCGCCGGCGAGCGGGCCCAGGACCTGGTGGGGAGGCCGCTCCCCGGGAAGGCCCTCCAGGCCGAGCTAGCGGGGCGCCGCCGGAGCGGGTCCCCGCCGCAATAAACTGCATGCCCCCGGCGCCAGATCCGGCTGGCGCCGCGGGAAAGGGCCCGCTACGGTGCGGGACATCCGGCGAGACCCGATGCAGGATACTGCCTGAGGCGCGAGGTGGGGCCCATGGACGTGATCGTCGAGGACCTGGGCGAGGTGGAGGTCTGGACCATCGCCGGCGAGGCCCGGCGGAACTCCATCACCGTGGCCCTGCTGGGCGCCCTGGGGGCCGAGCTGGCGCGGGCCGAGGGGAACCGGCCGCTGCGCTGCGTGGTCCTCACCGGCCAGGGGGACAAGGCCTTCTGCGCCGGCGCCGACCTGAAGGAGCGCCGCACCATGGGCGAGGAGCAGGTGCGCCGCTTCCTGGCCGATCTCAAGGCGGCGCTGCGGGCCATCGAGTCCTCGGCCAAGGTCTTCCTGGCGGCCGTCAACGGCGCGGCCCTGGGCGGGGGCTGCGAGCTGGCGCTGGCCTGCGACCTGCGCATCGCCTCGACCGCCGCCGAGATGGGCCTTCCCGAGGTGGGCCTGGGCATCATCCCGGGCGGCGGCGGGACCCAGCGGCTGGCGCGCGCCATCGGCGTCGCCCGGGCCAAGGACCTGGTGCTCACGGCCCGGCGGATCCGGGGCGACGAGGCGGCGGCCATGGGCCTGGTGTCGCGCGCCGTCCCCCCGGAGCGGCTGCGGGAGGAGGCGCTCGCCTGGGCGCGCCTGGTGGCCCGGAACGCACCGGTGTCGCTGCGGCAGGCGAAGCGGGCCATCGACGGGGGCTTCGCCCTGCCGCTGGACCAGGCGCTGGATCTGGAGCAGCGGATGTACCAGGACTGCCTCGGGACCCGGGACCGGCTCGAGGCGCTCCGGGCCTTCGCCGAGAAGCGCCCGCCGATCTTCACGGGGGAGTGAGCATGGCCGACGGGCCGGACGAGATCCTGGAGCGCGAGCTCGAGCGCATCCGCAAGGGCGGGGCGGAGAAGTACCACCGCAAGAACGAGGAGCAGGGGAAGCTCTTCGCCCGCGAGCGGCTGCGGCGCCTGCTCGACGAGGGCTCGTTCGTCGAGGACGGCGCCATGGCCAACTCCCTCGACCCGGAGCTCCCGGCCGACGGCGTCATCACCGGCATGGGGACCATCGAGGGCCGCGCGGTGTGCGTCATGGCCAACGACTCCACCGTGAAGGCGGGCAGCTGGGGAGCGCGGACGGTGGAGAAGATCGTCCGCATCCAGGAGGTGGCCGCGGCCCAGCGGCTGCCGATGTTCTACCTGGTGGACTCGGCCGGAGCCCGCATCACCGACCAGGTGGAGATGTTCCCGGGCCGGCGGGGGGCGGGGCGCATCTTCTGGAACGAGGTGCAGCTGTCGGGCGTGGTGCCGCAGATCTGCCTGCTCTTCGGCCCCTCGGCCGCCGGGGGCGCCTACATCCCGGCCTTCTGCGACGCGATCTTCATGGTCGAGGGGAATGCCTCGATGTACCTGGGCTCGCCCCGCATGGCCGAGATGGTCATCGGCGAGAAGGTCACCCTGGAGGAGCTGGGCGGGGCGCGGATGCACTGCTCGGTCTCGGGGTGCGCCGACTTCCTCTGCCGCGACGAGGAGGAGGCCATCCGCGAGGCCCGGCGCTGGTTCGCCTTCTTCCCCACCAGCCACCGCGAGCTGCCGCCGCCCGCGCCGGCCCGGCCCCCGCGGCCCGGCCTCCGCGCCGTGGAGGACATCGTCCCCGCCGACCAGAACAAGCCCTACGACGTGCTCGACCTAGTGGCGCACCTGGTGGACGAGGGCTCCTTCCTGGAGGCCAAGAAGCTCTACGCCGGCGAGCTGGTCACCGGCCTGGCCCGCATCGAGGGGCGCGCGGTGGGGATCGTCGCCAACCAGCCCCGGGTGAAGGGCGGCGTGCTCTTCGTGGACTCCGCCGACAAGGCGGCGCGCTTCATCTGGCTCTGCGACGCCTTCCACATCCCGCTCCTCTACCTGGCCGACGTGCCCGGCTTCATGATCGGGACCAAGGTGGAGCGGGCCGGCATCATCCGGGCCGGGGCCAAGATGATCAGCGCCGTCTCCGAGGCCACCGTGCCGCGCATCTCGGTGGTGGTGCGCAAGGCCTACGGCGCCGGCCTCTACGCCATGGACGGCCCGGCCTTCGGCCCCTCGTGCTGCATCGCGCTGCCGCAGGCGATGATCGCGGTGATGGGGCCCGAGGCGGCGGTGAACGCCGTCTACTTCAACAAGATCCAGGAGAAGCCGGAGGGGGAGCGCGCCGCCTTCGTCAAGGCGCTGCGCGCCGAGTACCAGCGCGACATCGACATCCACAAGCTGGCCAGCGAGCTGGTGATCGACGCCGTGGTGCCGGGCAAGGCGCTGCGGTCCGAGCTGGCCCGCCGCTTCGCCTTCTACGCACAGGGATACCGTCCGCCGCCGGGCCGCAAGCGCGGCGTGCTGCCGGTCTAGGGAGGGAACCATGGAATTCGCCGTTCCGGAGCATCTGCTCGAGATCCAGCGCACCGTGCGCGACTTCTGCCAGGCCGAGGTGAAGCCCTTCGCCGCCCGGTGGGACGAGGCCGAGAGCTTCCCCCACGAGGTGGTGAGGAAGCTCGGGGACCTCGGGCTCCTCGGCATGGTGGTGCCCGAGGAGTACGGCGGCACCGCCCTGGGGGCCCTGGGCATCGCGGTCGTGGTGGAGGAGGTGGCCCGCTTCGACGGCTCGCTGGCGCTCACGGTGGCGAGCCACAACGGCCTGGGCACGAGCCACCTGCTGCGCTTCGGGACCGAGGCGCTGCGCCGCAAGTACCTCCCGGCCCTGGCCTCGGGCCAGAAGCTGGCCGCCTGGGGGCTCACCGAGCCCGGGTCCGGCTCCGACGCCGGGGCCATGCGCACCCGCGCCGTCCGGCAGGGGGACCGCTGGGTGCTGAACGGCACCAAGCTCTTCATCACCCAGGGCACGGTGGGCGAGGTCTTCGTGATCCTGGCCGTGACCGATCCGGAGAAGCGCCAGAAGGGGGTGACCGCCTTCCTGCTGGAGAAGGGGGCCAAGGGGTTCTCGCAGCGCCCCATCCACGGGAAGCTGGGCATGCGCTCCTCGGACACGGCCGAGCTGCACCTCGAGGACGTGGAGGTGCCGGACGGGAACCGCATCGGCGAGGTCGGCATGGGCTTCGTCAACACGCTGCAGATCCTGGACAAGGGCCGCGTCACCATCGGCGCCCTGGCCGTGGGCCTGGCCCGCGGGGCGCTCGAGGAGGCGCGGGAGTACGCCAAGGAGCGCCGCACCTTCGGCAAGCCCATCGCCGAGCACCAGGCCATCGCCTTCATGCTGGCGGACATGGCCACCGAGACGGCGGCGGCCCGGCTCCTGGTCCACCGCGCCGCGGCGCTCGCCGACCAGGGCCGTCCCTTCGGCCGCGAGGCCGCCATGGGGAAGCTCTTCGCCTCGGAGGCGGCCATGCGGGCCACCACCCGCGCCATCCAGATCCACGGGGGCAACGGCTACACCCGCGACTACCCGGTGGAGCGCTACTTCCGCGACGCCAAGCTCTGCGAGATCGGCGAGGGCACGAGCGAGGTGCAGCGGATGGTGATCGCCCGGGATCTCCTGCGTTGAGGTAAGCTCCGGCGCGATGTCCGAGGGCGAGCACACCATCATCACGAGGATCCCGCGGGAGCGGCTCAACCAGATCGCAGGGCGCAAGCTCGCGGCGCTGGCCATCCCGGTGCGCCTGGCCCAGGACCGGGAGACGCTCGAGGGGGAGCTGCTCTTCTCCGGCAAGGTCGCGCACCCGGCCACCGGGCAGGCCATCGCCCGGGCCCGCTTCGTGGTCGAGGGCCACGACCTCCTGCGCTTCCTCGACGCGCCGCTGTCCGGGCTCCCGCCGGTTCCCTTCTACGACTGCGAGCGCGCCAGCGCCCTGGAGCAGCGCGTGGGGGAGGCGCTGCAGCGCCGCGTGGAGAAGCTCCAGCAGCAGGCCGCCGCCCTCCGCGCCGTGGGCCTGGAGGTGACCGCCGACCCGGATCGCCTGGCCGCCCGCGCCGTGGTCAAGACCCCCACCCATGCCTTCGAGCTGCTCGGCGGGGCGCAGGGGGTCCGGGTCTCCCGGGTGGCCCCGGTGGGCGGAAAGCCCTTCGAGGTGCCGCTGACCTTCCCGGCCGTGCGCCTCGAGGAGCACCGCACGCGCGGCGACCTCGAGTTCTGGCTCGCCTCGCGGGTCCCGGAGATGCAGGGGGCGCGGGAGGCGGGCCAGCCCCTTCCGCCGGCGCCGGGCGAGGCGCCGGCCGCCGTCGAGGCCACGCCGCCGCCCCGCAACGCCCTCACCCTGGGCCAGCTCACCAGGGCCTTCGGCGAGGCCGGCGTGCTCGCGCCCAGCGCGCCGGTGGAGGTCCTCCAGGAGTTCCACTTCGCCGGCACCCGCTACCGGTTCGTGGCGGCGCGCGAGGTGGGGACGACGTTCCGGGGGCGGGTCATCGGGCCGTCGGGCGACGTCTGGGCCGAGCGGTTCGAGCTCTCCCGCTTCCCGGGCGCGGCCCAGGTGGTGGCCGGGGCCCTGGGCGCCAAGGTGCCCGGGCCGGAGGACGCGGTCCCGCTGGCCCCGGCGGCGCCCGGGCCGGTGCCCCAGCACCTCATGCCCCACGCCGGCGAGATCTGGATGATGAACGTGGTGCTCGAGGGCACGCAGGGCGAGGAGATCCGCTACGTGGGGACCGACATCGACGGCCGTCCCTACGGCGCGGCGCGGGTGCTGAAGCGCACCGACTTCGAGGCGGTCTTCAGCCGGGTGGGGATGGGGTGGCGCCTCCTGGTGATCATCGACCAGGTGCAGGGGGACCACGTGCTCTACCGGCAGCTCGACCCGCAGCGGCAGCCCATGGGAGCCCCGCGCCGGATGGCGACCGCGGTGCTGGTGGCCAACTTCGTCCCGGAGGCGTCGGCGTTCTGATGGCCGCGGGCGAATCGCTGGCGGACCGCGTCGCGGCCGGGGAGGTCCGCGCGGCGGCGCGCCTCATGCGCGACCTCGACGACCAGGCGCCGTCGGCGCGGGAGACGATGCGCGCCCTCTTCGCCCGCACCGGCCGGGCCTACGTGGTGGGCCTCACCGGCTCGCCCGGCGCCGGCAAGTCGTCCCTGGCCGACCGGCTCATCTCCTGGTACCGGCGGCAGGGGCTCACCGTGGGCGTGGTGGCGGTGGACCCCACCAGCCCCTTCTCCGGCGGCGCCATCCTCGGCGACCGGATCCGGATGCAGGACCACGCCCTCGACGAGGGGGTGTTCATCCGCTCCCTGGCCACCCGCGGCAACCTGGGGGGGCTCTCGCGGGCCACCGCCGAGGTGGTGACGGTGCTGGACGCCATGGGCAAGGACGTGGTGCTGGTGGAGACGGTGGGCGTGGGCCAGGACGAGATCGAGGTCGCTTCCCTGGCCCACACCGTGGTGCTGGTGATGCCCCCCGGCATGGGCGACGATGTCCAGGCCATCAAGGCCGGGGTGATGGAGATCGCCGACGTCTTCGCCGTGAACAAGGCCGATCGCGAGGGGGCGGAGCGCACCGTGCGCGACCTGCAGATGATGCTGGAGCTGCGCCGGAGCACCGCCACCCGCCCCCCGCCGGGCCACGACGAGCTGCACCGCTTCGCCGCGGGGGAGCCCTGGTCTCCCGAGGACGCCCGCTTCTGGGAGCCGCCGGTGGTGAAGACGGTGGCCACCCGCGGCGACGGCGTGGCCGACCTCGCCGCGGCGGTGGACCGCCACCGCGCCCACCTGGAATCCACCGGCATGCGGCGGGAGCGCGACGCGGCGCGGGCCCGCGGCGCGTTCCTGGCCATGCTGCGGGAGCGGCTCCTCTCGCGGGCCCTGGCGCGGCTGGCAGGCGAGAAGGGGCACCTCGACGAGATCGCGGCCCGCATCGCCGCCCGGGAGGCCGATCCCTACGCCCTGGTGGACGAGCTGGCCTCCCGCCTCGACCGGTGAGCGCCATGCCAGGGGAAGGGCAACCGCCGAACGGAGCCGCCGCCTCGCCGGCGGACCTGGTCGCCGTGCTGGCGGAGCGGACCGGGTGCGCCTTCCCCGAGCCGGCCCTGGCGCTGGCGGCCCTGACCCACAAGAGCTTCGTCAACGAGCACCGCGGCGAGGGGCTCTCCGACAACGAGCGGCTCGAGTTCCTGGGCGACGCGGTCCTCGACCTGGCCGTCTCCCACCGGCTCATGGAGCGCTTCCCGGAGGCGCGCGAGGGCGACCTCTCCAAGCTGCGCGCCGCGCTGGTGGACGAGCCCGGGCTGTCCCGGCTGGCGCGGCGCCTGGACCTCGGGCCCCTCCTGCGGCTGGGCCGTGGCGAGGAGCTCACCGGCGGGCGCGAGAAGGCCTCCCTGCTGGCGGACGCGCTGGAGGCGGTGGTCGCGGTGGTGTACCTGGGCGGCGGCCTGGGCCCGGTGCTGGACCTGCTCGACCGGCTCATGGCCGACGCCTTCGACCGGGCCGCCGCCGGGACCCTGGACCGCGACTACAAGACGCAGCTCCAGGAGCTCTCCCAGAGCCGGATGCGCGCCGCGCCGCGCTACCGGGTGGTGTCGGAGCGCGGCCCGGACCACGAGAAGACCTTCGAGGTGGAGCTGGACGTGCGCGGGGAGGCGCTGGGGCGCGGCGAGGGGCGCTCGAAGAAGGACGCCGAGCAGGCCGCGGCGCGGATGGCGCTCGAGGCCCTCGGCGCGCGACTCGCCGCCGGCGAGATCCCCGGGACCGAGGCGGGGCCTCCCCCGGCGCCCGCCGCGAGCGCGGAGCCGGCGCCCCCGGGCCCCTCGGCTCCGCCCGAGGAGGCGGCGGCGCGCCCGGAGGGCGAGCGCCCTCGAAGGGCGCCGGCCCGCCCCCCGCGCTCC
>DATIFE010000144.1:0-15630 GCA_035455425.1 Anaeromyxobacteraceae bacterium | reverse complement strand
CGCTCCATGACGACCTGGCCGCGGCCGTGGGTCCGCCGGTTGTACCAGCGAGCGAATCCCCAGTTGACCACCTTCCAGAAGGCGCTGAACGCGCTCTGACCCCTGGTGGCCCTGCACATCACATGGGGGTGGGTGCCCATGAGGCAGTAGGAGAAGACCTGGATCCCGAAGCGATCCTTGTACTTGCGGACGAGTGAGAGAAAGGTGCGGCAGGCGTCGTCGGACTCGAGGACGAGGCCGTGGCCGTGGCTGCGCCACGTGCAGTGGTTTGTGGAGTTTTCGGCGACCAGTAGGACGCGGGCGACGCGGGCCACGGGGGAGGTCCTGAGCAAGGTTCGCGCCAGGGAGTGCGGGCGATGTCCGGCACCTATGCCCTATGCCTCCCTATGCCTCTGGTCCGGAACTGGAACGCGCACCAGCGGAAGCTGTAGGCCGGTTCCCCCTCACCCCGGCGCGGAGGCCCGCTTCAGGAAGGCGCTGGCCGCGATGGCGGCGCCGGCGAAGGCCGCCGCCATGAAGAAGCTCGAGGAGAAGGTGCCGGTCCGCTCCGCCAGGACCCCGGCCACCGCCGGCCCGGCGATCTGGCCCACCCCGAAGAAGAAGGTGATGAAGCCGAAGGCCGGGAGCGCCCGGTCGACGCCGACCAGGTCGGCGACGGCCGCCACCATGATGGTAGGCACCGACCAGGCGACGAGGCCGAAGAGGCCCACCGAGAGCCAGAGGAAGGCGCCGGGCAGGTGCGCGCCGGCGAGGACGTAGGCCACGAGCTGGAAGGAGAACACCAGCATCAGCCCGGCCCTCCGCCCCAGGCGGTCGGAGAGGCCCCCGAAGACCGGGCCCGAGAGCAGGCTCAGGAGGCCCACCGTGGACCAGAAGGTCCCGGCGGCCGACTCGGTCAGGCCGCGCTCGCGGACCAGCGCCGTCACGATGAAGGTCACGTAGATGGCGTAGGTGTAGCCGAAGATGGCGTAGATGAAGCCCAGGAGCCAGACCGCGCCGCGGGCGTGGAAGCGCGGGTGCGCCGGGGCGGCCGCGGGCGCCGCCGCCGCCGGCCTGGCATCGCTCCCGTAGGGGCGCAGGCCCTTCTCCTCGGGGCGGTTGCGGAAGAGGAGGAGGGCCAGGACCGCGATGGCGGCGACGGCGAGCGAGAGCACCATCCAGCTGGTGCGCCAGCCGCCGGACCCCTCCCGGCGGTTGATGAAGGGGATGAGCCGGCCGGAGACGATGATGGCGAAGCCGCTCCCGATGGAGACGAAGCCCGCCGCCCTCCCGCGCACGCTGGCGTCGAACCACCGGGCCACCAGCCCCTGGACCGGCACGTTGGCGGCGCCGCTCCCGACGCCGGTCGCTGCGTAGAGGAGCAGCAGCGAGGCGAAGCCGCCGGCGGAGCTCATGAGCCACATCGAGGCGGCGACCAGGAGGAGCGCCGCGAAGATCAGGAGCCGGGGGCCGAGTCGGGCGGCCAGGGCGCCGCAGACAAGGACCGCGGCCAGGTACCCGACGAAATTGCCGGTGCCGATCCAGCCGAGCTGCGAGTACGAGAGCGAGAGGGACGAGGCCATCGAGGGGAGGAGCATCCCCAGCGCGAAGCGGCCGAACCCCAGGCAGGCGAAGATCGAGAGCGTCCCGGTGCCGACGACGACCCAGCCGTAGTGGAGGCGCGGGCTCGCCGCGCGGCGCTCCCCGCCATTCGACTCCGCTCGCCCTCCGGGCTCGCTGCGCTCAGGGCGAACGGGGGGAGCCACGGCGGCCCGGGCCTAGGCCATCGACTCGAGGACCACCGAGATGCCCTGGCCGCCGCCGATGCACATGGTCACCAGGCCCCAGCGCTTGCGCGTCCGCCGGAGCGCGTAGGCGCAGGTGAGGGTGAGGATGGCGCCGGTGGCGCCGAGCGGGTGGCCGAGCGCGATGGCGTTGCCCATGGGGTTCACCCGGGCAGGGTCGATGCCCATGGCCTCGAAGTCCCTGATGCAGGCGAGCGCCTGCGGCGCGAAGGCCTCGTTGATCTCGACGATGTCGAGGTCCTTGCCCTGGATGCCGGCGCGCTCCAGGGCGCGCCGGGTGGCGGGCACCGGGCCCCAGCCCATGATCTCGGGAGCGCAGCCGGCGACGCCCACGGCGGCCACCCGCGCCAGCGGCCGCAGGCCCTCGCGGGCCGCGTCGCCCTCCTTGCCGATGACCATGGCGGCGGCGCCGTCGACGACGGCGCTGGCGTTGCCGGCGGTGACGATGCCGCCGGGCTCGAAGGCGGCCGGCAGCCGCGCCATGGCCTCCGGGCTGGGCTCCTCGAGGATGTGCGTGTCGTATCGCACCGTCACCGGGTCGGCGGCGCCGTCGCGCCGCACCGCCACCGGCTCGATCTCCTCGTCGAACCAGCCGGCGTCGCGGGCCCGCTTGGCGTTCCGGTGGGAGCGCAGGCCGAAGGCGTCGGCCTCCTCCCGCGCGATGCGGTAGCGCCGGCCCAGCTCCTCGGCGGTGTTGGCCATGGCCATGCGCGCGCTCGGGTCGTAGAGGTTGGCGAGCATGGTGTCGGCCAGGAAGGTGCCCGCGGGGAGCGCCCGGGCGTCGACCGGCCCGTACTTCTGCACCGCCTCGCCCACCTTCCGGCCGCGCAGGCCGTAGAGCGCGAAGGGGTACTGCATGCTCTCCGCGCCCCCGACCACGACGAACGGCCGGGCCTCGTCGTGGCGCAGGCCGGCGCCGATGATCTCCGCGCCCACCGCCAGGGCCTCGGCGCCGCTGCCGCAGATGCGGGCCACGGTCAGGGCCGGCACGTCGTCGGGGAGCCCCCCGCGCCAGCGCATGCCCTGGGCCGCGTAGATCGAGTCGCGGTGGCTGTGCTGGGCCATCCCCATGACCACGTGGCCGATGCGGCCCGCCGGCACCGGGGTGTGCCGCAGGGCGCCGGCGATGGCCATGCCGCCGAGCTGGGTGGCGGAGAAGCGCGAGAACAACCCGGCCTCGCGGTTGCCGAGGAGGATGTCGGCGCGCGGCAGGCGCCGCCCGCCGTCGAGGATGACGATCGCGTCGCGTCCCATGGCCCCTCCGCTACTCGTGCAGGAAGACCGCGGGGACCCGCGGCCCGTTCTGGACGAAGTTCCGCATGCCGATGTCCATGTCGACCGTGGCCCTGCAGCGGCCGAAGCCCCGGCTCTCGACCCGGAGCCCGTCGGCGAGCGGCAGGCGCAGCCCCTGGCGGATCACCTCCACCAGGATGGCGTCGATGGCCAGCGAGCGGTGGCCCAGGTCCACCGCCGGCAGGCGCTCGGGCACCTTCACCGGCGCCGGGTCCACCGGCGCGAGCTTCACCTCGCCCGCCAGGTGCCGGCGCAGGAGGGCCTTGGCCGCCCCGACGAAGTCCGCCTCGGGCTTCCCCGAGGCCCATCCCCAGGCGCAGGCCTCCTCCGCCCCGGCGACGCGGCCGGTGCGGAGGAGCTCCGAGGCCCGCTCCACGCCGACGAGGCGCGGCAGCCGCTGGGTGCCGCCGTAGCCGGGGATGATGCCCAGGTTGACCTCGGGCTGGGCCAGCGCCAGCTGCGGGCCGACCACGCGGGCGTGGCAGGCCATCGACAGCTCGGCGCCGCCGCCCATCACCGGGCCGTCGACCGCGGCCACCACCGGCTTCCGCGAGGCGGCGATGCGGTCGAGGACCCGCTGGCCGCCCGAGGAGGAGGCCTCGCAGGCGGCCGCGTCCCGGAGCGCGGCCAGCTCGCCCACGTCGGCGCCCGCCAGCGCGCCGTCGAAGCTGGTGACGAGGATGCCGCGCACCTCCGCGTCGGCCTCCAGGGCGGCGAAGGCCTCGTCGAGCTCGCGCATGGTCCGCTCGGAGAGGGCGTTGCGGACCTCGGGCCGCCGGATGGAGACCACGGCCAGGTCGCCGTCGCGCTCGACCACCAGGGTCCGGCGGAAGCGCGGCAGCCGCCTCTCGCGGACGCTCCGGGGGACCTCGAAGCCCCGGTTCCCGGCGGCGTACCCGGTGCAGAGCCGGTGCACCTCGTCGGCGCCGAGGGAGGCGGCCAGGTCGAGCAGCCCGGTCGAGAAGCCGAGGGCGTTCCGGGTGAGCCAGTCGAGGTCGGACGGCTCGCAGATCCCGTTGTCGGCGACGAAGAGCGTGCGCCCCAGCAGGACCGCCAGGATGCGCTCGCGGATCTGGCGCGCCGCGGCGGGGGAGGGGCTCCCGGCGGCGGGCGCGCCGGCGGGGAGCCAGGGGGCGACGCCCTGCGCCGCCAGCAGCGGCGGGGTGGCGAACCACTCGCCGCCGGTGGGGGCCTCCCGCATCAGCTCCAGGCAGTGGACGTTGAGCGGGTTCCCGCGGGTGAGGTCCATCACCCGGAACGGCCCGCCGCCGCCCACCGCCTCGTCCACCACCCGGTCGATCTGGGCCGGGGTGGCGACCCCGTCGGCCAGGATGCGCACCGCCTCGGCGCAGTAGTTCACGAAGACGTCGTCGGCGGCGAAGCAGGGGACGTCGGCGGTGACGATGGGGACCTTGCCGAGCCGGCGAAGGAGCGCCAGCATCCGCTCCCCGTGGGCCTGGTGCCCGGAGAGGACCACCTCCACCGGGAGGGCGCGCCAGGCGGGGAAGAAGGGGTGGTTGACGAAGCAGCGCTCGGGATGCCGGGCGCGGGCGGCGATGCGGGCCCGGGGGATGCCCGAGGTGGCGAACCCGAGGAGGCACTCCGGGCCCACCACCTCCTCCACCCGGGCCAGGATCGCCTGCTTGGTGGAGAGGTCCTCGGTGGCGGCCTCGAGGACGTACTCGCAGGCCGCCAGCCGGGAGAGCTCCAGCGTGGGCACCAGGGCCTTGCGCATGGCCTCGGCCTCGCGGGCCGGGAGCTTGCCGCGGGCCCGCGCCTTCTCCATGTACTTGCCGATCCGCGCCACCCCGGCCTCCAGGGCCTCGGCGCGGATGTCGTGCAGCAGGACGGTGCCGCCCGTCCGGGCGGCGGCCCCGAGGAAGCCGTAGGCCAGATCCGGCCCGATCGAGCCGGAGCCGATGACGCCGACGTTCATGACTGCCTCCTCGGCGGCCCGGAAAAGGGGCCGGCGGGCTGGCAATGGCGCTGCGCTATTTGGTATAACGGTACCACAATAACACATCCCGGCCGGGTCGGACCAGCAGGCGCGCGCCGCGCCGGGCGGCCGGGCGGCGGGCGGGCGGCGGCGAGGGTGGCACGGCGGTCGCGGAGGCAGGCGATGCGCATCTTGGTGCTCGGAGCCGGGGCGCTCGGCGGCCTCATCGGAGGCCGCCTGGGCGAGGCCGGGGAGGACGTCACCCTCCTCGAGGCCAACGTGGCGCGGGCCCGGCTGCTCTCCGAGGAGGGCCTGTACCTCTCCGAGGCCGACAAGGGCGAGCGCCAGGTCCGGCTCCACGTCGCCACCTCGGTCGCGGGCCTCGCTCCCTTCGACCTGGTCTTCGTCGCGGTGAAGAGCTACCAGACCGAGGACGCCATCCGCAGCGCCCTCCCGGTGATCGGCGAGCGGACCTGGATCCTCTCGACGCAGAACGGCATCGGCAACGTGGATCGCATCCGCAGCGTGGTGGACTCGCCGCGGATCCTCACCGGCATCACCTTCCACAGCATCCAGCACACCGGGCCCAACCGGATGCGCTACCGCACCGGCATCAAGCCCATCCAGATGGCGCCGGTCGACGGCCGCATCACCCCCGAGGTGCTGGCCATCCGCGACATGTTCCGGGCCGCGGGGCTGGCCGCCGACGTGGTCGAGAACGTCGACGCCGCCGTGTGGCAGAAGCTGGTGCACAACGCGGTGGTGAACCCGGTCTCGGCCCTCACCGGGATGACCTGCAGCGAGCTCCTCGACGACGAGGACATGCAGGCCTACATGCGCGCCCTGTGCCTGGAGATCGCCGAGGTCATGCGGGCCCGCGGCACGCCGCTCGAGGACGAGGAGGACCCCTACCGGCCGGTGATCCGCTCCCAGAAGGCGCTCGCCAAGAACCGCCCCTCGATGTGGCAGGACCTGGTCCGCGGCTTCCGCACCGAGATCGACGCCATGAACGGCGGCATCGCCGCCGAGGCCGAGCGGCTGGGCCGGAAGGCCCCGCTCAACTGGTCCATCACCCAGCTGGTCCACTCGCGCGAGCGCCAGCAGCGCCGGCGCCAGGAGCAGAGCACCCGGACCCTCGAGGAGGCGCGGTCCGCCCGGGAGACGCCGCTCCGCCCGCTGGGCCGGAGCCCCTTCGGCGGCATGCCCAGCGGCCGCGTGCCGCTCGAGTCCGCCCCTCGGCTCAAGGAGATCGTCCACGGCTACTTCCAGGATCTGGCGCGGGCCGATCGCGACCCGGCCCGCCACGTGGCCTGGTGCTCCGGCCTGGGCCCGGTGGAGGTCGTCCGGGCGCTGGGCTACACGCCCTACTTCCCCGAGAACCACGCGGCGCTCATCGGCGCCAGCCGGCTGACCCAGAAGTACATCCGGATGGCGCTGGCCGACGGCTTCTCGCCCTTCGCCCAGAGCGAGATGGCGAGCGACGTGGGGGCCATGCTCGCCGGCGAGAGCCCGCTGGCCGCCATCCACGGCCTCGAGTCCATCCCCCGGCCCGAGGTGCTGGTCTACAGCACCAACCTCGGCACCTACGTGGCCCGCTGGTTCGAGTACTACGCCAACCGCCTGGGCGCGCCCATGGTGGGCCTGCACCCGCCCCCGGCGCTCGACGAGGTGGACAAGCTCGACGTCGACGCCTCGGTGCGGCAGGTGCTCCGGCTGGTGGAGCGGCTGGAGGGCCTGTCGGGGAGGAGCCTGGAGCAGGACCGGCTGGCCGAGGTGGTGGAGCTCTCGGCGCGGGCCTCCCGGCTCTGGTCCGAGATCCTGGACCTGGCCTGCCACGTCCCCAGCCCGCTCACCTACTTCGACACCCTGATCCACGTCGCGCCCATGCTGCTGATGCGGGGGACGCCGGAGGCGGTCCAGTACTACGAGATCCTGCTCGCCGAGCTGAAGCAGCGCATCGCCGACAAGGTCGCCGCCGTCCCCGGCGAGCGGCTGCGCCTCTACTGGGAGGGGCCGCCCATCTGGTGCGCGCTGCGGCCGCTGGCGAGCCTGTTCCTCGACCAGGGCATCGCGGTGGTGGCCTCGACCTACGCCCCCACCTACGTCTTCGACGGGTTCCACCGCGACAACCCCATCGAGAGCATGGCGGCGGCCTACACCGCCATCTACCCGAACCGCTCGCGCGAGTACAAGGTGCGCTGGCTCTCGCGCGAGATCGAGCGCCACGGGGTGGAGGCGGCGGTGTTCCACGACGCCCGCACCTCGCCCGAGCACAGCGGCGTCCGCAACGGCATCCACATCCGCGTGCAGCGCGACACCGGCGTGGCGGCCCTGGTCATCGAGGGGGACACGCACGACCCGCGGCTGGTGTCCGTCGACCACATCCGGTCGCAGCTCCGGGAGTTCCTGGAGCAGCGCCGCGCGCCCGCGGCCCGCAACGGCGGCGCGCGCGACGCGGTGACCCACTAGCGGAGCCCCGAGGAGCGGCCCATGGCAGTGGCGGGAGCGGACATCGGCACCGAGTGCGTCAAGGCCATCGTGGCCGACGGCGGGGGGCGGATCCTCGGGCGCGCCACGGTCCCCACCCGCGGCTACTTCCAGGACTGCTTCCAGGAGGCGCTCACCGTCGCCGCGGCGGAGGCCCAGCTGAAGCCGTCGGACCTGGAGCGCGTCTGCGCCACCGGGTTCGGGGCCTCCTGCGCCGGGGTGGCCTCCCGGGCGGTCACCGAGACCCTGTGCCACGCCCGCGGCGCCTTCCACCAGCAGGCCCGGGCCATGACCCTGGTCGACATCGGCGGGCGCGACCCCAAGGTGATCCACGTGGACGCGAGCGGGACGGTGGTCTCGAGCAAGAGCGTCCGCAAGTGCGCCGTGGGCATCGGCACCTTCCTGATGTTCACCTCGCGCCATCTCGACGTGCACCCGACGCGGCTGATGGACCTGGCGGCCACCGCGGCCGCGCCCGCCAAGGTGGGCAGCTACTGCTCGGTGTTCGCCGAGGTCGAGGTCATCGAGCTCCTGCGGAGCGGCGCCACCGCCGGCGAGATCGCCCTGGGGGCCATGTACTCCGTGGCCGATCGCATTTTGGAGATGGACCGGCTGGCCCCGCCGCTGGTGATCACCGGGGGCGTCTGCGAGTACTTCCCGGGCGTGGTCAAGGCCCTGGCGGAGCGCTCCGGCCTCCCGGTGGAGGTGGCGCCGGAGCCCATCATGGCCGGTGCGCTGGGGGCGGCCCTCTTCGCCCTGGACGGCGATCCGGGGCCCGAGCCGAGAGGAGCGCTCCCTTGACCACCCCCGGACCCGAGGCCAGGAGCGGGGCGGAGCTGCGATCGGCGGCGCGGCTCAAGGAGCTCATGGCGGCGCACTTCGCCGCCGTGGACGGCGCGGCGCGGGAGCGCTCGGCCCCGGTGGCCTGGTGCACCAGCGTCGGGCCGGTCGAGCTGCTGCGCGCCCTGGGCTACCAGGTCTTCTTCCCCGAGAACCACGGCGCGCTCCTGGGGGCGAGCCGGGTCGCCGGCGAGACCATGCCCCGGGCGCACGCCATCGGCTACTCGCCCGACATCTGCTCCTACCTGACGAGCGACATCGGCGCCTACCTGTCGAGGAAGACCCCGCTCTCCCGCTACGGGATGTCGGGCGCGCCGCGCGCCGACCTCTTGCTCTACAGCACCAACCAGTGCCGCGAGGTGAAGGACTGGTTCGAGTTCTACGGCCGCGAGTGGGGCGTGCCGGTGGTCGGGGTGACGAGCTTCCGCGAGCTGGGCCAGGTCGAGGAGCACCACGTCGAGGCCATCGTGCGGCAGTTCGAGGCGCTGGTCCCGGCGCTGGAGTCGGTGGCCGGGCGGCGGCTCGAGGGCGGACGGCTCGAGGAGGCGGTGGCGCTCTCCCGCACCTGCAGCGACCTGTGGCGCGACTGCCTCCGCACCTCGGCGGCCCGCCCCGCGGCGCTCTCCTTCTTCGACGCCACCATCCACATGGGGCCGGCGGTGGTGCTGCGCGGCACCCCCGAGGCCTGCGACTACTACCGGCTGCTGGGCGCGGAGCTGGCGGCCCGGGTGCAGGAGGGGAGGGGCGCCATCCCGCGCGAGCGCTTCCGCATCTACTGGGACGGCATGCCCATCTGGGGGAAGCTCCGCGACCTGGCCAACCTCTTCGCCCATATCGAGACCGCGGTGGTGGCCTCCACCTACTGCAACAGCTGGGTCTTCGAGGCGCTGGATCCGCGCGACCCGCTTCGCTCGATGGCGCGGGCGTCGCTCGAGCTCTTCATCGCGCGGTCGGAGGCGCCCAAGCAGGCCTATCTGGAGACCATGATCCGTGAGTTCGCCGTGGACGGCGTGGTCTTCCACGACTCGCTCACCTGTCCCAACAACTCCAACGCCCGCTTCGGCCTGCCGCAGCGGCTGCGCCAGGCGACGGGCGTGCCGGTGCTGGTCCTCGACGGGGACCTGAACGACCTGCGCTGCTTCTCCGAGGAGCAGGCCCGGACCAACATCGAGGGCTTCGTCGAGCAGCTCGAGGGGTTCGAGCCGAGACCGGCGGTGCCGGCGTGACCTCCACTCCCTGCTGGGCCGGCATCGACTGCGGCTCGTGGAACACCAAGGCCGCCCTGCTCGACGCCGAGGGGCGCCTGGTCGCCACCGCGGTGGTGCGCACCGGGGCCGACGTCGGGGGGGCCGCCGAGCGGGCGCTGGGGCAGATCCTCTCCCGGGCCGGGGTGGGGCGGCAGGACCTGGCGGCCGTCTGGTCCACCGGCTTCGGACGCCACGCCATCCGCTTCGCCACCGGCACCCGCACCGAGCTGGACGCCCACGCCCGGGGCGCCCTGCAGTTCGTGGCCGGCCCGCTGACGGTGGTCGACATCGGCGGCCAGGACGCCAAGATCATCGTGGTGGACGAGCAGGGCCGGCGCGTGGCGCACAAGATGAACCGCAAGTGCGCGGCCGGGACCGGCTCCTTCCTCGAGGAGATGGCGCTCCGGCTCGACGTGCGCATCGGCGACCTGCCGGACCTGGCCGCCGCCTCCACCGAGGAGGTCGAGCTCGGGAGCTTCTGCACCGTCTTCACCGGCACCGAGGTGCTGGGCCTGATCCGCCAGGGCAAGCGGACCGCCGACCTGGCGCGCGCCGCCTACCGCTCGGTGGTGAAGCGCGTCCTGGAGATGGAGCGCGTGCAGGGCACGGTGGTGGCCACCGGCGGGGTGGTGGCCTACCACCCCATGGTGGTGGAGCTGCTCGAGTCCGCCGTCGGCGCGCCGGTGACGGTGCCCGAGCACGCCCAGGAGATCGGGGCCCTGGGGGTGGCCGTGGCCGCCCGGGCCGCGGCCGGGCAGGCGCAGGCGCAGGGGGTGCCCACGCCATGAGCCCGGTGCTGAACCTGGGCGAGATCCTGACCGTCAACGCCCAGCTCCACCCCCACCGCCCGGCGGCGAAGGACCTGCGCCGCGGCCTCACCTACGCGCAGTACGAGGAGCGGGCCAACCGGCTGGCCAGCGCCCTGGGGGACGGCCTGGGCCTGGCGAAGGGCGACCGGCTGGCGGTGTACGCCCACAACTGCCTGGAGTGGATGGAGATCTACGCCGCCTGCGCCAAGAGCGGCGTGGTGGCGGTGCCGGTGAACTTCCGGCTGGCCGGCCCCGAGGTCCGCTACGTCCTCGAGGACAGCGGCGCCACCGCGCTGATCGCCGGCGCCGACCTGGCGGACGTGGCCGCCTCGGTCCTCGACGGCCTGCCGGTGAAGGAGGCGGCCCGCATCCAGATCGGGGGCGAGCGCCCCCGGGCCGGCTTCCGCGACTACGAGGAGCTGCTGGCCGCGGGGTCGGCGCGGCCGCCGCAGGTGGCGGTGCGCCCCGAGGACCCCTGGACCATCATGTACACCTCGGGCACCACCGGCCGGCCCAAGGGCGCCGTCCGCAGCCACCAGAGCTACGCGCTCTTCTGGCTCCTCAACGCCGTCGAGTTCGGCTTCGGCCGCGGCGACGTGGGGCTGGCGGTGATGCCGATGTGCCACGTCAACTCGGTGTTCTACGCCTTCGTCTTCACCTACCTGGGCGCCTCGGTCTGCGTCTACGACCGGAAGAGCTTCGATCCCGAGCACCTGCTCGGCGTGCTGGCCGAGGAGCGCGTCACCTTCACCTCGCTCGTCCCCACCCACTACGTCATGATGCTGGACCTGCCGGCGGCGGTGCGGGGCCGGCGCGACCTCTCCCACGTGGACAAGCTCCTCGTCTCCTCGGCGCCGGCGCGGCGGGAGACCAAGCTGGCCATCATGGAGTGCTTCCCCCGCTCGCGGCTCTTCGAGGCCTACGGGTCCACCGAGGCCGGGCTGGTGACGCTGCTGCGGCCCGAGCAGCAGTTCGACAAGCTCGGCTCCATCGGCCGCGAGATCGTGGGCACCGGCCGGCTGCGGCTGCTCGACGCCGAGGGCCGCGAGGTCCCGGAGGGCGAGGTGGGGGAGCTCTTCGCCCGCACCCCCACCGCCTTCGACGGCTACCGGGGGCAGCCCGAGGCCACGGCCCGCGCCTTCCGGGGCGGCTACTGCACCGCCGGCGACATGGCGCGCCGCGACGGCGACGGCTTCTACACGCTGGTCGACCGCAAGAGCAACATGATCATCACCGGCGGCGAGAAGGTTTACCCCTCCGAGGTCGAGCAGGTGATGGCCCGGCACCCCGAGGTGCGCGACGTCGCCGTGATCGGGCTCCCCGATCCCAAATGGGGCGAGGCGGTGGCCGCGGTGGTGGTCGCCCGGCCGGGCGCGGAGCCGACGGCGGGCGCCCTGCTGGAGTACGCTCGCGGCCACCTGGCAGGCTACAAGTGCCCGCGCGCGGTGACCTTCATCCGCGAGGAGGAGATGCCCCGCACCGCCACCGGGAAGATCCTGCACCGCTTGCTGAGAGACCGATTCGCACCCCGAAACGCGCCCGCTCCGGCGGGCCCCCGCTCCAAGGAGGACGTCCGGTGAGACTCACCCAGAACCCCGCGGCCCTGCTGTGCATCCTGGCCCTCGCCGGCACCGGCGCCTCCGCCCGGGCCGCCGACGGGCCGAACATCGTGCTGGGCGTCCCCACCGCCCTCGGCACCATCGAGGGGCAGGACTCGCTCCGGGCGGTGAAGCTGGCCGTCGACGAGATCAACGCCGCCGGCGGCGTGGAGATCGGCGGGGTGAGGCGCAAGCTGGAGGTGGCCTCCATCGACACCCGCGAGGCAGAGGCCGGCGTGCCGGTCAACGACGCGCTGGCGGCCATGGAGAAGCTCGTCGACGAGAAGAAGCCGGCGGCCATCGTGGTGGGCGCGTTCCGGTCCGAGGTCCTGCTGCCGGCCATGGACCTGAACGCGAAGTTCAAGCTCCCCTACCTGTGCACCATCGGCATGTCGCCGGGCTTCGAGCCCAAGATCGAGGGCGACTACGCCAAGTACAAGTACAACTTCCGCCTGGGCCTCTCCGCGCCCTACCTGGTGGGCAACCTCGCCAAGACGATGGAGTTCATCAGGAAGAAGTTCGGCTACGACAAGATCTACTTCGTCCACGGGGACGTGGCCTGGGCCAAGGGCACCGTGGCCGGGCTCACCAAGCTCACCACCGCGGCCGGCTGGAAGGTGGTGGGCAGCGACCCCTATCCCCTCGGCTCGCGCGACTTCTCCTCCAGCCTGACCAAGGCCAAGGTGGGCGGCGCCCAGGTGGTGGTGCCGGTCTTCGACATGCCGGAGTCGGGAGTGCTGGTGAAGCAGGCCCACTCGATGAAGCTCAAGGCCCTGATCGCCGGGTTCATCAGCCCGGCGGCGCAGGCCACCGCCTGGGACACCTTCGGCGGCGGCATCGAGGGGCTGGTGAACTTCCTCTTCGAGCCCGGCGCCATCCCGATCAAGAGCCCCCGCTCGGCCGGCTTCTACCAGGCCTACGGCAAGGCCTACGGGGCCAAGGCCCAGGCGAGCCTCTCCGGCCACGGTCCCGGCCCGTCCTACGACGCGGTCTACGTGCTGGTGGACGCCATGAAGCGGGCCAACTCCCTGGACCCCGACGCCCTGGTGGCGCAGCTGGAGAAGACCGAGATGGACGGCGCCATCGGCCGGATCGCCTTCAACAAGAACCACCAGGTGGTCTACGGCGAGGACCCGGCCAAGACGGCGGTCAGCCTGGCCTTCCAGTGGCGGGGCGGGAAGCGGGTGCTGGTCTATCCCGAGAGCGTGGCCGACTCGCACATCGAGGTGGCGAAGTAGGGGCCGTGCCGGGCGGACGGGGGGGCGCCGGCGCGGCGCCCCCCTCCCCCGCGGCCACGGGCACCCGGGGACCGCTCGCGTGGACCTTCTCGCCAGCACGCTCGTCTACGGCCTGGTCAACAGCGCCGTGCTGCTGCTGACGGCGCTGGGCTTCAGCCTGACCTTCGGGCTCTCCGGCGTCGCCAACTTCGCCCACGGAGGGCTCTACCTGCTCTCGGGCTTCCTCGCCTGGATGCTGGTCCACTACCTGGGCCTCCCCTTCCTCGTCGCCGCGGCCGTCACCGTGGTCGTGGTCGGGGCGGCCGGCGCCGGGATCTACCGGGCGGTCGTCATGCCGGTCCGGGGCATCGTGCTCTCGGAGGTGATCAGCACCTTCGCCGCCGGCGTGGCCATCGTGGAGTTCTTCCGCTGGAGGGGCTTCACCACCTACGACTTCAGCCTCCCGGCGCTGGTCGAGGGAGGGGTGGAGATCGCCGGCGTGAGCGTCGACTACCAGCGGCTGCTGATCGTCGCCATCGGGCTGGGGCTGACGCTGATCCTCTGGGTCCTCACCCACCACACCAAGATGGGCCTGGCGCTCCGGGGGATGTCCCAGGACGAGTACACCGCCCTCTCGGTGGGCGTCGAGTCGGACTGGGCCGCCATGCTGAGCCTGGCGCTGGGGTCGGCGCTGGCGGCGGTGGCCGGCCTGGTGCTCCTGCCGCTGGGCATCATCTCCATCAACACCGGGTACGACGTGCTCCTCATCGCCCTGGCGGTCACGGTCCTGGGCGGGCTGGAGAGCACCGCCGGCCTCATCGCCGGGAGCCTGATCCTGGGCTTCGCCATGGTGATCACCGGGAACTACCTGGGCCCGAGGTGGAGCGAGGTGGTCTACCTGGGGGCCATCGTCGTCGTCCTCGCGGTCCGGCCGTCGGGCCTGCTGGGGAAGTCGAAGGAGCTCGAGGACCGTGTCTAGGGCCCCGCGGAGCCACCGCAAGGAGCGGATCGACCGCGGCATCAAGGTCCGCTCGGACGACATCTTCGCCATCGGCTCGGCCCGGGACCTGGCCTACGTGGTGGCGCCGCGGGCCCTGGCCATCCTGGCGCTGCTCTGCTTCCCGCTGCTCCAGGGGCTGGTGAGCCGCTACTGGCAGACGGTGATGCTCAACACCCTGGTCATCGCCCTGCTGGCCCTCTCCTGGGACCTGCTGGCCTCGGTGGGGCTCATCTCGCTGGGCCAGTCGCTGTTCTTCGGCCTGGGAGCCTACGCCGCGGGCTGGCTCGATGCGCACCTGGGCGTCTCGCCGCTCCTCTCCATCCCCCTGGGGACGGCGGCCGGGGCGCTGATCGCCACGGCGGTGCTCTTCCCCCTGCTGCGCCTGCGGGGCCACTACTTCGGCCTCATCACCTTCGCGCTCCCGCTGCTGTTCATGCGCATCGTCGAGACCACCGGGATCCTCGGCGGGACCGAGGGCCTCTCCAGCCTGAAGCCCCTGCCCGGCCGGACGACCGAGCTCTACCTGGCGACCGGGGCGGTGCTCGCCACCCTCTGGGCCTACCGCCGCATGAGCGCCACCGACTACGGGCTCGTCTTCCAGGCCATCCGGGACAACGAGCGCTCGGTGATGGCCGCGGGCTTCGACATCCAGTGGCGCAAGGCCCAGGCGGTCTTCCTGGCGGCGCTGCCGGCGGCCTTCGCCGGCGCCTTCGTCACCCACCGCTACCAGTTCGTGGGAATGCCGGCTTTCGCCCTGGAGTACTCCGTCCTGCCGCTCACCGCGGCGGTGGTGGGCGGGGCCGGGAGCTTCCTCGGGCCGGTCGTGGGAAGCTTCATCCTGGTCCCGCTCTCCGAGGCGATGCGCGAGTTCGGCTCGCTGCGGGTGGTGGTCTACTCGCTGATGCTGCTCCTGTTCACCGTGGGCCTGCCGGAGGGAATCTTCCGCTTCGCCGCCCGCAAGTACGGCCAGTTCGAGCGGCTGGCTCCCATCGAGGAGGCGCCCGATGGGAAGTGAGCCCATCCTGCGGGTGCGGCGGCTGGAGAAGGCCTTCGGCAAGGTGCTGGCCGTCGACGGCGTCAGCTTCGAGCTCCAGAGGGGCAGGGCCCTGGGCGTCATCGGGCCGAACGGCTCGGGGAAGAGCACCCTCATCAACCTCATCACCGGGTTCGTGAAGCCCACCGGCGGACGGGTCGAGTTCCAGGGCAAGGACATCACCGGCATCGCGCCCCACCGGGCGGTGGCGCTGGGGATCGCCCGGAGCTTCCAGATGGCGCGGCCCTTCTACAACCTACCGGTCTACAAGAACGTGGTCATCCCCGTGTACTCGCCGCGCTCGCGCCGGAACCTGGGCGCCGAGTACGGGGACCGGGACGAGGCCGCCATCCACCTCCTCGAGGACGTGGGGTTCGAGCGGGACT
>DATIFE010000143.1:0-13662 GCA_035455425.1 Anaeromyxobacteraceae bacterium | reverse complement strand
CGGCCGGCTCCCCAGCCGCCGCTTCCTCGACGAGGTGGGTCCCATGCTGCGCTGAGTGGAATCCACTGAATGGCTCCCGCGGAGCCCGGGCCGGGGCGCCATCCGCGACCCGCGGTCCGGCCCGGCGACCCCCGGGCCTCGGGGTTTGACACCGGCTTCCCCTGGCCCTACCGTGCGCGATCCGCGCGCCCGCGGCGGCACCGGCGCCGGGGGGAGACGACGGCGTGACCTTCCAGGACCTGATCCTCGAGCTGCAGGCCTACTGGGCCGCCAGCGGCTGCATCCTGGCCCAGGGCTACGACCAGGAGGTGGGCGCCGGCACCATGAACCCCGCCACCTTCCTGCGCGTCCTGGGCCCCGAGCCCTGGAGCGTGGCCTACGTCGAGCCCTCGCGCCGGCCGGCCGACGGGCGCTTCGGGGAGAACCCCAACCGCCTCTACCAGCACCACCAGTTCCAGGTGGTCCTGAAGCCCAACCCGCCCGACGTGCAGGAGCGCTACCTCGGCTCGCTGCGCGCCATCGGCATCGACCCGCGGAAGCACGACATCCGCTTCGTCGAGGACGACTGGGAGAGCCCGACGCTGGGCGCCTGGGGGCTGGGATGGGAGGTGTGGTGCGACGGGATGGAGATCACCCAGTACACCTACTTCCAGCAGGCGGGCGGCTTCGAGGTGAGGCCGGTGGCGGCCGAGCTCACCTACGGGCTCGAGCGCATCGCCATGTACCTGCAGGACGTGGAGAACGTCTTCGACGTGGAGTGGGTGAAGGGGGTCAAGTACCGCGAGGTGTTCCACCGCAACGAGGTGGAGATGAGCGAGTACAGCTTCCGGGCCTCCGACCCCAGGATGCTCTTCGGGCTCTTCGGCGTCTACGAGGCGGAGTGCAAGCGGCTCCTCTCGCTGAAGCTGCCGCTCCCGGCCTACGACTACTGCCTCAAGTGCTCGCACACCTTCAACAACCTCGACGCCCGCGGCGCCATCAGCGTCACCGAGCGCGCCGCGTACATCGGGCGCGTGCGGGCGCTGGCCCACGGGTGCGCCCGGGGGTACCTCGACTCGCGCGAGGCGCTCGGCTTCCCCCTGCTCCCCCGGCGCGAGCGCGCCCGGGCGGTCGAGGCCGCCCGCGCGGCGCGCGAGGGGAGGGCGGGGTAGCGCCATGGCCGACCTCCTGTTCGAGATCGGGGCGGAGGAGATCCCGGCCGGCTTCGCGCCAGCCGCCCTGGAGCAACTGCAGGAGGACCTCTCGCGGCTGCTGGCGGAGGCCCGGCTGGGCTGCGGCGAGGTGCAGGCGCTGGGGACGCCGCGCCGGCTGGCCGTCTTCGCCCGCGGGCTGGCGGCGAGGCAGGCCGACGCCACCAGCCAGGCGCTGGGGCCGCCGGTGTCGCAGGCCTTCGACGCCGACGGGAACCCCACGCCGGCGGCCCTCGGCTTCGCGCGGAGCCAGGGGGTCGACGTGGCGGCGCTGCAGCGCCAGGAGACGCCCAAGGGAGAGCGCCTGGCGGTCACCCGCGTGGCCAGGGGGCGCAGGGCCGAGGCGGTGCTGCCGGGCATCCTGGAGTCGCTGGTCGCCGGACTCCGCTTCCGCAAGGCCATGCGCAGCCGCTGGGACGACGTCACCTTCGCCCGGCCGGTGCGCTGGATGGTGGCGCTCTACGGGGGGAAGCCGCTCCGGGTGCGCTACGGGGAGGTGACCAGCGGCAAGGTGACCTACGGGCACCGCTTCCTGGCGCCGAAGGCCATCCCGCTCCGGGGGACGCCCGAGGACTACGTGGCCCGGCTGCGCCGGGCCTTCGTCGAGGTCGACCCCCGCGAGCGCCGGGTCGCCATCCAGAGCGAGCTCGCCCGCGTGGCCCACCGGGCCGGCGGCCGGGTGCGCCCCGACGAGCCCCTGCTGGAGCAGGTGACCTGGCTGGTGGAGCACCCCACCGCCGTCGCCGGGACCTTCGACCGGGCCCACCTCGAGCTGCCGCCCGAGGTGGTGATCTCGGAGATGCGGAACCACCAGCGGTACTTCGCCGTCCTCGACGCCCGGGGCACGCTCTCGAACCGCTTCATCGCCATCTCCGGGACCCCGGTGAAGGAGAGGAAGGTGGTGCAGCACGGCTACGAGCGCGTGCTGCGGGCCCGCCTGGCCGACGCCCGCTTCTTCTTCGACGAGGACCGCAAGCGCCCCCTGGCCGACCGCGTCGCCGACCT
The DNA here is from genome assembly GCA_035455425.1 of Anaeromyxobacteraceae bacterium. Lineage (GTDB taxonomy): Bacteria > Myxococcota > Myxococcia > Myxococcales > Anaeromyxobacteraceae > JACRMN01. The sequence continues at coordinate 11,467 of DATIFE010000143.1, read as the reverse complement.
CGGCCGCCGCACCTACCAGGCCAGGCTCGGCAGCGAGCTCGAGCGGGTGACCCGGATCGGCGCCATCGGCGCCGCGCTGGCGCGGGCGCTGGGCCGCGAGGAGCTGGTGGTGGAGGTCGAGGAGGTGGCCCGGCTGTGCAAGGCGGACCTGGGGACCGGCATGGTGGGCGAGTTCCCGGAGCTGCAGGGGATCATGGGCGCGCACTACGCCCGCCTCGAGGGCTACCGGGCGGAGATCGCCGACGCCATCGAGGACCACTACCGGCCCATCGGCGCCGCGCCCGAGATGCCGCGCGACGACCGGGGCGCCCTGGTGGGCCTGGCGGACCGGCTGCACCAGCTGGTCGGGATCCTGGGCGTGGGCGAGAAGGCCACCGCGTCGGCCGATCCCTACGGCCTGCGGCGCGCCGCCATCGGCGCGCTCCGGATCGTCCTCGACCGCCGCTGGCACCTGTCGCTCTCGGCGGCCGTGTACGCGGCGCTCGACGCCCTCGCCGGCGTGGAGCTGGCGGCCGGCCGCGACGCGGTGGCCGCGCAGGCGCTCGACTTCCTCCGGGGGCGCATCCGCGCTCTCTGGAGCGAGGAGCACCCGGCCGACCTGGTGGAGGCGGTCCTGGCGGCCGGCGTGGACGACGCGCTCGACGCCCGCCAGCGCCTGGAGGCGCTCGCCGGCCTCAAGGGGAGGCCCGACTTCGCGCCCCTGGCGGTGGCGTTCAAGCGCGTGGCCAACATCCAGGAGAAGGCCCCGGGGACCGGCGCCGCCGGCGTCGAGCCGGCGCTGCTCCGGGACGAGGCGGAGCGGGCGCTCTTCGCGGAGATCGTCCGCGTCGAGGCCGAGGCCTCGGCGCTGCGCGCGGCGCGCGACTGGCCGGCGGTCCTCCGCTCGGTGGCGAGCCTCAAGCCGGCCGTCGACGCCTTCTTCGAGGGCGTCCTGGTGATGGCCGAGGACCCGCTGCTGCGCCAGAACCGGCTCGGCCTCATGCGCCGCGTCGGGGCGCTCTTCGCCGACGTGGCCGACTTCCGCCGCATCCAGGCCGAGGCTCCGCACGCTTGACCCCGGTCGGAGTGGCGGCTAGGGTTCGCGTCCCGTGACGAAGCTCGCGAAGTTCCTGGCGGTTGCAGGGCTGCTGGCCGGGTGCAACGACGCCTCCCGCAGCGCCGTGCCGCCGCTCGACCGGTTCCACTACCCCATCGGCATGGCGCTGCGGCATGCGCTGGACGGGTGCACGTCGGGACCGGGGTGCAGCACCTGCCAGGGCGGCACGCCGGGCTGCCGGACCCTGCTCTACGTGGCCTCCTCCAACTTCGACCTCTCCTACGACCCCGACACCGGCGGCTCGCTGATGGCCGTCGATCCCGACGCGGCCGTGCACCGGCAGCCGCTGCGATCCGTGGGCCCACCGGTCCTCATGGGCAGCTTCGCCGGCGAGCTGGCGCTGCTGGACGAGGCCAGCTGTCCCGGGTGGGAGGACGGGACGCGCCAGCCCCTGGCGCTGGTGGCGTCGCGCTCCCTCAACCTCCTCTACGCCATGCCGCTTGCCAGCGACGGTGCGCCCTCCTGCGGCGCCGGCTGCACCGCCCCCCTGGCGATCGGCCTGGGTGACCCCTTCGGCGTGACCGTCACCTGCCGCACCGGACCCGGCGGTGCCCCGGAGGCCTCCGCCTGGATCGCCTACCAGAGCACGCCGTCCGCCACGGCCTGGCTGACGGAGGTCCCGCTGCAGCAGCCCCTCGAGCCGCTGGCCCCCGTCACCCTGGGCGCGGCCCCGGTCTACGAGTCGGTCTACGATCCGCTGCGGGACCGGCTCTACCTCACCTCGCGCTTCTACAGCGCCGCCTTCACCCCCATTCGCCACGTCGACCTGGGCTTCCCCACGGCGACCCAGGACCCCATCCGCCTGGACCTGGCGGTGCCCGGCTCGGAGGCCACCGGCATCGCCATCTCGAGCGACGGGACGCGGGCCTACGTCGCGCTGAGGCTCTACGAGCCCGGCCTGGCGCAGTTCGGGCGGCCGCCCGACATCGGAGGCGCCCTGGCGGTGCTGGACCTCACCGACATCCCGGCTGGAGGACCGTCCGGCAGGCTGCTGCGGCTGGTGCCGCTGGGGCTGGGGCCCGCCGAGGTGCGTGCGGTCGCTCGCCCGGGGATGCGCGACCTGGTGGCGGTCACGTGCACCGCGGGGCCGTCGCTCTACCTCTACGACGACGAGCTCGGCGCCGTGGCGCGGGCCATCGGCCTCGACGAGTCCACCGGGACCCCGCTCCTGGGCCGGCAGCCCTTCGGCCTGGCGGTGGAATCGCCCTGGTGGAAGAGCGCGGCGGCCCCGAGCGCCGTGCGGTTCTTCGTCGCCTCCTTCGACCAGAGCTTCGTCAGCGTCGTCGAGCTCGACGACCCGGCCCGGCCCGCGAGCGCGGACGTGCTCCGGGTGACCGACCCGGCCAGCGCCTCGTGCGCGGCCGTCTGCCCGACGACGCCCTGCGCCGGGTCGTCGTGCCCGCCGGGCTGCCCGGCGGCGTGCCTGGTCCCCATGCGCATCGGGCCGGAGAGGCGATGAGCTCGCGGACGACCTGGCTCCTGCCGCTGCTCCTGGCGACCGCCTGCTCGTCGGGCGTCAAGGCGCTCTCGGCGCGGTACTCGGCCCCGGCCGCCCTGGCCCCGTTCGCCGGCTACACGACCAAGCGCCCCGGAGAATTGCACCGCTACCTGGCGGTGGCCTCCGCCCGCAGCGACGAGATCCGGATCCTCGACCCCGAGGATGGCACCTCGGTGGCGAGCCCGGGGCTGGTCTTCCCGCTCTCGGTTCCCACCCCGGCCCCCGCCCGGCTGGCGTCCGCCTCGCTGGGGGACGGCGGCGCCGACCTGCTGGCGGTGGCGGGCATGGGCTCGTCGACGGTGGGCGTGGTCACCACCTGGCGGATGGACAGCCGGGTGAGCCCGGTCGGGCCGGTCGCGAGCCCCGTTCCGGCGGACCCCCTGTCGCTGTCGGTGGACCTCTCCACCGACGCCGATCTCGGCGACGGGGCGGTCATCGTCTCGCTGGCCGCCATGACCACTCCCGCGGCGGCGCTGCCGGCCGGAGCCCACGGCGCCCGGGTCCTCCTGGGCCTCTCCACCCGGCAGCTGGCGGTCGTCGAGTACCTGCGCGACGACGCCACCGGCGGGCTCCTCCGGGTGGACTCCGGCAGCGCCCTGCCCAAGCAGGCGCTGGGCGTGCAGCCGCTCGCCATGGCGGTGGAGCCCGGCGGCTCCCGGATCTTCGTGGCCACCGACGACCCGCTCCTCGACCGGAACGCCGCCCCGGTCCAGGGCGTGGCGCAGGTCGACGCCTCGCAGGGCGTCGCCGTTGCCTGGCCGGTGGTGGGGCTCGACGCCCACGGTCCGACGCGCCTGGTGGCGGCGGGCTTCTTCGCCGAGCGGACCCGGGCCTCCTCGCGGGCCTACGGCGCTCCGCAGCTCGACGTGGTCGCCGTCCTGGACGAGTCGTCCTGCGGGCCGGACCGTTCCATCGACTGCGGCCTCGTCACCCTGGTGCCCGACCAGGGCACCGGCGGCGTCCCACCCGACCCGGCCGGCGAGCTGTCCTTCCGCGCCCCCATCCGGCTCGCCTCCGGCAGCTCCTCGCTGACCGGCCCGCCGATCGACGCCCGCCCGGTGGCGCTCGCGGTGGTGATCCCCCGGCAGCCGCCGGCTCCCGACCTCCCCGGCGACGATCCCATTCCCGACCTGTTCGACGGGCCGCCGCCCGATCGCAGCGTGTCCCCGCTCCTGAGCATCTACCGGACGGTGGGCACGGCGCAGGCGACCGCGGTGGTGGCGGTCGTGGCCGCCGACGGGTACCTGCACCTCGTGGACCCGAGCCGGTGGGGTGTCGTGAACGACGTCGACGCGCTGCGCGGCACGAACTACGCGCGGGTGGCGAGCGTGTCCCGGGAGCCCGGCGTCCCGCCGGCCACCCTGCCCGTGTTCGGTGTCTGGAACGACCGCAGCTCCGGCGGCACCACCCTGGTCACCGCGCTCCAAGACATGATCCCGGAGATCGCGGTCACGCCGGGCTACACCACCACCGACAGCTGGGTCGTCGAGTGGAACGGGCGGCTCCCCGGCCTGGCCCAGCGCTACGGTGCGCTGCAGGCCGACGGCAGCCGCTTCACCGTCGCCGTGCAGGCGGCCGACGCCAGCGGCAGGTGGACTGCCGCGGCGCGGATCTGGGACGGCTCCCTGGGGATCCACCGCGGAGACCTGGTGGTGGTCTCCTGCCCCGACGCGGCCGGGAACGCGCGCAGCTTCACCGCCCGGGTCGCGGACTTCGAGCTGCCAGACGACCTGAAGCAGCCTCCGCCGGCCTCGCCGCTCTACCCGGGCGGCGCCCTGGTGCTCGACGGCGACGGCGGCGGGACCTGCCAGGAGGCCCCGGGCTCCCCGGCAATGGTCCACTTCGACGTGCGGGCGCAGGGGCTGCTGCTGCGCGGCGCGCGGTTCGGCTACGTGGGGCGCCCCCAGCTCGACCAGACGTTCGAGCTTCGCTGGCAGGACGAGGCCCCGCTCGCGCTTGCTGCCCAGGGCGATCCGGTCGCGGACGGGGACGCCGTGCGGCAGGCCCAGGAGACCCTGACGGTGGTGCGTAAGGCGCGGCGCTGGTTCTACCCGGCCGACGGCCCTTGCGGCGCGCCGGGGTCGGCCACGGCCTGCGCCACCGCGTTCCCGGCCGGCTTCGACCCTACGGGCTACGACCCGCTCACCCCCGGCCCGGTGATCCGGCTGCGGGTGGGCGTGCAGTGCCCCTCCGTCGATCCCGCATGCGCGGCCAACCTCGACCAGCACCGGCTGGACGCAGCCGCGCTGGGGTCCGAGCTGGGCCTGATCATCGGCACCGGCGACGGCCTCGTGCCCAGCCTGCGGCGCGCGGTGCTGGTCCAGGCCATGCCCACTGCGGTGACCTCGATCGACCGCAGCCAGTACGCCACCACCCGCAGCCTGGGGACCGAGGTCTACGCCTCGTTCCTCGACGACGAGGTCATCAGCTTCTCGCCGGGCTCGGTGACGACCGGCAGCAGCCACTGATGGAGCCGGGCGCTTGCCGACCCTCACCCTCATCGACGGCTCGGGATTCGTCTTCCGCGCCTACCACGCGCTCCCGCCGCTCTCCAGCACCAAGGGCGTGCCGACCCACGCCGTCTACGGCTTCACCACCATGCTGCTCAAGGCGCTGCGCGAGCACTCGCCCACGCACGTGGCGGTGGTGCTCGACGCCAGCCGCCGGAGCTTCCGCACCGAGCTCGACGCCTCCTACAAGGCCAACCGGCCCGAGACGCCTCCCGACCTGGCGCCGCAGTTCCCGCTGGTCCGGGACGTGATCCGGGCGCTCCGGGTGCCGGTCCTGGAGGAGGAGGGCGTCGAGGCGGACGACGTCATCGCCACGCTGGCCCGGCGCGCCCGCGCGCTGGGCTGGGAGGTGGTGATCGTCACCGGGGACAAGGACTTCACCCAGCTGGTCGACGAGGGCCTGTCGCTCTACGACCCCATGGCCGAGGCCAGCGGCCGAGGCGGGTGGACCGGCCCGGCCGAGGTGGAGAAGAAGATGGGAGTGCCGCCGGACCGGGTGGTGGAGTACCAGGCGCTGCTGGGCGACAAGATCGACAACGTCCCCGGCATCCCCGGCGTGGGAGAGGTCACGGCCGCCGCGCTGGTGCGCCGCTTCGGGACGGTGGAGGAGATGCTGGCCCGGGCGGCCGAGATCCCGGCGGCGGTGGCGCGCGGCGGGGAGAAGCTGAGGGAGAAGCTGGTGGCCGCGGCGGACCGGCTGCGGCTCAACCGCAAGCTGGTGGCCCTCCGCGACGACGTCCCCCTGCCGGTCGGGCCGGAGGACCTGGCCCGGGCTCCCGGCGACCCGGAGGAGGCGCGCCGCCTCTTCGCCGATCTGGAGTTCAACCGCCTCCTCAAGGACCTGCCGCCGCCGCCGCCCACCGCCCGCCGGGAGCGGGTGGAGGTGGTGGCCGCGCGCGGGGCGCTCGACGAGGCGGTGGCCGCCGCCCGCGCCGCCGGCCAGGTGGGGATCGAGCCGGTCCTCGAGGGCCCGCCCCGCACCGGCCTGCTGGTGGGCCTGGCCCTGGGCGCGGCCGGTCGGGCCTGGTACCTCCCGCTGGGCCACCGCTACCTGGGGGCGCCGGAGCAGCTCGCGGCGGCCGAGGCCGCCGCGGCGCTGCGGCCGCTGGCCGAGGACCCGGAGGTCGCCCGGCACGGCCACGACCTCAAGGCGCTGGACCACGTGCTGGCGAGGCTGGGCCTGGCGCTGCGCGGCCCGGGGGTGGACACCGAGCTGGCGAGCCGCCTGCTGCAGCCGGCCCGGCGCGAGCACGGGCTGGCGGACGTGGCGCGGGAGCGGCTGTCCTGCGAGCTGCCGGCGCTCCCGGCGGCGCCCGCGGGGCGCTCCCGGGAGGCGGGCGGGCCGGGCGAGCTGCCGGTGGAGCAGGTGGCGGCCGTGGCCGGGGCGCGGGCCGCCGTGCTCTGCGACCTGGCGGCCTCGCTGGCGAGGGCGCTCGACGACGAGGGGCTGGGCAGGCTCCACCGCGAGGTGGAGCGCCCCCTGGTGCCGGTGCTGGCCGAGATGGAGCGGGCCGGGATCGCCGTGGACCGCGGCGCCATGGAGGCGCTCTCGGCGGAGTTCGGGAAGACCCTGCGGGACCTCGAGACCCGCATCCACGCCGCCGCCGGGCGCACCTTCAACGTGGCGTCGACGCGCGAGCTGGGCCAGGTCCTGTTCGAGGACCTGAAGCTCCCGGTGACCAAGCGGCTCAAGACCGGCCCGTCCACCGACGTGGAGGTGCTGGAGAAGCTGGCCGAGCAGCACGAGCTGCCGCGCCTGGTGCTGGAGCACCGGCAGCTGTCGAAGCTCAAGGGCACCTACGCCGACGCGCTGCCACAGCTCATCGAGGCGGACGGTCGCATCCACACCACCTTCCAGCAGCTGGGCGCGGCCACCGGCCGCCTCTCCTCGGCCGACCCCAACCTCCAGAACATCCCCATCCGCACCGAGCTGTCGCGCCGCATCCGGGCCGCCTTCGTGGCGCCGCCGGGCCGGCTCCTGGTCTCGGCCGACTACTCCCAGGTGGAGCTGCGCATCCTGGCCCACTTCGCCGAGGACCCGGCCCTCCTGGCCGCCTTCCAGCGCCAGGAGGACGTCCACGCCGCCACCGCCGCGGAGACCTTCGGCGTCCCCCGGGAGGCGGTGACCGCGGACCAGCGGCGCATCGCCAAGGTGCTCAACTTCGGCATCGCCTACGGCCTCTCGGCCTTCGGCCTGTCGCAGCGGCTCGACATGCCGCCGGCGGAGGCGCAGGGCATCATCGACCGGTACTTCACCCGCTACGCCGGCGTGCGGCGCTGGCTCGACGCCACCGTGGCCCAGGCCCGCCGGACCGGCGAGGTGCGGACGCTCTGGGGGCGGAAGCGCGCGCTGCCCGACATCGCCTCGCGCAACCCCGGGCTGCGCCAGGCGGCGGAGCGGATGGCGGTCAACACGCCCATCCAGGGCACGGCGGCCGACCTGGCCAAGGTGGCCATGGTCCGGGCGGCCGAGGCGCTGCGCCGGGAGCGGCTCGAGGCGCGCCTGCTGCTCCAGGTCCACGACGAGCTGGTGGCCGAGGTGGCGGAGGGGCAGGAGGAGGCGGCGGCGGCGGTGCTGCGGCGCGAGATGGCCGCCGCAGGCACGCTCCAGGTGCCGCTGGTGGTGGAGGCGGGGTGGGGCAGGAGCTGGGCGGAGGCCCACTGACTGCACCTCGGGCCCGCCTGGCGGGCCCGAGGCCTGTCGCCGGCGAAGTCTCCGCCGCGGGGGACGGTCCCTCGGACGCTACTTCTTCTTCGCCGGCAGGTACTGGATCTGCTCGTCGCCGTCCGGCTCGCGGAAGGCCTCGAGGAGCCGGAGGTGGCTCTCCACCTGGGCGCGGACCTGGGCCTCGAAGCCGGAGCGCTGCCGCTTCAGCTCGGAGATGTCGTCCACGATCCGGAGGAAGCGCGAGTGGGCCGCCTGGACGATCTTCTCGGCCTGCAGCTCGGCCTCGGCCAGCGTGATCTCCGCCTCCTTGCGGGACGACTCGCGGATGTCCTCGCACGCCTTCTGCGCGGTGACCATCGTCTCCTGGAGCGCCCGCTCGCGGCCGCGGAACTCGGCGATCTCCTCGTCCATGCGCGTCACGTCCAGCCGCAGCGCCTGGACCTCCCGCACCACCTCCTCGAACTCGGAGGCCACCAGCGCCAGGAAGGCCTCCACCTCCTGGCGGTCGTAGCCGCGCAGCGCGCGGCGGAAGGTCTTCTGGGTGATGTCGAGTGGCGTGATCCGCATGGCGGCCTCCGCCGGCATGATACCGCCGCGCGCCCGGCCGTCCATTTCGGCCGCAGGCGCGCCCCGCCCGGCGTTTGCCCCCGGGCCCGGATCCCGGTAGGGAAGGGGGCGGAGCGCATCGGCGCCGACCATGGACACCCAGCCCGATCTGGCATCGGCGTTCCGGCTCTTCAGCCGATCCGGCGGGCTCGCCGTCGCCGCCCTGGGCGGGCTGGTGCTCGCCGGCTGGGCCGCCGGCATCGGGGCCCTGACGAGCCTGTTCCCGGGCTTCATCGCCATGCACCCCAACGCGGCGGTGTCGCTGGTGGCCTGCGGGCTCGGGGTGGCGCTGGCGGCCCCGGCGGCGGCCCGCCCGTCGGCGCTCCGCACCTCGCGGATCCTGGGCGCCGCGGCGGCAGTCCTGGCGGCGCTCACCCTGGCCGAGTACCTGACCGGCCGCGCCCTCTTCGTCGACCAGCTGCTCATCCAGGTGCCGGCCGCGCCCGGAGAGCTGCACCCGGGCCGGATGCCCCTGGTCACCACGGTGGCCCTCTTGGTGCTGGGGCTGGCCCTGGCGTCGCTCGACTGGGCCCGCCCCTCCGGCTTCCGGCCGGCTCCCATCCTGGCGCTGGCCGCGGGCCTGGTCCCGCTGCAGGCCCTGGTGAGCTACGCCTACGGCCTGCGGCCGGTCCACGTCGGCTCCTCCCTGGCGCAGACGGCGCCGCACGCCGCCGCCGGCCTGGGGCTGCTCACCGCCGCGGTGCTGGCCGCGCGGCCGGAGGTGGGGCCGGTCCGGCTCCTGGCCTCCCGCGGGCCGGGCGGCACGCTGACGCGCCGGATGCTGCTCCCGGTGGTGCTCATCCCGGTGGTGCTGGGCTACGTGTTCGTGGTGATCGGGCCGCGCCTCGGCCAGTTCGAGGCGCTGGTGGGCGCCTCGCTCCTGGTGGTCTCGGCGGTGGTCACCGGCTCCCTGGTGGTGTGGCGCAACGCCCGCGTGGTGCAGCGCTCGGACGACGAGCGGACGCGGGTGGAGGAGACGCTGCGGGCCGAGCGCGAGTGGCTCCGGCGGGTGGAGGCGGAGCGCATGAGCCTGCTGGAGCGGGAGCAGGTGGCTCGCGCCGAGGCCGAGCGGGCCAGCCGCGCCAAGGACGAGTTCATCGCCACCCTCTCCCACGAGCTGCGCACGCCGCTGAACTCGGTGCTGGGCTGGGCCCGGCTGCTGCGCACCGGCAAGCTCGACGCCGGCGGCGTGGCCCAGGCGGTGGAGGCCATCGAGCGCGGCGCCACCACCCAGGCCCAGATCGTCGACGACCTGCTCGACGTGTCGCGCATCGTCCGCGGGGCCCTGCGGCTCGACGTCCGGCCGGTGGACCTGGCGCCGGTGATCGCCGCGGCGGTGGACACGGTGCGGCCGGCGGCGCAGGCGCGGGACATGGAGATCGCCGTCTTCCACGGGGCGCCCGGGCCGGTGTCGGGCGATCCGGGCCGGCTGCAGCAGGTGGTCTGGAACCTGCTCGCCAACGCCATCAAGTTCACGCCTCCCGGGGGCCGCGTCGAGGTGCGGACCGAGGCCGTCGCCGACGGCGTCCAGATCTCCGTCTCCGACAACGGCAAGGGGATCCCCCGCGACTTCGTGCCCCATCTCTTCGAGCGCTTCCGCCAGGCCGACTCCTCGACCACCCGGGCCCACGGCGGCCTGGGGCTGGGCCTGGCCATCGTCCGCCACCTGGTGGAGGCGCACGGGGGCACGGTGGGGGCCGAGAGCCCGGGCCCGGGGCTGGGCTCGGTCTTCACGGTGCGGCTGCCGCTGGCGGCGCCTGCCCGGCCTCGCACCCGGACCGGGGAGGGCATGGCGGTGGTGGCCCCGCCGCCGCCGACCGGGGTGGGCCCCTCCCTGGCCTCGGTGCGGGTCCTGGTGGTGGACGACGACCCCGACACGCGCGAGGCGGTTCGCCGCCTGCTGGAGCAGGCGGGCGCCGAGGTGGTCTCCGCCGGCTCCGCCGACGAGGCGCTGGAGGCGCTGCAGCGGGCGCCGCCCGACGTCCTGGTCTCCGACATCGCCATGCCCGGGCGCGACGGCTACGATCTCATCCGGCAGGTGCGGCTCCTGGCGCCGGAGCGGGGCGGGCGCGTGCCGGCGGCGGCGCTGACGGCCTTCACCCAGGTCGAGCACCGGCGCGAGGCGCTGGTGGCCGGATACCAGGCCTGGCTCCCCAAGCCCATCGAGCCCACCGCGCTCACCGAGGCCGTGGCCCGGCTGGCGGGGAGATAGCACGAGCGGGCCGCGCCAGCGGCCCGCGAGGCTTCGGGGTCACACCGTGGAGCCCGACGCTCCGACCGCACGGCGCGTCGAGGCCCGATGCTCTGGCCGCACGGCGTCCCATCTGTTACTCAAAGGCCTCGCGCCATGCCCTTCTCGGAGATCGTCGGACAGGATCGCGCCGTCGGGTCGCTGCGCGCCGCGCTGCGCCGCGGCGCGCTGCACCACGCCCTGCTGCTCGCGGGGCCGCCCGGGGTGGGGAAGGGGACCGCTGCGCGCATCCTGGCGCAGGCGCTGAACTGTGAAATGGGGGGGCGCAGCCTCACCGCGCCGGGCGGTGCCGATGGGCGAGGGCAGGGGCAGCCGGACGAGGCTGCCCCGGAGCGAGCGGGGGGCATGGGGGGGCGCAGCCTCACCGCGCCCCCCCATCTCCAAGACGACGGATGCGGGCAGTGCGGGCCCTGCCGCAAGATCGCCCGGGGCCTGCACCCCGACGTCCTCCTCGTCGAGGAGGAGCGGGTCATGGCCCGGGCCGGCCGGTGGGAGCCCCGGGGCGGCCGCGCCCCCTCCCGCGACATCGTGGTCGACCAGATCCGCGACCTGGTGGATCGCAGGCTGGCGCTGAAGCGGTTCGAGGGGCGCCACCGCGTGGTGATCCTCGACCCGGCCGACGCCATGAACCCGCAGGCGCAGAACGCCCTGCTGAAGACGCTGGAGGAGCCGCCGGAGGACACCGTGCTGGTCCTGGTGGCCTCGGCGCCGGATGCGCTCCTCCCCACCGTCCGCTCGCGCTGCCTGCGCCTCTCCTTCGGGCCGCTCCCCGACGAGCTCGTCGCGGCGCGCCTGGCCGGGGCGGGGCGGCCGCCGGAGGAGGCCCGGCTCGCGGCGG